>JBEKKC010000046.1:0-27683 GCA_050010915.1 Tepidisphaeraceae bacterium | reverse complement strand
GAGCAGCGCCCTTCGCGCAAATCATTGAGCGCTTGCTCAGCCAAGGCATCGAGCCTGCCGGCTTGTACATCCTGCTCCAATTGCCGGTCCCACGCCTCCGCGTCAAATTCCTGGAACCATTTCCGAAAGTTGGAAAGGTCGGACGGGGAAAGCTCGCGGACGGCGGCTTCGATTTCCGGAACAGTGCCCATATAAAAAGCATATCGCGGCTCTGTTAGACGGGCAACATCTATCATTCCTCCATCTCCGGGAATCGCTCCTTCAAATCGCCGTAAAGCTTGGAATAAACGGCATAAGAGCGGTCGTATAGCTCGGATAGTTTCCGGTTGGGATTGAGCGTTCTGGTTTCCTTGATGCAGCAAGTCGCGGCTTGTTCGACGCTGGTCCAGACGCCGACGCCGACTCCTGCCAATAGGGCTGCGCCGTAGGCGGGGCCTTCGGCAGCGTTGATGGTGACGATCGGCATGCGGTAGATGTCGGCCTGAAGCTGACGCCAGAACTGGCTGCGGGCGCCGCCGCCGCTGGCGCGGACTTGGGATATGGGGATTTGCATGGCCTGCATGATGGACAGGGCGTCGCGCATGCCGAAGGTGACGCCTTCGAGAAGGGCGCGGATGAGCATGGGGCGGGTGGTGCGGGCGGTGATGCCGATCCAACCGCCGCGCGCGTGGGGATCGGGATAGGGGCAGCGTTCGCCGGTGAGATAGGGGAGGAATTGCAAACCCTCGCAGCCGGGCGGGGCCTTCTCAGCCTGGCGGATCAGCAAGGCGTAGGGGTCGATGTTTTTCTTTTTCGCTTCGGCGATTTCGGCGGCGGCGAGGTTGTTGCGGAACCATTGGAACGATCCGCCGGCCGAGAGCATGCAGCCGAAGACGCACCATTGGATCGCGGGTGGGCTGATCGCTGTGAGCGAAGACGACGCCGCTGGTGCCGAGGGTGGCGCTGACGATGCCGGTGGAGACGATTCCGTTTCCGACGGCGCCGGCGGCCTGGTCGCCGCCCCCGCCGACCACCGGCGTGCCCGGCGACAATCCCAATTCCTCGGCCGCCTCGGCCGTCAGCGTTCCCGTTACCTCCGGCGATTCGTGCATCCTGGGCAAAAGCGATCGGTCGATTTCCAAAAGCTCCAGCAGGCGATCCGACCAGCGGCGATTGACCACGTCCAGCAGGAGCGTTCCGCTGGCGTCGCTGACCTCCGTGGCGTAGTCGCCGCTCAGCCGATATCGGATGTAATCCTTGGGAAGCAGGATATGTTTGGTTTTCGCATAGACCTTCGGCTCATGCTGGCGCACCCAGAGGATTTTGGGCGCGGTGAAGCCGGTGAGGGCGGGATTGGCGACGAGTTCGATGAGCGCCGCGCGACCGCCGGCGCGGGATTCGATCTGGGCGCATTGCTCGGCGGTCCGCTGATCGTTCCAGAGCAGCGCCGGGCGCAGCGGCTTGGGGCCGTCGCCGAGGAAAACGCTGCCGTGCATTTGCCCGGAGAGGCCGATGGCTTGGATGTCCGCCGGCTTCAACCCGGCGCGCTTTCGCACCGCCTTGGTGGCGGCAACCGTGGCCTTCCACCAATCCAACGGGTTTTGTTCCGACCACCCGGGTTTTGGGGCGGAAATTGGATGTTCCGCCATTGCCGTGGCCAGGACTTTGCCTCTTTCATCGCAGAGGAGGGTTTTCGTTGCGCTGGTGCCGATGTCAATGCCGAGAAGATGGGGCATGGTTGGGGGTCCTTAGGAAAATGTCATTGGTCATTTGTCACTTGTCATTGGTTACTGGACACTTGTCATTTGTCATTTGTGAAGATTGCGGATAACAAATTACCACCGAACGAGGGCGAATGGCCAGTGACCAATGACAAATGACCAATGACGAATGACCAATGACAATTTCCCTTTCTCAACTCGCGGAGAAGATCGGGGCCGTGGTGGTCGGCGACGGTACAGCCTTGGTCTGCTCGATATCGTCCCTGGAAGATGCCGGGGCGGATCAGCTTAGCTTTCTTTCCAATCCGAAATATGAAAAGCTGCTGAATACCACGCGAGCCGCGGCGGTGATCGCGTCGAAGGCGACGAGAAGCAATCGCGTCACGATTCTGCGATGCGACGATCCGTACTTCGCGTTCATGCAGGCGATGGTGCTGCTGCATGGGCATCGGAAGCATCCGCATGGCGGGGTGCATCCGCGGGCGCATATTGATCCGACGGCCAAACTGGGCGAGGGATGCGTGATTTATCCGGGGGCGTACGTGGGGCCGCGGGCCGTGCTGGGGCGGGAATGCGTTCTTTATCCCAATGCGGTGGTGTATGACGATTGCGTCCTTCACGACCGGGTGACGCTCCATGCGGGGGCGGTGATTGGGCAGGACGGGTTTGGGTATGCGACGCACAAGGGGGCGCATCATAAAATTCCGCAGGTGGGGATCGTGGAAATTGGCAATGACGTGGAAATTGGAGCCAACGTGACGATTCAGCGGGCGACGCTGGGCAAGACGGTCATCGGGGCCGGGACGAAGATCAGCGATCTTGTCGCCATCGGCCACGGAGCGAGCATTGGCGAGCATGGATTGCTGGTGTCGCTGGTGGGGATAGCGGGCAGCACGAGGATCGGGCATCACGCGACGATCGGCGGACAGGCGGGAGTGGCGGGGCATCTGTTGCTGGGAGATCGCGTGACGATAGCCGCCCGCGGGGGGGTGGCGAGCGACGCCACGGATGGGGCGGTTCTTTACGGCGCTCCGGCCACGCCGGCGCCGCACGGGCGGAAAGGCCTCACCCTGCTGGCGCAGCTTCCGGAGATTGTCGAGAGGATTCGCAAGCTCGAGAAGCGCGGTGGGGGAGGCGCCAAGAGGACTGGGAAAAAGAAGAAAAGGTCTCGATCGGGTAGTGGTTGAATTTGAATGCCGAGGCGATTTGGCATGCCCAGGGAGCAAGCTCCCAGGGCTTTGGAATGAGAAAGCAACCGACTATCCTCGATTGGGCCGCGGCTGAATCTCCTTGTCACTCCGTCTTGTTCTTGGGATGATATAGCAGAGGAAATGGGGCCATGGGATTCGTCGAACAAATGAAATGGTGGCATTGGGTGGGGCTTAGCCTGGTGTTGGGGGCGATCTTGGCGTTCCTCAATTCAGGGGGGGCGGATACCGCGGTCCAGCATACCTCCGTTTCCACGGTGACTTTCGAGACCGGATTGCTGCTTCAGCCGTGGGTTGATCCGAAGGACTCGAGCCATCGGCGCGCCTGGATGAGCGATCTGATAGTCCATCCGGTGCAGGACGTGCCGGTGGGGGACAGAATCGTCAAGCTTCAACTGGTGAGTTTCACGCGGCTGACGCCGTCGGATGCGGCGCATCCCTCGGGCGAAACGGTAACGGAGTACATGTGGGCGCCGTATCCGTACGAGCCAACTCCGCGCGCGTCGCCGAACCAGGGCCACCAGGCTTATCCGGCTGCGAGCTTGTACTTCGGAAAAAAGGGTGACACGCTGAATTCGCTGGCGGCGCGGTTTTATCACAGGGACACGCCGATGGGCGTGAAGGCGATCATCGCCGCCAATCCGAGTCTGCGGGACGCCAACGGCCCGGCCGGTTTGAAGATTCAGGAGTGGAACGGGTGGAAGCGGGGCAGCCCGGGGGCGTATTGGATTCCGTGGAACCCGGCCGATCAGCATACGATCAGCGATTTTCTGGTGGCGACCAACCAATTCCTTCGGGCCCAGCAGGGGCCGTCGGCCATTCCCATCTCCTTCCATTATCGGTGGTGGGAATCGTCGAAATATGGATATGTGGCCTGGATGATCGCAACGTTTCTGATCGTTGGGGTAATCTGGCCAACGCTTTTGGCAGTGATGATCAAGGGTGGGCTGGGGAAGATGACGCCGCAGGAATACGATCTGAGCCGGTTCAAGGGCGGTCCGGAGCCGGCCGTCGCCGTGGCGCCGGTGGCGGTGAGCAAGGGCGACATGCAGAGATTGCGGGAGCTGGAAGAGAGCATGGAAGCGACGTTGAAGGCGTCGGCGACGGGAGCGCCGTCGGTTGCGACAGCGCCTACGCCCGCGCCGGTGGTGAAAAAGCTCGAGGGTGGGCCGGCCGAAGCGCCGACTCTACCCATGGCCCCAGAAGAGAAAAAGGATTACCAGGGTGAATACTATCCGGTTGCCAAGCCACACGGAAAGGACGAAAAGCCCTAAATGTCCCAGACCGATTCTGATACCCGTTCAATCCTGGTGTTGGTGCGTGACCTGACGTTTTCGGGAAGGATCTTGGCCGAAGCGCGGGCGGTGGGGGCGGCGGTGAAGATGATCCGCGATCCGGCGCAAGTCTTGAAGCATGATGGAGTTCGGGGCAAGCTGATGATCGTGGATTTGAATCTTCCCGGCGCGATCGAGGCGGCGGGGCATTGGCGAAAAACGGCCGGTCGAACGGTCGTGGGATTCGTCTCGCACGAAGATGCCCAAACCATCGCCCAAGCGAGGTCGGCCGGGGTGGACCAAGTCCTTGCTCGAAGCCGATTTGTGCAAGTCCTTCCGGATTTGCTGAAGATGAGTTAGTTGCCGCTCAACGAATTCATCGATCTGGATGGATTGTGGATGCGCGGTCATTAGGGGATTTTCCTGATTGCATCGGACGGCGGCGTCCTTACACTCTTGGCCTGTTTATCTAAAGGAGATTCAGTATGTCTGCAACAAACCGTCAACTTGTCGATCTTCTGGGTTCGGACGCGGATGCCCTGCTTGGCTACGTCGCCAAGGGATTCAAGCGCGAAACGCTGCATCTTCCGGGCGGGGATTTCGTGGATCGGGTTATGGCGTCCAGCGACCGGACGCCGATCGTGCTGCGAAATTTCAATGCGATCCTCAATTCCGGCCGGCTGGCCAGGACCGGGTACGTTTCGATCCTGCCGGTGGACCAGGGGATCGAACACTCGGCCGGAGCGAGCTTCGCGGCCAATCCGACTTATTTCGATCCGGAGAGCATCGTGAAGCTGGCGCTGGAGGGCGGCTGCAACGCGGTGGCGTCCACGCTGGGCGTTCTGGGCGCCTGCTCGCGCAAATATGCCCACAAAATTCCCTTCCTCGTCAAGCTCAATCACAACGAGTTCCTTAGCTACCCGAACAAATACGATCAGATTTTATTCGGCAGCGTCAAACAGGCGTTCGACATGGGCGCGGTGGCCGTCGGGGCGACGATTTATTTCGGCTCGGCGGAATCGGATCGGCAGATTCAGGAAGTGTCGCGCCTGTTCGCCTCCGCCCATGAATTGGGGCTTGTGACCGTCCTTTGGTGCTACCTGCGCAACTCCGCCTTCAAGACCCCGGAAAAGGATTATCACGTCGCCGCCGACCTCACCGGCCAGGCGAACCATCTCGGCGTCACCATTCAAGCGGACATCATCAAGCAGAAATTGCCCGAAACCAACGGCGGATACAACGCGCTGAAGTTCGGCAAGACCGACAAGCGGGTCTATTCACAACTGACGCCCGGCGATCATCCGATTGAATTGTGCCGGTATCAGGTGGCCAACTGCTACATGGGCCGCAGCCCGCTGATCAACAGCGGCGGCGCCAGCGGCGAGCACGATTTCGCCGACGCCGTCCGAACCGCGGTGATCAACAAGCGCGCCGGCGGAATGGGACTTATCAGCGGAAGGAAAGCCTTCCAAAGGCCGATGGCCGACGGCGTGAAACTGCTGAACCTGATTCAGGACGTTTATCTGGATCAGGGGATCACGGTGGCGTGAGCCAGCGGCCCGCCGACTTTAGTCGGCGGGTATTTTCATGGTTTCATTCACCAAAGGCTCGTCCTCTAAAAAGGAGTATTTCAAAGGCCGCCATCGTCTGGAGCATTGGTATCGCGACAACACGGTTTATTTTCTGACGGTGCGCTGCACGGATTGCTTTCCGGCGTTCGCCTCCGACGCCGCAAAATTGATCTTTTGGCGGCAGTTCGAGAAATATGCATTGGAACATCATTTCGACGTGTGGATTTGCACGCTGATCGATAACCATTATCACGCCATCGGATATCTTCCGCGCGGCTTGGACCTTGCGCCCATGATTCGCAAAATTCATGGGTCGACGGCCAAACTGGTGAATGATTTGCTCACAACGCGTCTCATTCCGTTTTGGGCTGATTATTTCGATGGATGCCTGCGGGATGAGACGCAATTTTGCCGAGCGTATCGGTATACCATGCTGCAATCGCAACGACACGGAATTCGCGGGGATTATCGCAGGTATCGGCACACTCGTGTGACGGTGGGGCTGGAGAGGGGTTTGGAATTTGCGCGGGAGCGCAGGGTGTTCTTGCGCGATGTGCCTTATAAGCGTTATCAGAAGTCCGGAGGACCTGCCGACTGAAGTCGGCAGGCCGCTTTGTGCTCGGCAGCCATGACGGATTCACCCGGAAAAACCGCGCTGGTCACCGGCGCGTCCGCCGGGATCGGACGCGATCTGGCGGAACTGTTCGCGCGCGATGGGCATCACCTGGCGTTGGTGGCGCGGAATGAGCCGCGGCTCCGGGAACTGGCTGCAAAGCTGGGCGCGCAATATCGCGTGAACGTCGACGTGATCGTGCAGGACCTTTCCGTGGCCGACGCGCCGCGGCGAATTTTCGATTCGCTGCAAACAAAATCTATCGACTATCTGGTGAACAACGCCGGCTTCGGCACGCATGGGCCGTTCGCGCAATCCGATCTTTCAACGCAATTGGGGATGTTGCAGGTGAACGTCACGGCGCTGACGCATCTGACGCGCTTGGTTTTGCCGGAGATGCTGAAACGCGGCAGCGGACGGATCATGAACGTCGCATCGGTGGCGGCCTTTTTGCCGGGTCCGCTGATGGCGGTGTATTACGCGAGCAAAGCCTACGTGATTTCGTTTTCCGAAGCGCTGGCCAATGAACTGGCCGGCAGCGGGGTGAGCGTAACGGCGCTGTGTCCGGGGCCGACGAAAACAGAGTTCCAGAAGCGCGCGGGGATAGAAGACTCGCTGCTGTTCAAGATGAGGGTGATGGATTCGATGACGGCGGCGCGGATCGGGTATGGCGCGATGATGCGGGGAAGGCGGAGCGTGGCGCCGGGCTTTTCCAATAAATTCTCAGTGTTGGCGATGCGGTTTTTGCCGCGACGGGCCACCGCCGCGATGGCCAGAAGGTTGAATGACAGCCGGTGAGAAGCGGCCCAGATGTGCAAAAATTGCTCAATCCAGCCCCGGATGTACATCCGGGGCTTACCAAACGCAGAAAGGAACCATTTCATGCGACGCGCGAAGATCAGCATTATCGGCGCCGGAAACGTCGGGGCGACGGCGGCACATTGGGCAGCCAGCAAGGAATTAGGGGATGTCGTTCTGGTGGATGTTCCCCAGGTGGAGGGGATGCCGCAGGGGAAGGCGCTGGATTTGTATCAGGCCTCGCCCGTGGAGGGGTTTGACGCCAGGATCATCGGGGCGACTTCCTATGAGCCGACGGCGGGCAGCGACGTGGTGATCGTCACGGCCGGGGTGGCGCGCAAGCCGGGAATGAGCCGGGACGATCTGATCAACGTCAATACCGGGATTGTGAAGCAAGTGGCTCAGAACGTGGCGAAATTTTCACCGAATGCGGTCATGATCGTGGTAAGCAATCCGCTGGATGCGATGGTGTACGTCGCATGGAAAGCCAGCGGATTTGAGACCAAGCGGATCGTGGGGCAGGCGGGGGTTTTGGATGCGGCGAGGTATTGCGCCTTTCTGGCCGCGGAGATCGGTTGCAGCGTCGAGGACGTTCACGCGCTGCTCCTGGGCGGGCACGGCGACGACATGGTGCCGTTGACGCGCTATTCGTTTGCCGGCGGCATTCCCGTTTCCCAACTTGTTTCCAGTCAGCGTCTCGAAGAGATCGTCAAACGCACTCGCAACGGCGGGGCGGAGATCGTCAGCCTGCTGAAGACCGGCAGCGCGTATTACGCCCCGGCATCGGCGACTGTCGCCATGGCCGAGTCGATTATCCGCGACAAAAAGCGCATCCTGGCCTGCGCGGCATACTGCGACCGGGAATACGGCGTGGGCGGGTATTTTGTGGGCGTGCCCTGCGTTCTGGGGACCGAAGGCGTCGAAAAAATCATCGAAATCGACCTGGACGACTCCGAACGTAAAATGTTCAATTCCAGCGTGCAGCACGTGAAGGAACTGGTCAAAACCGTCAAGATTTGACGGGCATTATCGGACCTGGGCTGGGCGGAGTGACAGGCGCTTGGCGGTGGGTTATACATATTAGGTCGTGGCAGGCAATCGGGCTATTTCCGCGTTTCGATGGCGGCTGATAATGCTCGCCGGGTGTTTGCTGGCCAGCGGCTGCGCGACCGGTCCGACGGTGGTTTTGCAGTCGATGCGGGCGACCATCGACCGGCGGATTACCGAGTATCCCGACGGATTTGAGCTTAAGCCGTTCATAACGGGCTTGAATTGTCCGACGGGGATATGCTGGGACGATTCGGGAAACCTGATCATCG
This sequence comes from Tepidisphaeraceae bacterium, assembly GCA_050010915.1. Lineage (GTDB taxonomy): Bacteria > Planctomycetota > Phycisphaerae > Tepidisphaerales > Tepidisphaeraceae > PALSA-1353. Next base: position 19,200 of record JBEKKC010000046.1, on the reverse strand, counting down.
CCGAGGGGGGCATGGACGGCCGCGATCCGCGGATCATTTACGTCAAGCCGGACAATTCGATCGGGTATATCTACCCGGTGGGGACGCGAATCCCGATCGTGGAGCCGGGGTTTCGGATTTACGGCCCGATCGGCGGGATCGTCGCCTGCCGGGGCAAGATTTACGTCAGCCATCGCGATTCACACGACATGGGAGTGATCACCGCCTTCGATTACAGCGGAGATCACAGGACGGTCGTCGCCAATCTCCCGGCCCAGGGGGATTTCGGCGTGACCGATCTGGCGATTCCACCCCCGCCGGCGGATCCGAGGCTTTATTTCGGCGTGGGCGCGGCGACCAACAGCGGGGTCGTGGGACTGGACAACTGGGAAGAGGGCTGGGTTCGCCAGCATCGGCAGGCGTGCGATCTGGCCTATCAGACCCTGAGTTTGCTGGGATTCCGGTTCGATGCGGTCAATCCGGAGTCGAGCATCTTTTCCCCAGGCTCGCTGGTAACGGTGCCCTTTGAGCCGTTCGGCACCAGCGACGTGGTGGAGATTCCGGCGGTGGATTTCCCGCTGCAAAAGCCCTCGGCGGCGATTATGAGCGTGGCATTGGACGGCGGCGATCCGCGCGTCGAAGCGTGGGGCGTCCACGACCCGGTCGGCTTGGCGCTGAACGATTTCGGGGCCATCTACGTGGCCGACCGCGGGATGGAATTACGCGGAACTCGGCCCATCGACAACGATCCCGATGCGCTCTACCAGGTGAATCTTCCCGGCACCTGGCTCGGTTGGCCGGACTATTCGACCAGCCTGGAGCCGATTTACCTTCCCAAATATCAGCCGCCCCGGTGGATGGTCATTCCCACCGGATATCCGAACATTCGATTCGTGATCGACCACGACACGAGCAATCTGAAAGCGCCGGCGCCGGTGTCCGATTTGCTCCGGGCGGAATTCCCCTGGCAATCGGGGGTGGGGAAGATGGCGTTTATTCCCAAGTCCGGACCGTTCCACACCTCGCGCTATGAAGGAGAGGTTTTGGTCGCGATGTGGGGGGACCGGGCGCCGTTTTCGACCAGCGGCCGGCCGATCCCTTCACCGTTGCCCGGATACCGCGTCGTTCGGGTCGATACCGACAGCCGTCCCGGTCGGGTCATGGATTTCATCTACAACACCCAGGGCGGGCCCGCCAGCATGCTGAGCGAGGGGAGCAGCGTCGGTCTGGAACGTCCGATCGACGTGAAATTCGGCCCCGATGGCAACCTATATATTCTGGATTTTGGCCAGGCCGTTTATAAGCACGCACAATTGGAAACAGAGTCCGGGACGGGGAAGATTTTCGTTCTCATGCCCGCGGGGAAACCCAAGACCAAACCCTGAACTGGGCCGGCGACGGGGCTTCGTGGCAGCCTCGTCTTGCGGGGCTTTTCCGAGAAGATTACCGCGAAGGCGCGAAGGACGCGAAGTTGCGCGAAGAAAAAAACAAGATTTGATTTTGACCTTCGCGCAACTTCGCGTCCTTCGCGGTAAAATTCTTTGGGCTGCGAGCAGAGGTCGCGCCGGGCTACTTCGCTGCTTCGCGGTGAACTGCATTTGAGGCCGGCCGGCGCGCCAGGAATCCGCTCAATCGCTTGGGATCCGCGATCTCGACCCATGCGGTGGTTTGCTCGCCGTCGACGTAGGCGTCGAAAAGCACTTGGAGCTGCGCCGGCGATGAGTCCGCAACGCGTCCGTTGCGGAGAATGAGCCAATCGCCGAAATCAATCGCCGATGGGTAGGGCGGCGTACGGAGCGCGTGCCGGGTCGAGTTGACGGTGAACGGGGAGTTTTCAATCGAGCGCGTTCCGGCCTCGTCGGCTAGGAGGATCGTCGCGTGATCGTCGGCGGTTTGAAACTCGATGGCGGCGCGAGGGAAGAGAATTCCACCGCGCATCCACCGGGTGGCGGCACAGGCGAGCGGCAGCGTGCCGTAATACTGGTCCTGCCGTCCCAGGCCGTTCAAGGCAATCGTGCGCGCGCCGAGCCGGATTTCGCCGCGAACCTGGCAAAGCGGCCGGGCCGCCAGCCAATAATGCCCGGCAAAAACGGTCTCAATCGAACCCGCCTGAAGGATCGGATGGAAGACCAACTCTCCCGAGAACGATTGCCTGATCTGAGCGGTGATTTGGTCCTGGCTGAAAATCAGGCGATTGGGTCCAAGCGTCAGCGATGTGCCATCGGCGTGGAAAGCGCCGGGGGGGAATTGCGTGGTCGAGCTTGCCGCGGGTTTTTCGTTTCTGTCTTCATAGATCGCCCAATGGAGACAGGGATATTGCGAAGGCAGGGGCGGCCGGTTGCGTGTGGGATGGCGGCGGTAGGCGTCGAAGCGCCTGAGGTAATCGGGATGCAGAGCTAAACCATGATGAAAGCTGAAAATGAGGCGAATGCGGCGGGTCCGGTCCTCGGCGTAGAAATGCCAGGCTTCGTAGCCGCCGGGCGCGGCGATGCCGTGCCAGCCATCGGCGCGGGTCGCGGCGGGGGGGGTCATGAGCTTCAACGTTGCCATGCAGCGGACATATCCTTTGGGAATCCGGCGAGAAAAGCAAAGGGTGTGGCGCTTTGACCCTTGGATGGAGCAGACTTAAAGTCAGGGGATGGCGGTGCTGCCGGGCATCTTGGCCGATGACAACGATCCCCTTTCCGTCGTGTTCGCCTGTTTGCTGTTGGCGGTCCTCGTGCTTGCCTGGGCGTATGCCGTGATATGGCTGCGAAGGCGGTATTGGGGTGCGGATGATGGAGCGGCGCCAAGCACGGGATTCACGCTGGCTGATTTGCGGGACCTTCACCGGTCGGGACAGATTTCCGAGGAGGAATTCAATCGCGCCAAGGAAAAAATCCTGGCCGCGCACCAGCGGGCGGAGCAGCGCGATGCCGCGGCGGCAAAGGGAAATGTCAACAAACCACCGCGGCAAGGCCCATAATAAGCGTCGCGGCTGTAAGCAATCCCACGCCCGAAAAGAATTTCCCATCCGAGTCGTTTTGCCTTTTCCATTTACACGGAATCTTCTGTAAGATGATCGCATCGGACAGGATTGGAAATCAAGTCTCCACCCCGTAAAGTTCGATACTTAACGTGACGTTAAGTTTTGATCAGACGAGCGCTTGGCGTTCAATAATCCGATGACCGGGCCGGTCGCGGCCCTGAGGATCGAAAGTCGATGGCCACCACCAATCGCACCGGCAATGGCTCAGGTCCGGGGAATCTGCCTCCGGGCGGGAACAATCCGAATTCACAGGGTGGATTCCGCGGTCGCCGGATCACCACCTGTAGCTTCTGCGGAAAATCGTCCCGCGACGTCGGACCGATGGTCGAGGGACCCAGCGAAGTTTACATCTGCGCCAATTGCGTGGACCTGGCCCACAACATCATCCGGCAGGAAAAACGCAAGTTGTCCGCCAGCCAGCCGCTGTTCAGCACCATCCCCAGCCCCCGCCAGATCAAGGAGTTTCTGGATCAATACGTTGTCGGTCAGTCCCATGCGAAAAAGGCCTTGGCCGTTGCGGTGCACAATCACTACAAGCGGTTGAGCACGTCGGAATCGGCAAACCCCGGCCCCGAGGGCGCCGTGCCCACGCCCCCGGTCAACGATGTCGAGATCGATAAGAGCAACGTGCTGCTCATCGGCCCCACCGGCAGCGGAAAAACCCTCCTGGCCAAAACCCTGGCGCGAATCCTCAACGTTCCGTTCGCCATCGGCGATGCCACCACGCTTACCGAGGCCGGCTACGTCGGCGAGGACGTCGAGAACATACTCCTCAAACTTCTCCAAAACGCAGATTACGATTTGGAATCGGCCCAACGCGGTATCGTTTACATCGACGAGATCGACAAGATCGGCAAGACGCAGAACAACGTGAGCATCACCCGCGACGTTTCCGGCGAAGGCGTCCAGCAAGCCCTGCTGAAAATGCTCGAAGGAACCGTCGCCAACATTCCACCCCAGGGCGGCCGAAAACATCCCGAGCAGCAATACATCCAGATGGATACCTCGCAGATCCTGTTCATCTGCGGTGGAACGTTCGTCGGATTGGAAGACATCCTCCGCAAGCGGCTGGGCAAGCGGCAAATCGGGTTCACCAGCGAAACGACCGTCTCGGAGACCTCGCGCGACCGGGCGCGCATTCTGGCCCAGGTTCAGCCGGAAGACCTCGTCGAGTTCGGAATGATTCCCGAGTTCGTGGGCCGGATGCCGGTCGTCGCCACGCTCGATCCGCTGGACATCAAGACGTTGATCAACATCCTGACCGAGCCGAAGAACGCGCTGGTCAAGCAGTTCCAGAAATTCTTCCGCATCGAGGGCAGCGAATTGGAATTCACGCCGGGCGCGCTCGAGCTGATCGCCGAGCGGGCGCTGAAGCGCGACACGGGTGCCCGTGCCCTGCGGGCCGTGGTCGAGGAGATCATGATGGACCTGATGTATCGCCTGCCCGACCAGGAGCAGGGCGGAAAGTACGTCATCACCGAAGAGATCGTCGATGGCCGCCAGAGCCTGTTCGACCTGAAACCGGAACGGCGCAAGGAAAGCGCGTAAACGCCTCAACAATCCGCATTCTCTGCGACCAGAGCTGGACGAAATCTGACAGAATCGGACAAAATCTGACACTTTTTCGGTTTTGATTAGTGATTGCTATCTTATTATTCGATTCATAATTTGTTGTTCCATAATTGGTTATCGCAAATTGGCTTACAAATCTGTTCTTGCGTGGCGGAACACTTGTGTCAGCGGGCTCAACAAGGGTGGCGTCGTGGTCTGGGGGGCCGGCTCCCGCCGCATGCGAGATTTCTAGCGGCGCGTGGGAATGAGAATTGGCTTATGACCCCCTTTCGGCCACCCAATCGAAGGGTGAACGGCCGTCGGCCTAACCCGCTCGTACTGACTTGTCCTTAGAGTTTTCCCCTAATTGCTCAATCCGGATGATCGCCAGGATGCCGATTAAAGCGGCCGCAAGTACTGCCGGTGCGACCGTGAACAACAGGGGTCGATAAACATCCAGGGCTTTTGGCGGGAATCTCCCGAACAGCCAGTGGAAATGCTCAAAAACCATGGAAGAGGAATTTCCGTGATGCAAGCCACCGCGCGCAAACATACCGAGCGCCAGACCACCCTGTGCAACGATGCCGACGGCCAGGCCGCCGCATGACACGGCGCCGATCGAAACCCCACCATTTGCGATTCCCAGCGAAGCGGCCAGTCCACCGAGGGCTACGAGCAACCCGATGGCCATGCCCCCGATAGGAAATATCCCAATGGCGATTCCGCCAACGGCGACGATTCCGCGCGCGAGTCCGCCGATGGCAATCCCTCCGCAAGCTAAATCGCCGATGGCGATAATGCCGCGCGCGCTTCCGCGTTTCTCATTTCCAGAGGGTCCTAAAGCAATGTCGATAACGGGCCATCCAAAGAGCGTTGCCTTGGATCGATACCTCGTGCCGGCGCGCACCGCGAATTCTGGGCGCATGAGCACTTCGACAATCGGTTTTCCACACTCCGGGCATCTGGAGGAGTCTTCCAAGCCCTTCAACGAATAGCCGCAATTCCCGCAATAAGGATCGCCGGGGCAGGCCCTCGAAGTGGATGCAGGGGCTTCGGTAGACATTTGCTTTGCCATTATACTACCGACAATCCGAGGGCAACGCCTGCATGGTCGCAACCTGCCGCCGGCACGCACCGATTTCCATCCGCCGCGAAAACCGTTAGCTTGATGATCGGTCCATGAACAAGCCCGGTCCTAAAACTATGACTCTACAGCAGGCGCTGGACCTGGGGGTTCAGCATCACCAAGCGGGGCGGCTGCGCGAGGCGGAGGGAGTTTATCGGCAAATCCTTGCGTCCGATCCGAATAATGCGCATGCGCTTCACCTGCTCGGGCTGCTGAACAGCCAGGCCGGACAGGGGGATGCGGCGGTGGAGTACATCAGGCGGGCGATCGCGCAGAATCCCGCGTCGGCGCAATATCACGGCCATCTGGGGGCTGCGCTGGCGATCGCGGGGCGGCACGAGCAGGCCATCGAGGCCTACGAGAGCGCGATCCGGCTTCAGCCGGATTTGACCGATGCCCACGAGAACATGGCGGCCAGCCTGATCCGGCTGGGTCGATTCGACCGGGCGGTGGAATCGCTGCAAACAGCGCTGCGTTATAAGCCGAACGATTTTCGGATTCTCGATTCGTTGGGCGGCGCGCTGTCGCAGGCGGGGCGGCAGGAAGAGGCGATCGAAGTTCTTCATCGGGCGATGAAGTTGCGGGCGAATTACGCGCCCACGCACCACAACCTGGGGAACGCGCTGGCGAGGCTCAACCGTTTGGACGAGGCGATCGCGGCATACCGGGCGGCGCTGGCGCTGCGTCCCGATTTTCCCGAGGTGTTGTCCAGCCTTTCCGGCATCCTGTGCGAGAGGGACGCGACCGACGAGGCGATCGACATGGCCCGGCGGGCGCTGGCGCTTCAGCCGGATTCTCCCGTGGCCTGGTTCAACCTCGGCCGGGGGCTGCAAAAACAGAATCGAATGACGGAATCGGTCGAGGCGCTGCGGCGGGCGCTGGCGATCAACCCGCGGTTTTACGAGGCGCTGAACGAGCTGGGGACGGTGCTTGGCCAGATGAAGGAGCACGAGGGGGCCATCGACGCGTTTGGCCGATCGCTGCAAATCCTCGATTCGGTGGAGGTGCGTTATAACCTGGCCACCGCACTGTTCGAGAGCGGCCGGCTCGAAGAAGCGATCGAAGAATTCCACAAGGCCGAGGCGATGGGCTTCCGCGATCCGAGGCTGTACAACAACCTGGGCGCGATCCATCGGCAGCTTGGTCAAAACGAGAAGGCGAAGGATTGTTTTCGGCGGGCGCTGTCGGCGGGCGGGGAATTCCCCCTGGCGAGATTCAACCTGGCGATGGTGCAATTGCTGATGGGCGAGTTTCGGGAGGGGTGGGCCGGGTATGAAACGCGATGGATAGCCAGATCAATCCCGACACCGGCGAGATATGCGCAATTGGGCGTTTGGGCGGGCGAGGATCTTGGCGGCCGGCGGATTCTGCTGGATTGTGAGCAGGGGTTTGGGGATGCGATTCAATTCGCGCGGTACATTCCGGTGATTTCCGGTCGCGGGGGCAAGCCGATCCTGACGGTGCAGCCGCCGCTTCGGCGGCTGCTGCAAACGGTGCCGAGCCTGGAGGGGATCGTCTGTCCGCCGGAGCAGTTGCCGCCGTTCGACGTGCAATGTCCGCTGATGAGTCTTCCGCACGTTCTGGGCACGACGCTGGAGACTATTCCGGCGAATGTCCCGTACGTTTTTGCCGATCCCGCTCTGGTCGAGAATTGGCGGCAGCGGTTTGGACAGGATGGGCGGAGAAAGATCGGCCTGTGCTGGTGGGGCAATCCGACGCATGCGGCGGACCGGACGCGCTCATTTTCCCTGGAGGCGCTGGCGCCGCTCGGGCAGGTGCCAAACACTTGGTTTTGCAGTCTCCAGAAGGGCGCGGCCGCGCGGCAGGCGGCCAGTGAGCCGGCAGGCTTGGAGATCACCGACTGGACCGCCGAGCTTTCCGATTTCGCCGACACCGCCGCACTCATCGCCAATCTCGATCTGGTGATTTCCTGCGACACGGCCGTTGCCCACCTGGCCGGCGCAATGGGCAAACCGGTTTGGCTGTTGTTGCCGTTCGTGGCCGACTGGCGTTGGATGGAGAATCGCAGCGATTCGCCGTGGTATCCGACGATGCGGATATTCCGGCAGGAAAGGGCAGGGGATTGGCAGACGCCCGTCCTTGAGGCCGCCGGCGTACTGCGGAATTCTGATGGAACAAACGGCCGATGAAATCCTCGACGCCGCCCAGGACCACCACCTCGCCGGCAGGATTGCCGAATCCATCGAGCTTTATCAGCGGGCGCTGAAGCTTCGGCCGGATGATGCGCAATGCCATTTTTTCCTCGGTCTGGCGACTTTCCAGGCCGGGCGGGCGACGGAGGCGGTGCAATGGGTCCGCCGCGCAATTGCCATCGACCCGTCCGTTGCGGAATATCATTGCGATCTGGGCAGGTTCCTGTTTCATCTGAACGACCTGGACGGCGCGATCGGGGCCAGCCGCAAGGCCATCGAATTGCGGGGCGATTTTCCCGAGGCGCTGTTCAATCTGGGCAACGCGTTATGCCGAAGTGAACTCTTCGACGAGGGGATCGACGCCTATCGGCGGGCGATTGCTTTGCGCGGCGAAGTTCGCGACGCGGTCAACAATCTGGGGATGGCACTGCTCAGCCTGGGCCGGATCGACGAGGCCGTCGCCTGCTTCGACCGGATTGTGGCGTCGAATCCGAGCGACGCGGCGGCCCACAGCAATCGGATTTACGCCCTTCATTTTCACCCGTCCTGGGATGCGGCGGCGATTCGCCGGGAGCTGATGCAATGGAACGACCGGCATGCCTGGCCGCTGAAGACGGCGATTACGCCGCACAAAAACCCTCGAGATCCGGAGCGGCCGTTGCGAATCGGATACGTTTCGGCCGACTTTCGCGAGCACGTCGTCGGCTGGAACATGTTGCCGCTACTGCGGGAGCACAATTCAAAACGATTCCAGGTTTTCTGTTACTCCGGCGTCCAACGTGCGGATGCGATAACCCGGGAATTGCGGTCGCACGCCTTCGCATGGCGCGAGATCGCCGGCATATCCGATGACCGCGCCGCCGAAATGATCCGCGAGGATCAGATCGATATTCTGGTCGATCTGTCCCTGCACACGGGCGGGAATCGGCTGCTGGTCTTCGCCCGCAAACCAGCTCCGATCCAGGTGAGTTACCTGGGCTATCCGGGAAGCACGGGTTTGGAGGCCGTGGATTGGCGATTTTCCGACCCGTACTTGGATTCGGAGGAGGAAAATGCGTATCACACCGAACGTACGATCGGGCTGCCTCGGACATATTGGTGCTATCGGCCCGGCGGAACGGCGCCGGCCGTCGCGCCGCCGCCGGCGCTTTCCAGTGGAACGATCACGTTTGGATGCCTGAACCTGTTTCAGAAATTGTCGGGTCCGGCATTGGAGTTGTGGGGGCGCATCATGCTGGCGGTGGCGGGATCCCGGCTTCTGCTGCACGCGCCCAAAGGCAATTGCCGCACACGATTGATGCAATTGTTTGAACGATCGGGCGTGGCGGGAAATCGGATCGAATTCGTCGAGCGGGTTCCCTGGCCGCAATACATCCAAACCTACCAGCGGATCGACATCGGCCTGGATCCATTTCCATACGGCGGCGGCATCACCACGTGCGATGCGCTTTGGATGGGCGTTCCGGTCATTACCCTGCGCGGAAAAACGGCCGTCGGGCGCGGCGGGACCACGATCCTCAGCAACCTGAATTTGGATCAGTTGGTGGCCCGGTCGCTTGAGCAATACATGACAACGGCCACCGCCTTGGCCAACAACTTGGCTCTGCTGTCCGAGATGCGAGCGGGTCTTCGCCGGCGGATGCAGGGGTCGCCTTTGATGGATGCCGTTCAATTTGCGCGCGATGTCGAAGGGGCATATCAGAAAATGTGGAGCGAATGGACGGCCACGCCCAAGACTTGAGCCATTTGCAAACGGCCCAGCTCTGCCAATCCTCTTGTGGATAGCATTCGTCTTAATTGATTGTTAATCAAATATTGTCTCATTGATAACTTGTCTCTGATTTCCAACTAACAAATTTCATTAGACTCCCCGCATCGCAGTTCGCGGTGCCGCACGACTTGATTGCGACAAAGCGAGGCGAAGGCTGGGAGCGATCAATTCCGAGACGTTCGGAATGCGCATCCGGTGACAGGTCAAAGCATTCCCCCAGGTGTTGGGGAGGGAGAATCAATGATAAGGTCAAAGAAATCCGTTGGTTTGCTTGCCGCCGCGGCGCTTGGCGTCTGGGGCGCGCATACGGCTTCGGCCGATGTGATTACGCAATGGGCATTTAACGCGATTGTGGCTTCACCGGACAACAGCCCGGCTCCTACGACCGGCAGCGGTACGGCAGTTTCGCTGGGCATGACGAATGGCTACACCTACGCCGGTGGTGAAGGTCCTGGCTCGACGACCAGTGACGATATTACCCAGCCCAATACGCCGGCCACCACTGAATACGCTTGGCGCATTCGCGGAAACAGCAATAAAAAGAATGCGGGCGCCGGCCTGGCCAACGGCTGGAACAATTCCGCTCCGAACTACACGCAAGGCGCGGAGTTTGAAGTGAACACGGCCGGATATGAGGATTTGGGCCTCTCGTTCGATTGGTACTGCACAACCCAGGGCGTGGCGAATATGCAGATTCAGTATACGCTCGACGCCAGCGATCCGAGTCCCATCTGGGTCGATGTTGGCTCTGATTATGTTTTTGCGCCGGCCAATAACTTCTACGGCGCGACAACGCCGAATATCTCGGTGAGTCTTCCCTCGTCTGTGTTGGGCGACTCGGATTTCGCGGTGCAGATGGTGTCGGTGAAACCCGTTTCGACCGACTCCGACTATTCATTTACCAACGGTGACGGCAACTACGCTTCTGCTGCCGGGGGCGACTACAACAACAGTTCCGGCAACTGGAGTTTCAACTTCGTCACGGTCACCGGCACCGCCGTTCCGGAACCGGCCAGCGTGGCTGTGCTGGGCTTGTCCGGCCTGGCCCTGCTCGGCCGGCGTCGGTCGAAAGTGAAATCGCTCTGATTTGGCAAGAAAGCGCCCTTCCAAAAGCCCCCGGGCGAGCGCCGGGGGCTTTTTTTATGTAACATGTCCGCGTGAATCCGACGCCACTTTACGGCGCAATTGAATATCCCGCCGGCCGCTGGGCCGTCGCCGTCAGCGGGGGGGCGGATAGCGTCGCATTGCTGCTTTTGCTCCACTCGCGGCCTGATATTTCCCTGCACGTCGTTCATCTCGATCATCAAATCCGCGGCCAGGCCAGCGCGGATGATGCTGACTTTGTCGCTGGATTGGCGGGGAAACTCGCGATCCCGGCCACGATTGTTCGGCGGGACCAGATCGAACCGGGGATGGGACGGTTGCCGAAGAATCCCTCGGCGCGATACCGGGCGATCCGGCTGGAGCTTTTCCGGCGCGTGGTCGAGCGCGAGAAATTACTCGGGGTGATCCTCGCCCACCAGGCGGACGATCAGGCGGAGACGATTCTTCTGCGGCTTCTCCGCGGCTCCGGCCCCGCGGGCCTGGCGGCGATGCGCCCGCGCGGTCAAATCGCCGGGCTGACGATCCTCCGTCCGCTGCTGGCGGTTCGCCGGCAAGCGCTTCGCGATTTTCTAACCAGCCGCGGGCAGGATTGGCGGGAGGACGCCAGCAATCGATCGGAAAAATACGCCCGCAATCGCGTTCGCAAATTCCTCGAATCGCGCGCCGATTTGCACGAGCCGTTGCTGGCGGTCGGGCGCGCCTGCGCGGCCTACGTCGATTGGATTCGCAAAACGGCCCCGGTGCTGAACGACAAATTTCCCGCGATCGAGTTGGCCGAATGCCCGCGAATGCTGGCGCGTGAATCGGCCCGGCGCTGGCTGATATCGCAGGGCGTCCCGCCGGAAGCGTTGACACCGGCGATGCTGGACCGTCTGTGTGAGATCGCCGCCGACGCCGCCAGCCCGCCCAGACAACAGTTCCCCGCCAGCGTGACCGTCCGCCGCCGCTCTGGATGGATCAGCCAATGTCAGTAGTCATTTGTCATTGGTCACTTGTTGAAGGCGGCTTCGATCGTGAAATCCCGCGAGTAATGACAAATGACCAATGACAAATGACCAATGACTAATGACTAATTCTTACCCCTCGTGGTTGCCCGCTGCTTTTGCAGCATGGTCATGGCGTTTGCCAATTGCTCGGCGATGGGGACGGCGGGGTGGAGATCAAAAGCTCGTCTCCAATCGGCGACGGCGTCGTTCCAGTCGCCGGCCCTTTCATCGATCAGGGCGGACATCTTCCAAAGCTCCCAATAGCCGGGATAAATCGTTTCGGCTTCGGTCATGATCCGCCGGGCATCGGACAATCGGCCTTTCTGATAATCCGCATCCGCCAGCAGGAGATGGATTTTGAGAGATTTGGGTTGCAGGTTCAGGGAGTATTCGTAGAAGGCGTCGCGGTCGTTCCATTTCTGTACGTACGTCCAGGTGCGCAGACATCCCAAGACCAGAAGCAGGAGGAGCAAGACGTTGGCGGCGGGCCGCGGAAGGCGGGTCAGGGCGATCGCCAGAAGGATCAGCAGGAATGCCGATGGCAGATACATCAGGCGTTCGCCGAAGATCGTGGCGAGGATCACGACGTTGGAGGCCGGGGCATAGGTTAACGCCATGGCGAGAAGGCAAAAGAGCGCGACCCATTTTCGGCGGTGAAGACAGATGGCGGCGCCGAAGATTGCGGCGATCAGCACGGCCGCGCCTAAATAGAGGTATGGGTTGCCGCGGTTGATGGTCGATCCGATGACCGCCAATCCATAATCGACGCTAAGGCGGGTGGGCACGATCAGGAGTTGGAAATACTTTCCGAGCAGGGCGAGGGGGATGAGCCAGCGGTCGGCCGGCGGCGATTTCACCAGCGGTTGCATGGCGAGGTCGAGGAATCCGCGCTCCCATTCGAATTTCAATTTGAGGATTTCCTCCCGCAGCACGATCAATGCGCTGGCGGACCAGATCACCAGGGCAAACGTCAGGAGCATGGCTTGCCGCTGGGCGTGGCGCTGATCGGGCGTCGAATCCGCAGCGGCGGGCGGCAGTTTTTGGTTTCGACGGACGGGAACGAGGGCGGCCAGAAGGGCGGGGAGAAGCAATCCCTGCTCCTTGCTGAGCATGGCGAGCAGGCCCAGTGCGAAGATCGCCCAAGCGCGGGGCGTGGTCATGGGTTGCTTGAGGAACAGGACCATCGCCCCGAAAAGGCCGACGGCGCAGGCGAGTTCGGCGCGTCCGACGAGTCCGGCGACCGCTTCGCTATGGATGGGATGGCAGGCGAAGAGCAATCCAGCGAAGAGCCCTACGCGCCAGTTTGCCAGTCTCCGCCCCAGTTCCGCGACCAGGGCCGATGCGCCGGCGTGCAGCAGGACGTTGACGAGATGGAATGCCCAAATCCGGTCGCCGTGAAGCCACCATTGAAGTCCGAAGGATTGGGAAACCAGGGGCCGATAGAGGTTGTCCAAGGCGCCGTGGATCCACTGGCCTGTCCAGAATTGTCTCCACAATTTGGGATTCTTGACGCGATCGTCGAGCGCCACAACGATGGCATCGTCATAGACGTAGGTGCCGCCGAGGGTGACGGCATAGAGCGCCAAAGCCAGAAGCGCGCTGAAGAGGGCCGGTCCCCAGCGTCGCCAGCCCGTGGCATCAGAGCCATTCACGGCCAAATCGTAACAGGCGAGCGGTGGATTGCCGAATGGGGGGACCATAAAAGGCGTAAAAACCTGTCCTTTTGGCGGCTGGAGCGGACATTTGATAAGTGGGCCGAGTTTTTGGGAGCAATTGCGTGAAAGAAACTTTGGCGGTGTGCGTCAATCAAGGTAGAATCACAGCCCCGGATGTACATCCGGGGCTTCGAGGGAGGTCGTCCGTCGTGGGCAATCCGCAAAAAAATCGCAGCGGGGCGGGGTTCACGCTCGTGGAACTTCTGGTGGTCATCGGGATCATCGCGGTGCTGATTTCGATTCTGTTGCCCGCGCTGACCCGCGCGCGCAGGCAGGCGGAAACGGTTCAATGCCAAAGCAACATGCGGCAATTGGGGACGTACCTGCTTATGTATTCCGATGAGAACGGCGGCTACCTTTTTCCCATCGGCATGGGTTGGAGCAATAAGCAGGTTTATCTAAAGACTCCCGGCGATGGAAGCGTGGGCAATCCCGGCGGCAGTACGAACCTTCAATTGATGCAGCCGGATATTTGGAATCAATATACTTACAATACCTGGACGTCGGTGGTTTTCCAGGGTCCCAAGGGCGGCTTATGGAATCCGCCGATTATGTTGTGTCCCACCGATAACACCGACCCGCCGCCCAACGCCCGGCACACCTATATCCTTAACGCGTACATGGCGTACTACAACGAGAAATACGGCCGGCCTCTTCCCAATCACACGTCGCCGTCGGACGCGATTTTGGCGGGTGAAAAGGTTTCGGCGGTTGGGGATTATTACATGGAATATGGCGATTACGCCGCGGGAAAAGTTGATACCATTCGTCACGGGATAAACATTGGGTCGAATTACCTCATGCTCGACATGCACGTCGAAACCAAGCTGCTGCTCACCGATGCGAGCGCCGAATCGTATCTGGATCCGTGGGATTTCGGGAGCGGAACGGCCCCCGTGACCCCGCCCAGCCAGTAACGGAACCGTTGCATTTTGAATCCTCTTCGCCGACTGTTATCGCATGGCGATGGAGTTGGTCCGCTTGTTGGGCGGGGCGCTGATCCTGCTCGTCCCTGGAATCTGCCTGGCGCGGGTCTTTTCATTCGGCAAAAATGTTCTGGAAAGATTCGCCATAGGCAGCTCCCTCGGCCTTGCCATGGCGGTCTATCTTGCATCCGCCGTCAGCCAAGTCGATCTGCGGTGGTTCTACCCGATCTGGGGGGTCTTCACGCTGGTTTGCATCGGCTGGCGATTGAAATTCCTGCGCAGACTGGGCCCTAACGAAGAGAAAGCGGCACAAATCTGGATGGTTCTTGTGCTTCTGGCCGTGGGAGTAATTCGGTTTGCGATCGCCTTGCCCCTGGTCCTGCCGCCGGGAGAGCTCGATCCGACGTTTCATCTTATTCTGGCCAGGCAAATTCAGATTTCGCATCATGCGATCAGCCATTGGCCATTTGCCGGCATCCCGCTCAATTATCCAACCGGCAGTCACGTGCTGGTGGTGGTGCTGTCGGTTCTGGCGGGTTTGCCGTTGCACACGACGTTCAAGGATCTCATCCCGCTTCTGGGAGTTTTGACGACGGCGCAGATTTACGTCTTTGCCCGGCGGGTTACGGAGGGTCCGCTGACGGCCGTCTACGCCGCGGCCATATACGGACTTTGGGCCTGGTTTGGCAGCAACGATTACTTCCGATGGGGCGGCTTGCCCAACGAATTGGCCATGCTGCTTTTCCTGACGATGCTGTCCATCGAGGCAACATCCAGCCTCGCGACGATTGCCATGGCAATCTGCTTCGCGTCGGTGGTTCTGGTCCATCATCACGTGATGGTCGTCGCCTCGATCATTCTATTGTTCATCATGCTTTGGCAGATGTGCGCCAAAAAGCCGTGGCGAGTGCTTGCAGCGGCGGCCGTCGGCGGGGGCGTGCTGGATGCGTTCTTTCTCTTGCCGTACGCGATGCATTTCAGCACGTTCCATTCGACAGGCATGGCCGCCGGGGGCGAAGACATACTCCCGCTGCTTGGATTGCCGGCAGAGCTTGGATATGCGCTGGCTGCGGGCGCGATTTTCGGAATCGCCCTTTGCCTGGCGCACAAAGTCCGATGCGATCCGATGGTGGCGATCGCTTCGCTAACCCTGGCGGGCATGTTCGTCATCGGCGAGGACGTCGTTCCCATCGCTCTCCGCGCCATGCATCACACCGCGTTTACGTTTTTCACTCCTTCGCGTTTCCTGAGCGATCTGAACTATTTTCTGCCCATTTTCGCCGCCTGCGCGGTGGGATACGTCCAGAGTCGGTTCCGCGTCAGAAGTTGGATTTGCGTTTTCTTCGTGATGATCGCGGCGCTGGCCGATGCACAACGATGGATTGCAATGGCGAGCTTGTCCGATCCGCCGCCGGAGTTTCTGCGTGCTTGCGATTGGATTCAGCACAACACGCCCCCGGGCACGGTTGTGGACAACGTCGGTCCCTGGTCGACGTATCTGTGCTGGCGAAAGACCGCGCTGGTGGCGCTGCCGGTTTCCGAGCCGCTGTACGATTATCATCCCGAAGCAGAGCGAATTGGGCGGATTGTGTCGGGCGAAATCCCGCCGGATTCACCCGATCTGATCATAGTGGCGATGCGTCCGGCGCATTCCTATAATGCCGAGCCCGTCCTTTGGCATGACCAGATCGGGGATGCGGTAATCCTGGAATGGCCGATTACGACATCATCATCATCGGCGGCGGTCACGCCGGCGCGGAGGCCGCCTGGGCCGCTTCCAGGCTCGGCGCCAACGTCGCGCTGATTACCATGGACCCGGGGAAGATCGGGCAGATGTCGTGCAATCCGGCCATCGGCGGATTGGCCAAGGGGCAGATGGTGCGGGAGATCGATGCCCTGGGCGGGCTGATGGGGCTGGCGACGGATGATACGGGGATTCAGTTTCGGATGCTGAACCGTTCGAAAGGCCCGGCCGTCTGGGGGCCGCGGGCACAGGCCGACAAATACAAATATGCCAAACGAGTCCAGGAACTCTTGCGCACGTGTCCGGGCTTGACGATCCTGTGCGGTGAAGTTGCCGAGATTGTCGCTTCACCGAATTGTCTTTCGTCCGCGATTTCCGGGGTTGTATTGAAGGATGGGACGCCGCTGCGTTGCCGGGCCGTCGTTGTGACCACCGGAACGTTTCTGCGCGGATTGATGCACACGGGCGAGAAGCAAACGGCCGGCGGGCGGGTCGGCGAAGCGGCGGCAACGGGGCTGTCCGCGTCGTTGCAGAAGCTAGGATTGGAAATGGGCCGGCTCAAGACCGGGACGCCTCCGCGGATTCAGCGGCAATCCGTCAATTTCTCGGTTCTGGAATCCCAGCCCGGCGACGAGAAGCCGGCTGCGTTTTCCTATCTGAATGAATATCGCGGCAACTTCTCGCCGCCGTTGCCGCAGGTGCAATGCTGGATTACCGGGACCAACGCGCGGATTCATCAGATCATCCGGGAAAACCTCCATCGCGCTCCGATGTACAGCGGGCAAATCCAAAGCACCGGGCCGCGGTATTGCCCGAGCATCGAGGACAAGGTGGTGCGATTCGCCGGCAAGGACCGCCATCAGATTTTTCTCGAGCCGGAGGGTTTGGACACCGACGAAATCTACTGCAACGGAATCAGCACGTCGCTGCCGGCGGACGTGCAGGAAACCATGGTTCGGCTGATCCCGGGATTGGAAAACGCCAAAATTCTGCGGCACGGATATGCCGTGGAATACGACATGGTCTGGCCCACGCAGATTCAAAGCACGCTGCAAACCAAGCTTGTGCGGGGATTGTTTCTGGCGGGGCAGATCAACGGCACCAGCGGATACGAAGAGGCTGCGGCGCAGGGGATCGTCGCGGGAATCAACGCGGCCCGATATGCCGGCGGGGGGGATGCGGATTTCGTATTGCGCCGCGATCAGGCGTACATCGGCGTGCTGGTGGATGATCTGGTGACCAAACCTCCGACCGAGCCATACCGCATGTTCACCAGCCGGGCGGAACATCGCCTGCATCTGCGGAACGACAACGCGGACGAACGGCTGACCGGGATTGGCCGGGATATTGGATTGGTGGATGATGCCCGATGGTCACTGTTCAACGCGCGGCGTCAGGCCGTCGCGGCTGCCGAGCGGCTGGTGCGCGATCTTCACGCCGATGAGGATCTTCGCAAGCCCCAGTTCCGATGGGATGAGTTGACTGGGCGCTGGCCGGAATTGGCCGCCGTCTCGCCGGAGATTGCGGAACTGGTGGAGATTCGGATCAAGTACGAGGGTTATATTGCCCGGCAGGACCGCGACATCGAGCGGCTGGCCAAGCTGGAATCGAAATTGATTCCCACCGCGACGGATTATTCACGGGTTGTCGGGCTGCGGAACGAAGCCAGGCAGAAGCTGGCCAAGTTCACGCCGCGATCATTGGGCCAGGCGCTACGGATCAGCGGGATCACGCCGGCGGACGTCACCGTGCTGGCGATTCATTTGGGTCGGAATTACGCGGGATAGCGGGCTATCGCTCGCGCATGGCCAGCGGCGGGCCGACCACTTCTGATAGGACGTAAATCGTTCGCATGGCACTCCTGCGCGAAAGCATCAATTGGCGGATCGCGGCGGCCGAAATTGCGGCCGGGGCAGAATGAGTCGCGGCCGGAGCCGGCCGCGCGGCGGCGACCCTCGGTGCCGGCGGGGCGGTGGCAACCGGCTGCGGGATCGGCGGCGGGGCGTCGCCCCGGCGAGCTGGGGCGCGCTGGGTCGTGGGGAAACGATTGGTCAGTTGTTGCTTGGCCTGTCGGCGCATTGGTTGTTGCCGCTTGGCCAGTTGGCGCTGTTGTTGCTGTTGACGCAGTTGCTGTTGGCGGATCTGCTGCTGGCGGATTTGCCATTGCCGCAATGCCTGCGGAGACATGTCCGGCGTCGGCTGGGAAAGCTGCTGAATCGGCGGGATTTTGGGGACCGATCTGGGCGGCGGAAGCGGGGTCGGCTTCCTTTCCGAGCCGCCGGTAAACAGCGCGATCAGCGCGCGAACGATCAATTCAATCAACGTATCCATCGCCGCTCCGGCTTACGAAGGTTTCGCTGAATCGCCCGGCTTGGCAATCGCCTCGCGCATGGCGGTGTCGGACTGGATGTTCCTCAGCTTGTAAAAATCCATGACGCCGATGTTGCCCGCGCGAAGGGCGTCGGCCATGGCCTTGGGAATCTCGGCCTCGGCCAGCACGACGATGGCGCGATTCTCGGCCTGCTTGGCGACCATTTCCTGCTCGTGGGCGACGGCCATGGCGCGCCTTTGCTCGGCCTCGGCCTGAAAGCGGCGCAAATCCGATCCCGCGCGGTCGGCCGCCAATTTCGCCCCGATGTTCTCGCCGACGGTGATCTCCGCGATGTCGATGGAGAGAATCTCGAAGGCGGTGTTGGCGTCGAGGCCCTTGAGCAGCACGGCCTTGGAAATCTTGTCGGGGTTTTCCAGGACGTGCTTGTAATCCTCGGCGGAGCCGATGGCGTTGACGATCCCCTCGCCGACTCGGGCGACGACCGTCTCCTCCGTGGCCCCGCCGACCAGGCTCTTGATATTGGTGCGCACGGTCACGCGGGCCTTGACCTTGAGTTGAATCCCGTCTTTGGAGACGCCGTCGATGGTGGGCTGACCGAACTGGGGATTGGGCACGTCGATGACCTTGGGGTTGACGCTGGTCTGGACGGCTTCGAGGATGTCGCGACCGGCCAGGTCGATGGCGGTGGCGGTTCGCCAGGGAAGCTCAATGCCGGCCTTGCTGGCGGCGATCATGGCGTTGATGACGCGGGGCACGTCGCCGCCGGCGAGCAGGTGGCTTTCCAT
>JBEKKC010000045.1:26893-42745 GCA_050010915.1 Tepidisphaeraceae bacterium | reverse complement strand
GCCGACGCCCATCGGCTCATCTTGTCGTAATTGCCCGCCAGGTCCAGCACAGGCATCTTGTTGTTCCCCAGCGCATCGGCAAACCGCGAAACGACCATCTCCCGCAACTGCTGCTCGATCTCGTCGGTGGTGAATCGCGCTTCGGTCCCCGCGATGTTCTTGATGAGCGCGGCGGCGTCCTTCACCTTGATGGCAAACACCCCGAACGCCCGCACCCGCACCGGGCCGAATTCCGGATCGCGCATCATGATCGGGTTCTGCGTCCCCCATTTCTTGTCCGTGAACGTGCGCGTGGAGACGAAATACACCTCGGCCTTGAACGGACTTTGAAACCCGTATTTCCAACCGGCCAGAGTCGAGAGAATCGGAAGGTTCTGCGTCGTCAGGGTGTGCGTGCCCGGCTGGAAGACGTCCGCAAGCTGGCCCTGGAGGATAAACACCGCCACCTGCGACTCGCGCACGATGAGCTGCGCTCCGTTCTTGATTTCGTTTTCGTAACGCGGGAATCGCCAGACGAGCGTGTCCTGGGTGTCATCCGTCCACTGAATGATGTCGATCAGCTCGTTGCGAAGCTTGTTGAAAATGCCCATGGCTCTCTCCTGGGTTGGTTGGGGATCGACAGATTTATACCAGACCCGTTTGGGGCGGACAAAAGCCCCGGCGTTATAAACGCGGGGGATTTCTCCAATCCATTGAAGAAAGATCTCACGCAGAGGCGCAAAGGCGCAGAGAAGCAAAAGCCTGCGCTTTCTTCCCCCTCTGCGCCTTTGCGCCTCTGCGTGAGACTCTTTCTTCCTGTCGCAAAAGCGGGCCGATTTTTCTGGTTTTGCGTCTGGAAATGTCCCACTCGTGCCCCAAATGTCCCATTACCCCCCCCCCCCCTCGCTACGCGAGAAAGTGGAGCAGGCGAGCAGTAGAACAGTAGAGGAGGAGGGGAGAAAGAGGCGAAATTGGCTCACCGGACGACATGCGACCCAAACAATAACCAAACTTACGCCGGCTTGCAAGGAAAAAATTCGAGGCTGAATTGGTTTCCACTTTGAGAGCGGAATGTGGACGTGAGAATTCTCCAATGCCTGGTAAAGCGCTTACCTCCCGGTTCCATCGTCGGCCATAATGGGATCATCATGGTCACTTATTGGATTGGGTCGGCTCCACAAACCAAGGCGTAAGCGAAGCGCGGACCATTAACCGAACCCTCCGCCAAGCCAAATCAGCCAGCCGGCGAAGTCAATGGCCCCCAGAACAATCCCGGTGATGGCCATCCCTTGGCCGTCCTTGTTCCCCGTCCGCGACATGCCGCTCAGCGCTATGCCGCCGAAGATGATGGCGATAACCCCTGTGATAAAGCCGAAGCAAAACAGGCCGCCAATCGAAAGAATCATGGCAGTCAAGGCCATTCCCTGATAACTACCGTCGGGGTTTTTCTTGTCGGGGATGCTGCCACGAAGCCGTGAGATTTCGAATGCTGGCGGCTGTTCGTGCGCACGGGCGGCCTCTTTCAGGATGGCTACGAAGTCCGCGCTTTTTAGCTCGTCAGTTGAAGTTGATGCCAGCGCGGCCAGCTTCGCGTGGCAGTGCGAGCAAACGACGTGATTCTGAAACACGCTTGGCGTTTCGAGATTACCAATCGTCGCCCCACAATTCTCGCACGTCTCCATTGCCGCGCTCCCGCGCGGTGCAAGCCTAACAACTTGCGATAGGGTTTCCAATGGAAACGGCAAGTTGAGGCGGGAACCAAGACGTGTGCGTTCTCGGTTGCTTGGCAGGGCGCCTGCTCAAACGGACGGGAGTTCGAACCCGGCCCGGCAATCCCAGGTTGCTTATCGCTGCGGTTGGCTCATTCCGCCTCGGAGACAATCTGTTTGGGATCGCGCGGCACCAGTCGCTGGTTGATGCAATCCACCAGGAAGTCGAGGTCTTCCAGTACAATTGCGCCGATCAGGACGGACTCTCTGTCAGGTTCAACGATGGCGTTGAATACGCTGTCGCGGCCGCCGTAGGTGAGATGAACTTCCTTCACAATGTTTCGATCGGCGGTGCGGCCGTCGGCGTAGCGGACTTTGGCGCTGCCTGAAGTTTCCAAGCCGAGTTGTTGCGCGATCTTGGCCGACATGACCAATCGGGTGGCTCGGGTGCCTGCGACGGCGCAAACTTTGGCGCGGCGAACCTGCTGCGGTGGGATCACCCCAGCTTCGGCACGAAGGATATCACGGTGATTGGTGAGTTCTACTTCGACAGAAATACGCCCTGTTGGGCGGTTTTCAATTCCGGTCATTGCAACTCCAGTTTACAACACCAACGAACCATGCGGGAGCAATTTGGCCGATCAGCCCCCACCCTTTCCCTCCCCCGGAGTACCAGGGGAGGGGAAAATGCCTAAAACCGACCTTTTCGGGCGGTGAGGGTCTTTTCAAGCAGCGCTTCCAGCGTAACGCAAACGCGATTGATCTGCCGCCGGGTCATGCGGGTGAAAAATGGCAACGCCAGAGTCCGAGCACAAACAAACGGGACACACAAACAAACGGGACAGGTCCAATATCGGATGACGCCTCCCAATTGGACCTGTCCCGTTTCTTCGTCAAAATAGAACGTAGGTGCGGACCATGACCATGTATAAAAAGAAAGACTTCCCCGTTTCCGAGATTCGCCGGTTCCTGGAGCCCGGTCCGGTCGTGCTGGTCAGTTCCGTTTGGAAGGGAAAGGCCAACATCATGACCATGGGCTGGCATACGGTCATGGAGTTTTCGCCGTCACTGGTCGGCTGCATCATCAGCAATCAAAATCACAGCTTCGAGATGATTAAAGGGAGCGGGGAGTGCGTGATTAACGTCCCCACTCGGGACATGGCCAGGAAAGTCGTCGGCATCGGAAACTGCTCGGGAACCGAAGTCGACAAATTCAAGAAGTTCAAATTGACCGCGATCCCCGCGTCGAAAGTTCTTGCCCCGCTCATTCAAGAGTGTTACGCCAACTTCGAATGCAAAATCTTCGATGCCGGGCTGGTGGATCGGTACAACTTTTTTATTTTTGAGGTGGTGAAGGCGCACGTGACGGCTTGGCCAAAATATCCGTCAACGCTTCACTATCGAGGGGACGGCGTCTTCATGCTTTCCGGGCGGTCCATCAAGCTTCCGTCGAAGGTTTGACCCGTTTACGCCGGCTTGCGCACGGACAGCAGAATCGTGACGCGAAAGCCGGAGAAGACGGGGGACAGATTCACCGTGCGTTCATAGAGCATCATAGGGTAGAAGAGCAGCGCGTGAGCGCGTCCGTAAGACGGCTCCGGTTCAACCATCGTGATCACGGCCGGGCATAGGCCGGCGATCCGGCACAGTTTCTTCAACTTGCCGCGCGAGTTGGCGCGGTACCAGGTTGGATAGGGGTCGTGCGCCGACTTGGCCAGGGAGCGCAGGCGGTTGGCCAACAGCAGGTGCAGGGAGTGCGGCATCAGGGAGGCGCCGAGCGTGACGTAGTGGAACCGGTTGGGGGTGCGCAGGCAGTAGACTCCGCCCGGACGCAGCACCCGAGCCACCTCCTTGAAGTGTTCGACTGGATGCTCCAAATGCTCGGCCACAAAGTTGGAGATACAGGCGTCAAAGGAGGCATCGGCAAAGGGCATCACTCCGCCGTCGAAAACGAAGGCGCGCGAAAGCCACTGGTTGTTCTTCACTTCCGGATCGACGTCCAGTCCGGTGAGCGTGCCCAAGTCGCTGAAGGCTTTGGAATATCCGTTGGTGGGTCCGGCGCCGATCTCGAGAATCTCGGCGCCAGCCGGAATCTGTTCCCGGCAGACCCGGAGAAAACGGCGCGTGCCGTCCTCAAAGTCGGGTTTGGAGTAGTAATACCGGTCGAAGAGCGCCTGGGTCATGGTCGTCGGCGGGTTAGCATAACACGCGGCGAGGAGCCGGGACAAGCCGGCCGGCCGGCCCGGCGGAGGCGGATCGAATCGTCATGGCGCGTTGGAGAGCGAAAAATCGGCGATGAGGGGGCGGTGCGGCGAACCCACGCTGATCCCGAGCCAGCAGTCGCGGCAAGTCCATTGGCTGCTCGAGAGGATGTGGTCAATTCGCGCCGCGGTCCACTGGACGCGATAGGTCCAGCCAAAGCCGAAACCCGCGACGTCGAATGCATCGGAAAAATGGCGGAAGTTTTCCCGAAAGATCGGGCTATCGGGACAGAGATTGAAATCACCGGCGATGAGAAGGGGACCGGAAGCGTTTCCGGTGACGCGGGCCAGGTGGCGGGACTGGTCTTCTCTTTCGATGACATTTTTTTCAAGATCGGTTTTGCCGCCGGGCCTTCCGAGCAGCGCGGCAGCTAAAGGCGGGTGAGGAGAGGCAAGGTGTACGTTAATGAGATTGAACGTTCCGGCGGAGGTTTCCAGGACGTAGCGAACGGCGGAGCCGTTTTGAAATTCTCTGAAGGAGTTGACGCGGAATCGGGTGGCCAGGAATTGTTCGCCGGCCGTGACGACGTTCCAATCCCCGTCATCGAAGATCGAGGATTCGTAAGGCGGTAGCCATTCCTGCAACACGACGACGTCGGGATGGACCGAGGCAATCAAATCGGCCAGTTGTCGGGAATGCAGGGCATGACCGTGGACGTTGCAGGTCAAGACACGGACCGTCAGGTCCGAGCGTCCTGGGGCAATCCAAGCTCGCCATGGGAGGCACAGGCCCATCACCCAAAAGAGGGCGCCGGCAGTTGCGACGGCGAGGATCCAGAGGCAGCGCCGGTTAAACGCCAGCGCCAGCGGGACGAGAGGAACCAGCGGCAATATGACAACCCACCGCGGGGAGAATATCGCAATGGCTCCGAGCCAGGATCGATCTCCGTCGAGTCTGAGAAAAAGCCAAGCCGCGATGATCTGGGCCGCGTAAATCCAACTGAGCCAAGCGATGACGCGGCTGTGGCGGCGTGGCCGTTTGGCGGTCGAGCAAGCCGCTTCATTTTTTTCCACAACGACGTCCCGAAAATGGTTGAAGGTTTGGCGGCGATCCGATGTTCAAGATTTACTCGACCTCACTTCTCAACGCCAATTTTTCGCATTGGGGACCGCTCGGGCGGCGTCCATGCTGCAATCCTCGGTTTCAAAACTCGAGGTGCGCGCGAAGTCCAGCGATGAAAACCGGGCCGCGATCGCCGTTGTAGGCGGGATGCTCCACGAACTGGATATCGGGAGTGATAAACAGGTGTTCGACGATCTTGGCGCTGTAGTAAGTCTCGAGGACTTCCTCGGGCGCATAATTCAGTTTGCCGTCGCCGATGATAAAGCCCAACCCGCCGGCGGCGAGATAGTCTTTGTGGGCATCGGAAAGGCCGGCAATCGCCCCGGCAAAGCCGAAGACGTCGTCGGGCCGGCCCCACTTGGTTCCTCTGAGGCTGATGCCCAATGATCCCAGATCGTCCACTTCCGTAAACGCCCAGGACTCAGTTTGCCCGTCGTTCCAGCCGGCGCGGCCCCAAATTCCAAGGTCGGACGTGATCGCCTGCTCGGCACTGATGCTGAAGCCGTATTTCACGGAGTAAGTGCGCGAGAGCGTGATATCCGGGCCGAGGGGGCCGGGGTTGGCCAGGGCCTGGCGATAGTTTCCCATGTGGGCGATGTTCGCATAGCCCAGCAGCCTGACGACGCCCGGCTGGTCCTTGATGCTCCAGCGTTCTTCCAACTCAAGAGCTTGGCCCAGTGCTTTCAGCACCTTTGGGTCAAGGGTTCCGCCATTGGCATCCTTCGGTTCCTGGAACACGCCATAGCGGATGGCCCCGGACGGCGCGTTAAGCTCGACGACTCCGCCGATCGTATAACCACGGGCGTCGGCCGGGTAATCCCAGGCCGTGTCGTCCATGAGCGACCAGTTCAAAAATTGAGTTCGAGGGTCGTGGCTGTAGGTGTTATTGTCGAAAAAATCGGCGGCTGAGAATCCACCGAGCCAAATCGTAATTCGACTGGCATCCTGATAGCCGGCAAGCTGATTCTGATCGGATTCGACTTTCTCTTTTTCACCGCCAAGGCCAAAAACCTGCTGATAGTACGCCCGGGCGACATAAGGCTCCGGCTGCGGCGAGCCGACGTGCGCGATATCGCCGTTGGGAAAGCTGGCAATTCCTTGCACACCGCTCAACCCTTCGCCGCCGGCGACTTCCGGATCGAAATAAAAAGCCCCGCCCTCCCAGGGCATGCGCAACCCCGTGAAGAGGGTTGCCGTGACCGAGGTTTTGGCGCCTTCATGGGGTTGGAGGCTGTTGGGGCCTGTATAGGGGGCGGGGAACACGTCGTGCCATTGGGTGATAATGGTGGCTTGCGCATGCACGTTGAACCATTGGACATCCGGCTCAGCGGGCTGCGTCGCCGGACCGGTCGCGTCCGCAGCCACCAGAGCGGATGGAAACACCATCATCAACGCGGCCAATAGCAATACGCGGGCTTGCGTCATAGTCTGAAAACCGGAAGGATGCCGCACGATGGATTTTGCCATTTCCGTTTGTGTGGGCCGAGATGAAAAGATCATGTCCAACCCTTTTTAATCGAGGCGCCCCACTCCGGGAGCGAAGGCAAATTCGCCGGCAAGAAACGCCGGCCTCATCCCAAACCGCGGTGTTCCAGCTCCATCACGTCGCGATAGGGCACGATCCCCAGCATCTTGCCGTTTGGATCGATGACCGGAAGCGCCAAGAAGCCATAGCGGGTGAAGAGCTCGATGGCTTCCTTCAGGGTGCTCTGGGTGTTGAGCGTGATGGCGGCACTCTTCATGATGTCCTTTATCAGCGTGTTGTCCGAGGAGGTTAGAAGGTCCGTGGTGTGGATGATGCCGAGCAATTGGTCATCGGCGTCCAGGACGTACAAATAGGCGACCGCATTGTTTTCCTTGGCCTGGCGCAAACTTTCGCGGGCCTGCAATATTGTTGTGTCGGGTCTCAGCTTTACAAAGAAGAGAGCGGCATAGTCCGCGGCGCGCCATTCCTGCTTGTCTAGAATTGCACGGACTTTCCTTGCCTTCACGGGATTCAACAAGCCGAAGAGGGCCTGGACCTGGGCATAAGGCAGCACGGCCAGCACGTCGGCGGCCTGTCCGGGACTCATGGCGTTGATCAGATGGGCGATCCTTTCCTTGGGCATGGCGGCGATCACTTCGCGCTGGGCCTTGGGATCGAGTTCCTCCAATGCGTCGGAGGCGAACGCGGGCTCCAGCCAGTCGAAGACCGCGATCCGCTGCTCATCGCTAAGCTGTTCCAGGATTCGAGCGACGTCGACGGGCGGCATCTTGACGAGCTGATCCTTCACGACCTTGAGCCGAAGATCACCCGCGAAGCTGCCGATCCCTTCGGGCAGCGGCTCCACCAGGTCCCAGGCGACCATGTCGTTTTCCATCCGGTCGGTGATGCTGGCGGTCAGGTTTGCCAGCCATCGAAACCCGATCCGGCGCAGCAAGGCCCGGTGGCTCAGATCGACGCCGATGACGTAAAGGCGGTCCATCTTCAGCGCGAGCATGACGTCGTAGACAACCTCCAGTTCGCGCCCATCCACGTCGAGGACTTTCTTATCGACGATGTAATCCTCCAGCAGCACGGCGGCCGGCGGGGATTTTTCCAACGATCCGGTCTCGGTCTTGGGATCGAGAACCACCGCCTTGTCCGTCAGTTCCTCGACGTAGCGCCATGGCACGAAGAACCGAGGCCGACCGAACGGCCGGTGAACGCAAACGTGCGTGACCTCGGCGACGGCCCCCTTGTCCTGGATGACCAGGTCGGACAGGCTGCCGATCTTCTCCTCCCCCATCCGGACCGGCCGCTTCAGCAGGTCGCTCAGGCGAAACAGCTTCTCCCCCGCCAGGGTGTGATGCGCGGCAAGGTTATCCATGGCCCTAACTCCCCGAGCCTATGGCTCTGACTTGCTGAACCAGAAAGTAGCCCATTAGTGCGATCATCGCCAGAAGATAGATTCGCAAGACGAACAAACAGACCTTGGTCGCGCCCGTCAGTTGGATCTCAGGCTTGTCGTACCGTCGGTTCACCTGCCGCACCTGCGACACAAGGCTTTTGAACACGGCCGTTGGGACCTTGCCGATCGCGGTACTCATTTTGAAAAAGGCGTTCATGGCATTACTCCATTGGGCACGTCATTTGGCTGCGAATAAATTCGGAAACACCGTGGTGATCGCATAAAAGGTCGAGCAGACCACGATCGCGATGACGATCGAAGCGTTGGCGATGTTCTGCCAGCGCGTATTGGTGTGCCCGCCCATCGTTTTCTTGTCGTTCAGCAGGACGATCAAGAACACCAGGGCGGCCGGCAGCAGCGTCGTGGCAATCACCTGAACGAACAACGTAACCAGCACCTGGGCCGGCCCGGTTAGCAAGAGCGTCACCGCTCCCGCCAGCAGGAGATCAAAGAAATAGTAAGCGTAGAACCACGGCGCCTCCTTGACCTTGTGATTCAGCGAATGCGCCCAGCCGAAAACCTCGCCGAAGGCCCAGGAACTGGCCAGCGAGATGCACACCGCCCCCAGCAGACCCGCATCGAACAAACCGATGGCGAAGGTCGTGCCGATGAACCGGCTGGTCGGCATCATGGACCTGGCGGCCTGGGCGGCGTCACCGATGGGGTTGGCGGGGTTGTACAGCAACGTGCCGCACACGATGATCAGCACCACTGCGCACACGACGGTCAGCACTGCGCCGACCGCCGTGTCCACCTTGCCGAATTTGATGTCTTTCTCATCCAGTCCCTTGTCCACCACCGAGCTTTGCTGGAAGAACAGCATCCATGGCGCAATGGTGGTGCCGAAATTGGCCATCAACATGAAGAACAGCACGTTGGTCAAGCCGCCGGGTGGAAAGTGCGGAATGAGGCTGCCTTGAAGAATGTCTTTGACCGATGGATGCACCATGAAAGCGGCGGGGATGTAGATGAGGTTGACGACGCAGAATACAAGCGTGATCTTCTCCCAGGTCCAATACCGACCCGACAAGATCATCGACCCCATGACGATCCAAACGACCACGACGGTGAGAATCGGCGGGACGTGAAAGATGCTCATGGCCGCCGTCATGCCGATGAACTCGGTGATCATGGTCAGCCAGTCGGTCAACACCAAGTCCAGCAGCGAGAACCAGCCCCAAAATCGCCCGAAGGCGGAGAATATCGCCTCGGCGTGCCCGCGCTTGGTCACCGCCCCAAGCCGGACCGTCATCTCCTGGACGTAGTACGCCACCGGCCCGAGCAGGATGAGGAACCAGAGCAGGTGCATTTTGTACATGGCACCGGTTTGCGTGTAGGTGGTGATCCCGCCGGCGTCGTTGTCGGCGACCATGACGATGATGCCCGGTCCCGCGATGGCCAAAAAGAGCCGCATCGCCTTGTTCGATCTTCGGAACCCGAAGAAGAACCTGGCGAGGAAGTTCATGCCGGGGTCTGGCGGCGCTTGGGTCCGTTCCATGACCGTCTGTACTGCCTGCATAGCTGCTCCCGATGAATACAATGTCTCCTGGCGCATCAACCGACCCGCGAATGATGCGAGACTCGGTCCTGCCGAAGTGATCGTGGTGAGCCGGTAATGCCCTGGGACCCCGACGAAACCAACGGCTATTTCAAATAGGTTTTGAGCACGTCGATCAGTTCCTCCGCGGCCTCGCTCTGGTCGGAGGTCGGGGTATGGCTCGTGTCCATGACGTGCTCACGGATATGGCCTTCGACAACCTCAAACATCAAACCCGCGATCGCCCCATGGCAGGCGGCGATCAAATGCAACACCGGCGTGCAGCCCCGCTCCTCTTCCACGGCCTTGGCCAGCCCTTCGATCTGGCCCTGAAGCCGTCGAATCCGCGCCAGAAGTTTCGCCTTATTCCTCACCGTATGGGGCATGGGCCGGATACTATATCCCCCTATCGTATTGTCAAGGCGTTTTCCGCCAATTTTTCCGGGTTATTTTTCATCCCGCCAGGAAGGCGGGACGGGAGGATTTTCGCAAAACGTCCGATTGGAGCGACGTTCAATTCTCCTCGCTTTTGCCCTGGCGGTGAATCTCGATTTTCATTTGGCCCATCTTTTCGAAGACTTTCCAACGCCGGCGCAGGGGCCACCAGTCATAAAGGTATATTTGCAGCGGCCGCCACATGGCCACCCAACCGGCAATGATCAAGCCTTCCCGGGGCACCTGCCAGATCGGTTCCGGGCCCGCGCCATGGAGCAGTCCCACGATGACCAGGCAGAGGCTTAGAAACACCAGCCCGATCGACAGGCTGACTCGCCCGTCCCTCATCAGCCGCCGAAACTCCAGGCGACTGAGGCTGGCACGATACGAGAAGTAATTGTGGACTGCCGTTTCAACGAGCGCGTCGGGCGTTCGCAATGCGCCCTCCTGACTCACGTGGATCGCCAGAACGAGCGGGTCTTGCAGAGGAAATTCCTGGGCCCAGCTCACGATGAATTCTTCGGCATCGGCGTCGAGGTCCTTTTCATGAAAGGGAGAAGCATCGATCGTGTTGAACAGTTGATTGATGTCCCGCAACTTTATCTCGATGCGATGGGCGGCAAGACTGTGGACAGGATCTGATGGTTCGGCCATGGCGTGCATCTTAACAAAGATTGGGCTTGGCCAGCGCGCCGAAACAGAATGTCATTGGTCATTGGTCATTGGTCATTTGCAAATGCGAGTTTTGGGTTTAACCAATGACAAGTGACAAATGACCAATGACAAATGACAAATGACATCTCTTCATCTCCGGAACCCGTCTTTCGATTTTGCGGTGTGTGAGAACGGCCGGCGTCGATATAATGCGGGCCATGAAGCCCGCGTTGCCCGGCATGCTGCGAGTGATCGCGATCCTGTTGTGGATCGGCGGAGTGGTGCTGGGAATGCTGGATGCGTACGGGGCGGCGCGGGCGCCGGTGTTGCCGGAGGAGTCGCTGGCCAGCCGGTTGCCGGCGGTGGCCGAGGCGGTGGCGATGGTGCTGGGGCTGGTGGGGCTGGGGGCGGTGACGTATTCAATCGCGGAGATGATCGAAATCGAACCGGGGATTGAATCGAAGCAGGCGTTGTCGGAACTTCGGCACTCGATGCAGAGGCTGGAATCGGCGGTGCAGCGTTTGTCCGATCAGCAACGGGAGGCGTCGGCACGCGGTGCGGGGAACTTCGGCGAGGTGGGAGTGGCCGACACGGTGGCCGGGGCGTCGCTGGGAACTTCGGAATCGATGCACCAGGTGATGGCGCTGTTGCAGGAGATTCGCGAACTGTCGCTGCTCAGCGACAGCCAGAGGCAGGAGCGTTTGGCCGATGCACAACAGCATCGGGAGAAATTCCTGGCGACCGAGGCGCAGCGGCTGTTGGAGTTGAAGGAATGGACCGCGGCCCAAAACGCTTTGAGTTCGTTGGAAAGGGAATACCCGAAAAGTCCAAATCTGGAGAAAATGAAATCCCGCCTGAAAACGGGCAGGCAGGAGGCCCAAACCGGGGCGATCGCGCAGTTGCGGGAGCGGGTGGAAGATTTGATGGCGGTGTGGGCGTGGGACCAGGCGTATGCGGAGACCGCCCGGTTCGTGGAGAATTTTCCCGATCACGCGGAAGGGCGCGATCTGCTGCGGCGCGTCATGAGCGAGCGGGACAGTTACGTCGAGAGCACGGCCAACCGGCTCTACGAGGAGATCAAGACGGACATCGACCGCCGTATGTGGCGGCGGGCGATGGGCAGCGCGGTGAAGCTGCTGGAATGCGCTCCCGGCCATCGAAGAAGCGTGGCCATTCGCGGGCAACTCAAGACCATCCGCGAGAACGCGGAAATCGAGGAGAGACAGGAACAGGAGCGGCGAATCCAGGACCTGATCCGCGGCAAGCAGTTTTTCGAGGCGATCGACCTCGCCGAGGACTTGCTACAGCGATTCCCCAACTCGCCGCAGGCGGAAACGCTGAAGAATCTGCTGCCGAAGATGCGGGAGCTGGCGATGGGCAACGAGGCCGAAGCGCAGGCGTCTTGAGAGACGTGTGAGCAAAGTTGCGCGAAGAAAACATTGAATTTCTTCGCGCAACTTCGCTGCTTCGCGCCTTCGCGGTAAAACTTTTTGGTTGCGGCCACGCCGCGCTGTGCTCCTTCGTTTCTTCGCGGTAAGTCTTCTCGAAAACGCGCAATGGCACAGGGTCAGTTGCGGAAGTGTTCTTGCACGTCCTTGAGAAAAGCCCGATCCTTTGACCATGGATATCCTCAAATCGCTTTGCTCGGTTCCCACGGCGCCGTTTGCGGAGAGGCGGGTGGCGGATTTTGTGCGCGCGTTCGTGGGGGAGCGGAACAACCTTTCGCTGCGCTCGGACCGGTTTGGAAATCTGCTGATCGAATTGAAATCGCGCTGGCGCCGGCCGCGTTGGGTGTTCACGGCCCACATGGATCATCCGGGGTTTGTGGCGCGGGAGATGCTGGATGATGGCGAGGGCAAGCCCTTCGCCCGGAGGCTGAAAGCGGGGTTCCGGGGATGGGTGAAAGTGGAATTCGTGCGCGGGACACGGGTGCGATTCTTCGACGAGCGCGGAGAGGCGAGCGGCGTGGTGGTGGAGGCGACGGTCGAGGATTACGACCAGCGCGCGGTGCCCCAGGAGGTGATCGTCCGCGTGAATCGGCCGGTCTCGGCGGGTTCGCCGGGGATGTTCGATCAGGGAGTCGGGCGATACAGGCAGGGAAAATTCTTCTGCCGGGCGTGCGACGATCTGGGCGGGGCGGCGGCGTGCCTGGAGATGATCGACCGGCTGAGCCGGCGGCCGCCGAAGTCGCCGGTGGCCGTGCTGCTGACGCGAGCGGAGGAGGAGGGATTCATCGGCTGCATCGCGGCATGCGAGCATCCTACGCTGCTTCGCAAGAGCGATCGGGTGATCGCCATCGAATGCAGCAGCGAACAGCCGGCGGCGCCGCAGGGCAACGGCGTCATCATCCGCGTGGGGGACCGGGCGAGCGTTTTCAACTCGGCGCTGACGTATTTCCTGGGCCAACAGGCCGAGGAATTGAAGAAGAAGGACCGGGGTTTCCGGTATCAACGAGCGCTGATGCCCGGCGGGGTTTGCGAGGCGACGGTTTACGACGTTTACGGATACACGGCCGCGTCGCTGTGCGTGGCGCCGGGGAATTATCACAACATGGACGTGAAGCGCGGCAAGATCGGGCCGGAATACATCGACGCCGCGGATTGGCGGAACATGGTGAAATTATTCGTGCGTTTGGCGGAACACGGCCATGAGTTTGTGCCGGCGCATGGGGCGCTGCGGGCGAAGGTTTTGAAGAGGTTCAAGAAGCTCGCGCACTTGCTGGATGAGAGGTAACGTCTTCTCCGCCGCGCGCGCCGCAAGCGACCAGTTCAGGTCTCCTTTTAATTCACCATTAGGATGACCATAGCGACCCCCAGAACAAGCACGGCGAAGAATATCCACAATTCCCAATCGATTGGTTTCCCGCTTCGTGGGGTTGCATAATCCAGTACCATAGGGTCACGTGGCATGCCGAAAATTCTCTCATCCCTGCATGAAGCGGCACGCCTTCTGAAGCGCCAAAGTGCTGCTGAACTGGCTACAAACATGCCAACGATCAACCACAATGGTATATACACCACATTTGACCCCATATGATATTCTCCCGAAAACATCGCCGGTTCAATGTTGATCCACCGACTTGCTCCGTAAATCCATGCCCCCGGTACAATTCGGCAATTCCCTCGCGATATGGAAAGATGAAGAGAATAAAACAGTCGAATGTCTTGGGCGTAACGATAGCTCAGAATCCAGGCGGCTGCCGTTGATACCCCAAGTATTAGCGTCAATGCGGCGCTTGTTGTAATCACAATTTGACGAGTATTCCTCATCTGCCGTGACCGCCATAGCGTCAGAGCGAGAAAACGGGACAGGTCCAATTAGCAGGCGTTGACATAAATTGGACCTGTCCCGTTTTTTCGTCAATGTTGGCGATTTTTGGGATGATCGTGGCGGTCGGCGGTTCGAAATAGAGTTCAAGCGCTTGGCGCAAATTGGCGAGGGCGGCCTTTTGGGTTCGGCCGTGGCTGGCGACGTCCACTTGCGCACATTGTGCGATGAACCATTTGCCTTCTTTCCAAACTCGGGCGGTAAATGTCTGCTTCATTCCGGGCCTCGCATAAATTATAGCATCAAATCGTCTTTTTGGGCGTTCACGCCGGATCGTAGCCGTGGCCGCCCCAGGGATGACAGCGGGACATGCGGCACAGAGCCTTCCATGATCCGCGCAGGGGGCCGTACTTGGTGATGGCGTCGATGGCGTATTGACTGCACGATGGGGTGTATCGGCATTGGCCGCCGAGGAATTGGCCCAGGGTGGCGCGATAGAGAATCACGAGGTGGATGAGAAGCCAGCGCATGGGTTCACGTCATTGTACGAGGAATGGCGGACCAATGATTGTGGCCGCGTTCGATCAAGGCGGCGAGGTTTTTCTGGTATTGGGCCAGGGTCATGGGCTGGTGGGGGCGGACGACGATGACGACATCGTAAGCGGCGGGGAAATCGCGATGAAGAAGCCGGATGCATTCACGGAGCATGCGCTTGGCGCGATTGCGTCGGACGGCGGAGCCGACGCGGCGTGAGACGCTCAGGCCCCATCGGTAATGGGAAAAAGCGTTGGGCTTGGAATAGATCGCCAGCGGCCCGCGGGATTGCTTGGCGTCGGCGGCGTAGACGGCGGCGAAGTCGTTCTTTCCGCTGAGACGGTGCGAGCGCGGGAATTCGTGGGTTTTAATGGGCATGGCCG
The DNA here is from genome assembly GCA_050010915.1 of Tepidisphaeraceae bacterium. Classification (GTDB taxonomy): domain Bacteria; phylum Planctomycetota; class Phycisphaerae; order Tepidisphaerales; family Tepidisphaeraceae; genus PALSA-1353. The sequence continues at coordinate 27,993 of JBEKKC010000045.1, read as the reverse complement.
CTAGTCAAAGCATATCTCAAAATGGCGGTACCCCGCCAACTTGTCGCCGTGGCCCCCATTATGCATGAGGAAAGACGGTTCTGACCGATATAAGCCTTCGGCCACTATCGGAGATGCCTCATGTGCTCGCCCGAACTACCGCAGTGCTGTTCGCCGGAGGCATTCAAGCTCCTCGGCCGGCAGGTGGAGACGCTCAAATCGACCGACGCGTTGCTGAACGGGGCGGTGGCGATCGCGATGCACCAGATGCCCCAGGCGAGTCCGGAGCGGGTGGATCGGCAGATTCAGCATTACGTCAATGCGGTTCGCAAGCGGGTTCGCAGCCAGCAGCCACAGGCGATGCTGGCGCATCTGCACGACGTGCTGTTTGAAAGAGGCGGGCTGAGCGGGAACACGCAAGATTATTACAACCCGGCGAACAGTTATCTGCCCGCCGTTTTGGCGACGAAGCGAGGCTTGCCGATCACGCTGAGCCTCGTTTACAAAATCGTCGCCGAACGGCTGGGCCTTCGGACTTGGGGCGTGGGCCTTCCGGGACATTTCCTGGTGGCGGTGGAGGAACGCCCGGAACGGGTCCTGTTGGTGGACGCGTTTTCCGGCGGCCGGGTGCTGACGCGCCAGGAGGCGCACGCGCGGCTACAGGAATTGTTCGGGCCGGAAATGGAATGGTCCGACGACATGCTCAAGCCGGCGTCACATCGGCACTGGCTGACGCGAATCCTGCAAAATCTTCTGCACATCTTCGGATCGAACAACCAGTACGCCGAGGTCGCGGCGGTGTTGGAAATGGAAATGCTGCTCTGGCCAAAACAGGGCCACCTGCAACGCGATCTGGCGTTGGTGCTGGCGCGGATCGGCATGTCGCGGCCGGCGAGCCTCTGGCTTGACGCGTATCTCCGAGATAACCCCGACGATCCGCAACGCACGGATTTGAAGCAGTTGCTGGACGTTCTGTCGGCTTGAATCCAAGTTAGCCCGGATTATTCACCGCGAAGACGGGCAGCGCTGGCTACCTCCGCAACCCAAAGAGTTTTACCGCGAAGACGCGAAGACGCGAAGGTCGCGAAGTTACGCGAAGAAATTCAATTCGATTTTCTTCG
>JBEKKC010000045.1:0-26854 GCA_050010915.1 Tepidisphaeraceae bacterium | reverse complement strand
TTTTCTTCGCGTAACTTCGCGACCTTCGCGTCTTCGCGGTAATATTGTTTGGTTGGGGATATGCCGCGCTGGGCTCGCTTCGCGGTGAATACTGGGGATCAGAATCATCTCGTCATCGTCGTCTGGGGCAGCGTCCACGTGCCCGTCAGACGAACGTCGCGCGACGAGCTGGCGACTTCGACGGCGTAGTCGTCTTTCTCGGCGACCCAAGCGGAGCGGGCGGGGTCGTAAAACGCAAACGAACTGAAATCCAGGGGAATCGAAACGGCGCCCTTTTCGCCGGGCTTGAGGGAGATTCTGGCGAAGCCTTTCAGCTCCTTCGGCGGACGGGGAAGGCTGGGGTGGGATTGGCTGACGTACACCTGCACGACCTCCGAGCCGGATCGAGAACCCGTGTTGGCGACGTCGCATTCAACCAGCACCTCGTTGCCTTGCAAACCATGCTGATCGACGAGCCTCAAATTGGAGTATTCGAAGCGCGTGTAGGACAGTCCGAATCCGAAGGGAAAGAGCGGCTGGATATCCTTGGCGTCGAACCAGCGGTATCCCACCAGCAGGCCTTCATCATAGTGCTCGATGCCGTGTTGGCCGGGGTAGGCGCCCATCGCGTGGGCGGGTGAATCGCTCAATTGTCGCGGAAAAGTGCAGGGGAGTTTGCCGGAGGGGTTGACGTCGCCGAAGAGGATTTCGGCCAGCGCGTTGCCCCCTTCCATGCCGGGATACCAGGCCTGCACGATGGCCGGGGCCCGATCGACCCACGGCATCTCGACCGCCCCACCGTCGATCAGAACGACGATGGTGCGGGGATTGGCCTGGACGATCTTTTGGATCAGTTCATCCTGGCGGAACGGGAGCTTGAGGTCTTTTCGGTCCGTGCCCTCTTCGTCGTGAAATCTGTCGTGGGGGAGCCCGGCGACGACGATGGCGACGTCGGCCTGCGAAGCGGCGCGCACGGCGCGGGCGATCGTCTGGTCATTCATGCCTTTGCGGGCGTAGCCCATGGAGAAGGTGACGTTGACGTTGGGGGCGCGTTGGAGGATGCCCTGAAGGGGCGTGATTTCGTAGAAGGCCTTGATCTCCGCGCTGCCGCCGGCGTGGGCCATCGGATGGACCGCGTTTTCGCCGATGACCGCGATGGAGGAGATTTTTTTTGAGTCCAGCGGAAGCAGATCGCGATCGTTCTTCAGCAGAACGATGCCCTCTTCGGCGACCTGGCGGGCGGTGGTCTGGTGCTGGGGGGTATTGATGGAGCCGCCGGTGGAGGGATGATCGAGCAATCCGATGGCCTGCATCACGCGAAGGCGCCGGCGAACCTTGTCGTCCAAAACCGAGACCGGAATCTGGCCGCTGGTGACGAGCTGAAGAAACGGATCGGCCAGATAATATTGGTTGTAGGGCGTGTTGGTTCCTATTTCCATGTCGATCTCAAGAAACGGATTGACCAGATGATACTGGCCGTGGGGCTTGTTGGTTCCCATTTCCAAATCGAGGCCGTTGAGAGCGGCCTGGCGGGTGTCGTGGGCGCCGCCCCAATCTGAGATGACCATGCCGGTAAATCCCCATTCGCCCTTGAGGATTTTGTTGAGCAGGTAGTCGTTGTGACAGCAATGTTGGCCTCGGAACTGGTTGTAAGCGCCCATGACGCAAAGGACGCCGGCCTGCTGCACGGCGGCGCGAAAAGCGGGAAGATAAATCTCGCGGAGGGTGCGTTCGTCCATCTCGACGTCGATGGTGCCGCGGCGGGTCTCCTGATTGTTGGCGGCAAAATGCTTGGCACAGGAGGCGACGCCCTGTGCCTGTTCGCCGCGGATGTAAGCGACGGCCATCCGGCTGGTGAGGAATGGGTCTTCGCCCATGTATTCGAAATTGCGGCCGCAGAGGGGCGTGCGCTGAATGTTGAGACTGGGTCCGAGCATGACGTTCTTGCCGCGCGCTTTCGCCTCCTGGCCGATGACCGCGCCGTATGAATCGGCGATGGCGGGATCAAACGTGGCGGCCAGGCAGAGGTCCACGGGCAGCCAGGTGGAAAAATCATCGGTTCGTCCGGCCGGACGCCAACTGTCAGGCTGAATCTCCTCGCGGACGCCGTTTGGGCCGTCGCTCATGGACAGCCGCGGAACGCCCAGGCGCTGGACGCCGGCGGCGGTGAATCGGGTGTCGGCGTGGACCATGGCGACTTTCTCTTGCAGGGTCATCCGCGAAATCAGGCAGTCGATGCGCGACTCGCGGTGCTCGGCACAGCCGATGGGGAAGGAACAGAAGAGCAATACCGCAAGGGCTGCGAAGGCTGGTTTCATTGCGGGGATTCTGCCGGGGGGGAATCGGTTTGGCAAAACCGCCGCCAATCGGCGGGAGTATCCAGATCGTCGGCGCCGGCCGGCCAGGGAATGGTGGCCACACTCGCGGGATCGGCCAGGAGCAATCGCTTGGCGCCGTCGGCATCGGCCAGATGAGACAATTGGTCGAACATCGAGTTGGCAAAGCAACACGGCGGGCCAACGGTGCCGGCGTATCGGCAGGCGGCCATCGGCTTGCCCGCGGCGGACCAGCCGGCAACCAAATCGCGAAGAACGTCCGGCGAAAGACGGGGTTGGTCGCAGAGAGCGACAATCACCGCGTCAATGGAAGGATCGATCGCCAAAACGGCAGACAAACCGCATCGGATGCTCGTGCCGATGCCGGCGGACCATTGGGGATTCAACGCCGATCGCACCGGCAGATCGGCGATGTCGGCGGCAACGGCATCGGAGTCGGAGCCGGTGACGACGACGGCCGGCCGGCAGCCGGCCTCGAGCGCGGCGCGGGCGGCGCGGCGAACCAAGGATTCGCCGCCGATGCGCAGCAACTGCTTGGTCCGGCCCATGCGTGAGCCGCCGCCGGCGGCGAGGATGATGGCGCCGATGGAAGGCATGAACTAAATCGGTTCCAGATTCTGCTTGGGTTGGCGGTTCAGGTGAATCGGTCCGGGGCGCAGGGAGAGCAGGCCGCCGGGGCGGGCGGCGGCAACGGCTTGGATTTCGGCAACGATGGCCAGGGCGATCTGCTCGGGGTTGTCGGCGCCGATGTCCAGGCCGATGGGGGAATGGATGCGGTGCTCGTGGCCGGTGAAACCGGCGGCGGCGAGCAGACGCGCGGTGCGGCGGCGCGGGCCGAGAACGCCGACGTAGCCGCGGGGATGGCGCAAAAGCGCGGCCAGCGCCGCGACGTCGCGGCGGAAATTGTGAGCCATCACGATGGCGGCGGCGTCGGGGGGCACATCGGCGGCGGCGGGACCGTCGCCAGAACAGATCAATTGATCGGCGGTGGGAAAGCTCTGGCGAAGTCCGGCGACCGGGCGGGAGCCGATGATCGTCACGTGCCAGCCGAGCGCTTTGGCCAGATCAACCAGGGGCGCCACGTCGTGGCCGTCGGCGAAAACGGCAAGCGCTTGCGATGGGGTTATCCACTCGATCAGTACGTCGGCCCATCCGCCGACGGAGAGATCGCAGCGGTGGATATCGAAGGATCGGTCGTCAGGCGGATCGCGGCGCAGGTGGGCGAGCAGAGCTTCATGCAGTGCCGGGTCGGTGATCTGGCCGAGAGGCTCGTCATCGCCAAGACGGAGAAGATGAGCGCCGGGCAAGACGGAATCATCGCCGCCCGAGCCGACGCGGATGACGGTGGCCAGCGAGGCGCGAGTTCGCCGGCGGACAACGGCGTGGAGCGCGGCCAGCGGGCCGGGGTCGATGGCGGTGATGCGCTGGATGAGGATTTCGATTCGTCCCCCGCAGCCGAGGGAGGGGCCGGGATCGGCGACGGGACGGGCGTTTTCTTCGCCACCGTCTTCGTCGTCGGTTTCGTAACACACGAGGACGGGTTGAGCGGGCTGGGGGATGAGCATTCGTGCCCTGCGGGCGACATCGCGTTCGAGGCATCCGCCGCTGACCGTTCCCCAGGTTCGGCCGTCGCCGGCGACGAGCATTCTGGCGCCGGGGAGGCGATAGGAAGACCCTTCGACCGAGACGACGGTAGCCACGGCGGCTGGCTGGCCGGCGGCCAGCAACGCTTCGTAGCCCTCGATGATTTGCAGGCGATCACGCATAAGATGCCGGATGAACGTTTACGAGCAGGCGATTTTACCGCGACGGGAGGGCGCGAGCCAAACTTCCTGTCCGAAGACCGGCCGGAGGACCGGCCGGCTCAATTTCGAAAGTGAGCAGGCCGGTCCTCCGGCCGGGTCTTATTGCCCGGATGTTTGGGCGCCTTCCGCGGGGGGCGCTTCGCCGGTGAAGAACGGGGGCAACCAGCCGTCGGAGCCGCAGAGGACGTTGGCAACCGTGTATTGCGAAACCTCCTGGGCGGTGAGTTGACGTGCCCAGGTTACGCGGGAGGAGGTGCCCGATCCGGGGCCGGTGTTGCCGTATTCGGCGTAGCGGGCGGTCTTTTCGTTGGCGGGATTTTTCCAGTTGAACCAACCTTCGGGCCGGATGTGCGGGCCCATTTGGCAATCGATGAAGGCGGTGGCGCCGAAGGGCCGCCAGGGGCGGCCGAGATAGACCGACGCGTTGGGAACGGCGGCATCGGCGGTGAGGTTGCAATGCAGGAAGACGTAGCCGAAGGGGGACTGCGGCTGGGTGGAAGCGGCGGTGAGATAGCCCTTGCCCAGGCTGCGAATCTCGCAAGAGTCGAAGACGGCGGTGGATTTCCCGAAGATGAAATCGACGTGGCCTTCGACGTAGCAGTGATGGAAATAATTTCGCCCGGAACTATCGGCGAAGACGGTGTCCTGCCAGCCGAGGAATCGGCAATTGTCGAAGGCGACGCGGTCGCCGGCGATCTCGATCGCCAGGGCCTGCCCGTGGGGTCCGAAGGTGTTGCGGAAGGTGATGTTTTGGGCATCGAAATCGTCGGCGAGGATTCGGACGCTGGGTGTGGCAAAAGTGCCGATGGGTTTGCCGTCGGGTCCGGGCATGGTGGCGCCGAGGGCGAAGGTGAGGATGGTGGTCGCCGGATCGTCGCCGCGGAAGCGGATCAGCGGCTTGACGCGGGGGACCGTGACTTGCTGGTTGTACGTTCCAGGCAGAATATGGATGTCATAGGTCTGACGCGGATAGGCCGGGATCGCATCCACCGCTTGCTGCACGGTTTTGAACATTCCGCTGCCGTCGGCGGCGACGGTGATCTCGGATGGCAACGAGGCGGGCGCGGTGGCGGGCGGGGTGGCGGGATCGGCGGCGGCGAATGCGGCGGGTGGAAAGAATAGAAGCAATGAGAACCCCACGGCAGCGCCGTGGGCGTTCAAGAATCGAAATGGCATAGAGCCACCTCCCAGATTCGAACTGGGGACCCGCAGTTTACAAAACTGCTGCTCTACCAACTGAGCTAAGGTGGCAAGGCCTGGCGGACGGCATACTAATCGGTAATTTCCAGGATCTTGAACTGCATGGTGCCGCGCGGCGCCTTGACCTTCACCGTATCGCCGACGCGCGCCTTGATCAGGGCTTCGCCCATGGGGCTGTTGGCGCTGACGTTGGTGATGTCTCCGCCGACGGCGGGCTGGGCCTCGCCGACGATGCGGACCAATATTTCGCTTTCATCATCCAGGTCCATGAGTTTGACGGTGTGGCCGATGAAGACCACGTCCTCGGGAACGGCCGCGTTGGAAATGACGGAAGCGCTCTTGATTTTGGCTTCAAGCTCGGCCAGTTGTCGCTGGATGTTGCGGTTTTCCTCCTTGGCGAAGTGATATTCGGCGTTTTCGGAGAGATCGCCGAGGCTGGCCGCCTTGCGGATGCGGTCCTGGGCGTCGATTTGGGCCTTGTAGAGTTCCTCGCGTTTTTTTTCGAGGGCGATTTTTTCCTGGGCGCTGACAAACGGCATAACGCTCTACTCCTATTGATCGCCGGCCAAAAATACGAAACACCGCGCAAAGCCGCGCGGTGCTCAAATGCTGACACAACAATCATATAACAACCACCGGGTTTGGCAACGGTTATTCCGCGCCGGCCTTTGTCATTCCCGCAAGAGAAATTGACCCGGGGGGAGGCGGCTGGTTAAACTGCTCGGAATCGAAGCGGCGGGAAAGTGAGAGTAATTCATGGCCTTTTCATGTGTTGTCGTCACGCCGGAACAACAGGTTCTGGACGAATCGCTGACCCAGGCGATCATCCCCGCGGCCGATGGGCTGCTGGGAATTCTCACCAACCGGGCGCCGTTGTTGGCCAGGCTGGGCAAAGGCCCGCTGCGGTTGGATCTGGCATCGGGACAAAAGAGGCACTTCCGGATCGAGGGGGGAGTGGCGCAGATGAAGGATAATAAGCTCACGATCCTGACGCAGGTTGCCGCGGAGCAGGGGAAGAGTTGAGCGCTGGGGCTTGGGAAATCATTCCTTGATCGCGCCGAAGGCGGCGAATACGGCGTTCTTGTGCAGCACTTCAACTTTTGCGAAACCCGCCTCGCGAAGTAGATCGAGTTGAAACATCAAGCTGCGCGGCGTGTCCTCCTTTTCGATGTACGCGAAAACGGAGTCGCGGTACTGCGGGCCTTTCAGGCTCGCCAGGTATTGGCCGTAGCGCATCCACACGTCGGCCTGCACGGGAGGAAGCGTGTGCTGAACCATGTCGGAAATCCAGATCGATCCCCCGGGGGCCAGGGCCCGGTAAAACTTGGAGAAAACGAATCGCCATTCGTCGTCGGTCCTCAGATGGTGCAGGACGCACGCGGCGAGAATGACGTCGAATTGCCGGTCGGGCAACTCCGCCTGGCGAATATCGCCCTGGATCAGGTTGACGCTTGTGCGCGCGATGGGGGAAATGCGCAGATGGGCGCGGTCCAGCATCGGGCGGCTGAGGTCCATCAGGGTGACGTTGAGGTCGGGCAACCGCTGAAGCAACTTCAGCGTGTAATTGCCGGCGCCGCAGCCGACGTCCAGCAGCGATCTGGCCGCCGGCGTCACACCGGCGGCGGCGGCGGCGATCAAATCCAGCACGAGCGGGGCATCCATCGTGGCCGTCTGGCCGGTTTCCAGAACCGAGAATCGCTCGACTTCCCGATCGAAGCGGGCACGGATTTCATCGACGGTGGATTTCACGGCTGAATTATAGCATCCGCCGCGTCAAATCCGCGTGCTTCAGAGATGTCAAACCTCGACGGGGCGGTGCAGGTGTTGAGCCGGGATCGTGGGCGCATTACCATCCGGACAATCCGTAAGCCAACGTCATGGCGGAGACCTATTCGACGCATTTCCAGGAAAGCGACGCCGCTCGGAAATATGAGAGCGGCGAGTATGCCGCCGGCACGTATTCGGACCTGCTGTGGCACATCGAACGGGATCAGCTTCGCGCGATTGTTTCAGATATGCGCTCAGTCAAGCCGCGCATTGAGGCGCTGGATTTCGCCTCGGGAACGGGAAGGATCACGGCTTTCATCGAGGACGAGGTGGATGCGGTCACGGGAATTGAAATCTCGCAGGCGATGTGCGACCTCGCCGCCCAAAAGGTGAAACGGGCGAAAATCGTGTGTGCCGACATCCTGGCGGCGGAAGTTCCGGTGGAGGGGAAGTACGACCTGATCACGGCGTTTCGATTTTTTTTGAATGCCGACCCATCGTTGCGGCTCGCGGCGATGAAGGCGTTGGCCGCGCGGCTGCGGGACAGGCAGAGTTTGCTGGTATTCAATAACCACGGGAATCTGTGGAGTCACAAATTGTTCATGTGGCCGTATTACCGGCTGAAGCAGATGGGCAAAGGGCGCCGGACGAGCGGGAATTACCTGACGAGCGGCCAATTGCGGCCGGTGATTGAGGCGGCGGGTCTGCGGCTGCATCGTGTCTTTCCGAGCGGCTTTTTCAGCGGCAAAATGATTCGGCTGGCCGGGTATGAAAAGACGCTGCGGCGGGAGGAACGGGCGGCGAAATCGAGGCTGCTGGGACCACTGTGCGTCAATCAATTATACGTGGCAGGTCTGAAATGAAGACGGCCGCGTTCAGGAAGCCGCCGGCAAATCCGCGAGGGGATTCACATGGAATTTCAGGAATGCCGGGGCGTTTCTCTGGGCCAATTCCTGGTAGGAGAGGAGATAAAAGTGGTTCAGCGTTTTGCGTATGCCGTTCAAAGGATCTGCCACATTGAGCCAGATTCGCAGGGCGTTGAGGGAGTCGGCCTGCATCCGGGACAGGGTATCGCCGTGGGCGACCTCAAGCATGGCCTGGGCGAGGGCCACCACGCTGCGCGGGGTAACCAGCAGCCCGTTATTGCGATGCCGAATCAATTCGACGGCGGAGCCGATCACGGACGAGGCGATCACGGCCAGTCCGCAGGCAACGGCTTCAATGATCTCCAGGCCCCACGGTTCATCGTCGCTGGGATCGACCAGGATTTGGCACGCCTGGAAGCACGAGGGCATTCTGTCCGCGGCCACCCGGCCGATGAATCGAATCCGCGAGGAAAGCTCAGCGGGAACCCGCGCTTGCAAATCTTGGCGCAGCTCGCCATCGCCAACGATGAGCAGGTCCCAGTCGGGCAGGGCGGGGGCCGTTGAAACAAAAGCATCGATCAGCACGTCCGCGCGCGCCGAAGGCGTCAGACGCCCGCAAAACAGGAATCGCTTGCGTTGGGGCATCAGGCCATGTGTTTCGAGAAATTCCTCGACGCCAAAGCCATCGACGCGTCTCAGCGCGGAATAGTCTGGCTCATAGGGGAAAAGAAACTCGGGGAGATCGTGATCGCGGAGCAGACGATAATACGCTTGACCGCAAGTTCCCATGGGCATGAGGCCCGCGATAGTCCCCAAAACCCAGTGGTAATAACGTCGCTTGGCCAGCCTGGCGAACCACGATCCGCGGTCGGCGCTAAAGACGTTGGCGTCGCCTGCCAGCAGAACGTAAACGCCCCGCTTGCGCGCCCAACGAATGAGCAAGAGGTGGGCGAGGTCGCCGCAGCCGTTGAGAATGACCAGCCGCACGTCGTTCTCGATCAAGTAGGCGCGGATTTTCCTGAACAGGGTGAAGGACCGCGCGCTGACGTGCCGGTTGGAGCGGAGATGCGCGGAGGGAAAAAAGACGGGATTGAGATGGGGCTGAATTCCCATTTCCCAAGGCATGTCCGGGTTTGAGATGCCGTGGGTGAATATGTTATGGACGGTACACTCGGTAAGTTCGCGGGCCATGCGATCGAGGAGAGGGGCCCAGTGCGGGGTCGGCTCATGGGAAATGATCGCCAGATTGACCGAAGCTTTGCTGGAATGGGTTGGTTGAAGGCTGGCATCGCGGGGGGCATGACGGACCTTGCTGATCCGGTCCCAATGTCGAACGATTTGCCAGGCGGCCTGGAACCGGTTGGCGGCGAGGAACGCCAGCGCCGCCATCACGTCCCGCCGATCCTCCACGGACGCGCCATCCAGAAATGTGTTTGCAAAGGCATAAATGGCAAGCCTGGGATAACGAATGATCTGTCGTTGGTGTGAAGAAAGATAATGGGCGATTTCGTCGGTTCGACGGGGGCCGACGCTGCTGCTTCCCTCCCAGTCGAGGATCCACAGTTTGCCGGCGACGCGGACGGTGTTGTTGACGCCGGGGTCGCCGTGAACGTGTCCGACCGGCAGAAAGTCGCCGATCAGACTTCGCAGTTCCTCGATGAATTGGGGCGAAAGCCCGCCGGCGATTTCGTTGAGACCCTGCCACCACCTGGTGGCACAGAGCTCGTTCTCGCCCAGGACGCGCGTCTCCATGTCGGACAGTTCCTGAAGATAATCGCGAAGCGATTCCCAGTTCATGGAAGCGGCGTGAGCGCCGTCGGGCAGGGGTTCAAGAACGATATACCGATGCCCCTGGAATAGACCCCCGCAAAGAAGCGCCGGCACCCGGAAACGTTTCGGAGGGTTCTTGTTCAACAGCGACACCATGTCCAACTCGTGCAACAGTTGCGTGTTGTTGAGTTCGTCCAACGCCAGCTTGGCGAAGGCGACCGGCTCGCCATGGTTATCCAGCAGATGCACGTACAATCGGTTCCGCTTCGCTTGAACGGGGGCGTGAATCACCGGGAAAAGATCGGACCGTTGCAGTTTGTCTTTCAGGCGATCCATCCATGCGGAAAAGTCCAGGGTTTTCATGAGCGGATGCGGAATCCTGGACCGACGGGACAAAAACAAATCGAGATTGAGGAACATCGCGATTTGAAGCGTCCGACGGAAAGCGCGGCGCTTGAAACTGTAAAACGGAAACCTGCGGAGAGCGGCCAGACGCATCCGCCGGTCGACCACGGGAAACGCCAGGGCGAACTTGCCTAGAAAGTCGTAGGTGAGGTATTCGTCCCCCGCGAGATCGTTTGGTTTCCCGTCCATCCGGCTTTCGCTTCCGCGTTCCCCTCTCGATCCTGCCCGCGTTGTAGAATTCGCGGTCAGGATAAGGACGGGTTTTAGATCGTCATCTGCGCACGATATCTTAACGGAATCTTAGCGGATGTCAGATGAAATGTGCAACGCTGCGGAAAGAGATGTTCGCCCTCACAAATAGCAGGTGCGCAGACCTAGCGGAAGCGCGAAACGGAAATCAAACGGAGAGGACCATGGGCTGATAGGATCGCCACCGCCCAACGCCGATCCAGGGAGGCGTGAAAATGGGCGGCAGGCGTAAAATTGACGCAAAAGAGAGAGCATTTTGCCTGATTCCGAGGGGCGGCAAGCCGCAGAATTTGTAGTATTTAATGGAATCGTTGGCGCGCCGGACTTGGAGCATATTGCCGTATTCCGCGAGATTGCGGTCCCTTTATCGAGGTTCTGGCATGAAGCTATTCTCCAGAATGCAAACCATTCGACGATTGCTCTTTTGCGCCGCCATGACTCTTTTGGGATTCGATCCGGCCTTTGCGTTCGCATCGCTGCCCAAGATCGCGGCGTCGGGGTCAAAGCTCGTTGATCCGAACGGCTCGACGATCCATTTGAAGGGGTGCAACCTGGGCAATTATCTCATGCTCGAATCGTGGATGTTCGGAGGAACGCTCGGAGTCGGGCCGGATCATTCCTTTCGGGATGGCGTCTTTGTTGATCGCACTCTCCAGCAGCGATTCGGTGAAGAAAGACGCGGTCATCTTATCGAACTTTATCGCGACGGATGGATCACGCCGCGCGATATGGAAATGATCAAATCGTTTGGCTTTAACGTGGTGCGATTACCTTTTGACTATCGTCTGGTGCAGGCGGATCGGCCGCCATTTGCCATCAAACCGGATGCATTCCACTGGTTGGATCATGCGGTTGATATGGCCGAGGCTGCGGGTATTTACGTGATTCTGGATCTGCATGGAACGCCGGGCGGCCAGAGCTTGGAAGCCCATACGGGCGAGGCGGGTCGGGACGGTCTCTGGAACAGTGAAGAAGATCAGAAGCGAACGGTGGAGGTCTGGCGAGCGGTGGCCGATCATTTCAAGGATCGAGGCGCCGTCGCGGCATACGACTTGATTAACGAGCCATACGGCAACCATAGGGAGGACTGTCGGCCCGTGCTGGCGAGGCTCATGCCCGACATTTATCAGGCGATCCGTTCAACCGGGGATCAGCACGTCGTGTTTTTCCCCGGAGCGTTCAACGGTGAAATCGCCTTCTACGGCAACCCGCATGGTCGCGGCATGACAAACGTCGGATTTACGCAACATTTCTATCCGGGGATGTTTGGCAGTAAAGCCGCCTTGGAGACGCAAGCGCGCGTCTTGACCCAGGAACTTCCGGCCAAGCGCGATTATGCAGACGAGATTGCCTCGCCTTACTACGTCGGGGAATTCAACGTTGTGCTGGACTGCGAGAATCCATGGCGGGTCATGCGCGCATACTATGACCGCTTCGCTGAATATGATTGGCCTTCCACGATGTGGTCTTACAAACTGATCGGCGCCAAAGGGGGCGTGGGACCGGATGCCTGGTGTATGGTGACTAACGCAGGACCGTTACCATCGCTGGATCTTGACAATAGTTCATACAAGGACTTCGAGAACTTCTTTACAGATCTGGCAACGACACCTCTGGTGGCGAACGATCGTTTGCTGGATGCATTGACAACCCCAACTCCGGCGCCTTTATACCTAGCCCAATATCCGCGGCTTCCGACTGCGCCGCCCAGAGATCCTCCGCCTTCGGAGCCAGAGGGGTATACATCAATTGACCTGGGCGGCGCAACGCCGGGATACACGGAGGTTTTGGACGACGGCGGCGTGCTGATCATGGGAGGAGGCTCGGACATTTTTGGCGCAACCGATAGTTGCAGGTTTGTATCGCATTCGGAGGGCGGCGGTTCAGCCGACGTGCGCGCGACGATCCTCTCGTTTGTGGATAGCGCCGAGTTTGCGAAGGCTGGCGTAATGGCCCGATGGGGCGAAAGCGATCATCCCGAAGCCGCAATGGCAATGGTGAACGTTTTTTCGGATGGGACGGTCGCCCTCATCAGCCGGCGGCGCACCGGAGCCGGGACCATTGAGAAGAAAGCCGCGGCCGGCGTCCAATTGCCGGTCGAGCTTCGGCTGCAAATCTCAGCCGGACATGCGACGGGAATGTACCGGAATAACAGAGGAGACTGGAAGACGATTGGATCGGCAGCCGTACCGGACGACGCCGAGTTTCGCACGGGGCTGGCAGTGTGCTCGCATGGCGACGTTGTGCTCACGACCGTCAAAGCGACTCTTGGCCGCGCGGCGGATAATGGTATTCCCGCGGCGGCCGACGATAGGAATAACGTGCCATTCGGGCCGTCATATCTGGCCGATGGCTCATTCGAACAGCAAGGGGACCGCGGCGACCTTGCCGCCGAATGGAGTCGTTGGGGACAGTGGATGAATCGCGAGACCGGCTGGGCGCCGACTCATTCCGGATCCGCTGAAATTGGTTATCACCACTGGCAAATCACTTCGGAAGATACATCGGGCTGGTGGCAGGACGTAAGCGTCGAAGCCGGTAAGCGATACGCTTTTTCGATCTACGCACAGCGCGACGTTCCAGCCAGGGGACAAACCGAGGCGCGTACTCTCGAGCTGCGTATTGAATCAGTGACGGATCGCGGCCAAGTGACTCTAAATTCCCAGACGTTCGACGTCAGTGCGCTCGCCAGGGGCAAGGAATGGAGCCGCCTGTCTGTGAGCGGAACGGCTGACACGCCACGGCTGCGGGTGCTGATGGTGATCAGTCCCGCGGCAGAGGGACCGCGCGGGGGAGCGATAAAGCTCGACGATGCGATGTTGGTGGATGCCCACGACGGAAAATGAGGCGGAGAGATTTCTAGCGGGCCGCGCGTGCCGCCGACTCGGTTTTTTCGCGGGGATGGGTGAATATGGTTACCTGCGGCGTCACGGCGGGCGTTTCGTCAGGATTTATTTCGCGGCCATTGGAGCGAATGAGATTGGCGTACCAGCGGGCGGAATCTTTTGGCGTTCGGCGCAAGGTCTTGTAGTCAACGTGGATCAGGCCGAAGCGTTGACGGTATCCATCGGCCCATTCAAAGTTGTCCATGAGGGACCAATGGAAATAGCCGCGCACGTCAACTCCATCGCCGATCGCGCGGGCCAGTTCCGCCAGGTATCTGCGAGTGAAATCGATTCGCTGCGGATCGTGGACCGCGCCATCCAAGCCGACCCAATCAAGGCCCGCAAAGCCGTTCTCCGTGATAACGACGGGAATTTTATACCGTTCAAAAATAAACTTCGGACCCCAATAAAGCGTCGGCGGATCGATGGACCAAGAATAGGCGTTGTTGGGGCTGCCCGGCTCACCGGCAACGTTCTCGGCCCGCCCTTCAGAATCAGCGCGAACCGGCTGGCCCCGATAGATGTTCAGTCCGTAGAAGTCGATCTTCTGATGGATTAGATCCATATCCTGCTGGCTGAATTTGGGGAAATCGCGGCCCCATACGCGCAACGCGTCCTGGGGATAATGCCCGAGACAGACAGGGTCGCTGAACAGCGTGTTGTTCCAGAGATCGCGGGAATCTGCCGCCATCGTTCTCGTTCGAGCCGCGTCGATATCACGGGCTGAGGAGCTCACGGGGAATTTCACTTCGCCTATGGGGGCCCAACCGATGATGGGGTCGCCAGAGCAATACTCGCGGAGAGTTTGGACGCCGCGGCCATGGGCGAGCAACACGTGATGCGTTGCCCGCAGGACGTCCATCCACGCCAGCTTCAGGCCGGGCGCCTGGACGCCATCTCGATGGCCAAGGCCAAGAAAGCACTGAGGCTCGTTCAACGTCACCCAATGGGAGACCCGATCCCCGATTCGCTGAGCCATCAGTTTCACGTAGGCGGCAAACCAATCAACGCTGTCCCGGTTCAACCATCCACCGCGGCAATACAGGGCGTATGGATAATCCCAGTGGAACAGCGTGACATAGGGGGTTATGCCGGCCGCCAGCAAGCCATCGATCAGCCGATCATAAAACGCCAGACCCTGCTCATTCGCATAACCAATGCCGTCAGGAAGCACTCGGGGCCAGGAAATACTGAGGCGATACGCCTTCAGCCCCATCTCTTTCATGAGCTGGATATCTTCGCGCCAGCGATGATAGTGGTCACATGCGACATCGCCGTTCTGGCCGGAAAAGATTGCGCCATCCTTGCGGCAGAACATGTCCCAGACGCTGAGACCGCGGCCGTCCTCGTGCGCGGCGCCTTCGATTTGATACGACGCGGCGGCTGCGCCCCAAATAAACGCGGACGGAAATGACATAATTACTCCACTACCCACCGGTCATAGCCGTAGAGTCACAGCCCACGAGAAACAAGTTGAAATTCTCTCTGATCGCCGAAAAAACATGCTAAGGCATCGCGGGCGGAGGTTTCAACTCGAATTTCCGACAAGTTATCTCTGATTTGCGACAGTCCGGTTTATCGAGGGAAACGAATCGGGAGGGAGTCAGGCATTGGAATGTCTCATAACTCTCGTGCGACGGCGGAATTCCGTGGGGGATTGTCCCACTTCCTTATGAAACACGATTCCAAGCCGAGTGGCGGTCGTGAAGCCCGAAGCAGTCGCGACCTGCGACATGGCCAGATCGGTGTTCACCAGAAGATCCTTGGCGCGATTGACATGCGCCTGGCGAATTTCGTCGGTGATGGAATGTCGGACGAGCAAATGAAAGCGGCGTTCGAGGGAACGGCGACTCAGCGGGACATGGTCCAGAACGTCGTCGACCTGTAACGGCTCCGAGGCGTGTTCACGGATGAACCTCACGGCCAGGACGATGTCCTCGTCTTCTATTGATAGAACGTCCGTCGATGCCCTCGGCACGATGCGCACGGGGGGTAATAACGTGACGCGGGGCTCCAGCTTTTCGCCATTCATGAGACGATCAAGCTGCGACGCGGCCTCATGCCCAATCTGTTCAGTGGGCAGCGCGACGCTTGAGAGCGATGGGGTGACCAACGCATTGAATAGTTCATCGTTATCGACACCCAGGACCGCCATTTCATCGGGCACCTTGATGGACTGCTGACGTGCGGCATTCAAGATGCGGTGAGCCCAATCGTCGTTGCAGCCAAGAACGCCGATCGGCTTGGGCAAACCCGGGATCCAGTTGTCGAGTCGGGTCTTCGCCGCGTTGCATTCGTGCACTTGGACGTGGCTTTCGGCAGCGCGTCGGCGAAAACCTTCGGCCCTGAGCCGGCCATACTGCGTCGATCCTCCCCAGCAATAGGCGAGCTGGCGAAAACCAAGCGAGATAAGATAGTCCGCCGCCATGACCGCGACGGCATCATCGTCGGGCAATACCGAGGGCAAATGCATCTCGCCCTCGCAAAAGTTCGAGACGTTGATTGCGGGCAAGCCGAGCTTGATGACTCGTTTTTCAAATTCACGGCTGAATGTCTGGACGATCAGGCCGTCCACATCCCAACTCTCGATGTCAGTGGGATCGCTGAAGGACCACTTCGGCTCCGCGCTGACGATCCAGCGAGATTTCGTATGGGTATAGCTCATGACGCCGCGGATGATTCCACGTCCGTAGGCGGCGACGGCATCGAGTGCGAGCCCGATTTGGCGCGTGTTCGTTGTCGCTCTTTTCAGCCTCCCTTTCCGCATATCCTTTTTCACCGCCATCCGTCCAATGACAGCAAGACGAACTCCGCGCCAAAACCGAATTCCCGCTTGCTCGGCAACTATAACGTAAGCCGCTCTGAATTGCTGGGTGACGATGAACCGGCGGTAGTACCATCTCGCGATAGCCGCAACGATTCCCTCATACGGCGCCTCGCCCAGCCCGAGAAACGACGATGAAAATAATAGGTCATCGGCAGGCATCCAGACCACGTCTTTATACGACAATCATTCTGCGCCTTGCGACGTGGGGCAATATCGAGAATGGCGTTAACGCCGACGCCTAAGAAATCGAAGGTCGTGTGGTTCTGACGGGTGGGACGCTGGCGACGACGTGGAGTGCGATATTTCTTCGGTCGAAGCGACCGCGCCGACAGTTGACGACAATGTCGTGGGCGCCGAGTAGGAGAACGTGGTAACGGGGACTGAGACGGCCGCCAGACTCGCGGATTGATTGAAGTTCTCCGCCAGGTCGTTGAAGTCGGCCGCATTCACCAGTCCGTCGTAGTTGAAGTCGCCCTGGTCCCAACCGGTGATGCTCTGGTTGAAGTTCGCCGCCAGGATGTTGAAGTCCGAGCCGTTGACCAGGCCATCCAGATTGGCGTCGCCGTAGAGGGTGAATGCGATCTCAATTTGTCCCGAACTCAGACCCGCGACGACGCCGTCAGCCCCATCCGAATAACCAAGGGCATAGGAGCGATTCGCGGCTGCGGCGGAAGAATCGATTCCGAGGCCATCCCATCCGCCGCCGTCGTATCCCGTGCGGAGATAGCCGGCGATGGTTGAAATCGGGTCGGTTGCGGAGCCAAAGTCAATAAACAATTTATTGTTGGTCATGTCGAGGATGCCGCTACCGCTGATGCCGAGGGACGTCACCACGGATGATCCGCTTCCCGTGGCGAGCTGGAGGTTGCCGCCGGTGATGGTCAGGCTGGCAATGTTGAACGCCGTAGGCGCGGTGGGATCGCCGGAATTGATGATGACGTTGGTGGAGCGGTTGGGAACCGAGGACGTATTCCAGTTGGCGGGATCATACCAGTTGTCGGAATCCCTGCCGGTCCAGACGGCGATGCCGGCGTTCACTCCCGCCCCCGTGATCGCCGATTGCAGCATGGCGTTGATCGCAAATGAGCCGCTAGTCGTGACATTGGACCAGTCGTTTGCGATCGTCGCGGTCGTGGCGTTTTGAATATTTGGCGCCGTCAGGTTATTCACGGGATCATAGAGGCCCCAACCGTTTTCGGTGGAGGCTGTGCCAGCCGTGGCCTTATAGCTCCAGAAACTCCAACTGACGTTATTGTCATCGTACTGCTGTAGCGTGTACTGCCAGGTGCTGGAGCCAGTGCCGAAATCATTGAATTCTCCAACGTAGTCGGGCACCCCATAGGAGGCGTGATTTTGGAAATCGCTGACCTGGTTATTTGTCCCGGCTTCGACGCCGGCGGGATTGTTGGTGTCGCTCCATTGGTACTCATGCATCTCGTACATGACGTCCGTCCAGCCCTGAGACGCCGGATATGGAAGCATGCTCCAGTCCCTCTGATCGAACGTGCCCTCGATAATCGCTATATGGTTGGTGTCGACAGACCGTACCGCGGAGTAAAGCTGATCGTATGCCGCGATCACGGCCGGGTCACTGGGTGCATTGTCCGGCTCGTTCATCAAATCATAGCCGGCAACCATTGGATTGTTCCTATAGTGCAGCGCGATATTCTCCATCAGCAGGTCTGTTTGCTGCTGGTCATGGCTGCTCGTCCAATAGTTATTCAGATTTGCCTGCCCCGTGTCATCCGAGGTGCTTTGTCCACCCACCACACCGTGCATGTCAATGATGGTGTAGATTCCCATTGAACCGGCCGTGTTTACCAGCCAATCCAGCTCCTGAAACGCGTCGCTTCGCCATTGGCCCTGAAGCGTCTCGAAGTCGCCCCACCAAACCGGTACGCGTATGACATTGAAGCCTTCCGCCTGAATGTTCTGGATATCCTGCAAGGTGATCCAGTTTTGCTGGTAGGTTTTGAGCAGACTTTGCTCTTCCGCGACTCCAAAGCGATTGTCCAGAGTCTGGATTACTCCATATTCGTCGGGCAAGCCGGAGCTATCCAGCGGCGACATCCACCCTTCCATGATAAGCCAGCTTCCGAGATTGACGCCGCGAAGCTGGACTGTTTGCCCGCTGCCGTTGACGATACTCGTGCCGGAAGTGCGAAGAAACGAGCTGGACGTCACACTTTGCACCGAGTCTATCTGACTGGCAGCGGTCAGCCCCGAAGCGGATGCCGTGATTGTTGGAGTTCCCGCGAGCATATCCTTGTATTTGAAAGTTGTCGTGCTGCTGCCCGCCGGGATTGTCACGGCTGAAGTGAGCACGTTGCCAGCGTTAAAGAAAAGGCCCTGATTCGAGGTGGTGCCAAGGCTTACAGTAGCGCCCCCGGCGCCCGCGGGCACGGCCAGCCCGGATGAATCTTCGAGTTGCACAGTGATCGGGCTGGATGTGACGCCGGTGGCCAGAGACTGCGGCACCGTCGTGATGACGACTTGAGCAGCCGCGCCGGGAGTAACGGGCGTCAATTGGACCTCATCGATGAACGTGGTGGTGCTGTCCGGGCCGGTCGATACGAAAGCCAGAGCGTGATTTCCCGCGCTAGCGTAGAAAGTGCCTCCGATGCTCGAAAAGGCGCTGCTGGTCGGATGCAGTCCCGTAAGCACGGGCGTGCCATCGAGCGTGAGCATGAACGATTCTTCCGCGCCCACGGCGCCACCGACGTCATTGGCATCGGCGGCAGCTTCAAGGCTCAGGCTGTAGTACCCCGTGGACGGTAGCGATATGGATTGGGAGAGGGTCCCATCGGTGCCGTTATATTGGGAAGCGCTGCGGTTGGTCTGGAGGAACGCGACCTGCTTCCCATCCGGGGCGGCAGGCGCACCGAGGCTGCTCGGCGAGTTCACGACGCCAGACGTGGAGCTGAATGTCCACACGGATCCCGTGGGATCATAAGCGTAGCTGTTGGCAGGCTCGGCGGGAGATTCGAAGCTGGCGTCGGCGACGATTGCCGCCAGCAGTCGCCGCACTTCCAAGCGCTCTAACGGCGCGAGCCACCGCCCCGGCTGAACTGCTTTGCGCTTCATAAACTACTACTTCTTTTGTTCGATTAGGGAGGCCCATATCCCTGTTTGTAAAACTGGGTGTATTCTTCGATAGGGGCAGTGGACGTTGAGAATGACACGCCAGACGGCAATTTCGCGGTGGCAGGATATAAACCTGCCATGAACTCGGCATATGTGTGCGTCTCAACATGCCCATCGGCATATCCGACGTTGACGCTGGCCTGCTTCGTTCCCTGATAGTGAGGGTACTGGCCCGTGGTCCAATTGGAATAGATCTCGCAGTAATAGAGCATCGCAATCGCGGAAGAGGTAACGCGGCGGGTTCTATAGCCGCAGGCGTATGCCAGATTATAGCGATAATGCGTTGCTTCCGGTTGTTCCTCCAGGGACGACATTCCATAGTTCCCTGCTTGCAATGCCGGATCTCGCCAGACTAGATTGACCGGGCCCTTATCAGTCGGATTGCCCGGGCCAGCGCCGCTTGTATTTGGGTTGTAAGTGATCTGATAAGGAAGGTACGGGCTGAGGAAATCCTGAATGTAATCGTTGGTTGGATTAGTGTACGGATAAACATTTGTAGCCGGATCCAGATTCGGGTAGTCCTGCTGTATCTCCCAGTAGAAGTTGCGGGCATTGGGAAAGGTCGCTCTGTTTTCGCCGACATACATCATCGTGGCTTGAACAATCTGACGGATGTTTGACTGACAGGCAACGATTTGGCTTTGCGTGCGCGCTCGCTGGAGGGCCGGCAGCAAAATTGCGATGAGAATCGCGATGACCCCAATGACCACCAACAGCTCGACGAGCGTAAAACCCGCAAAGGACTGTTGCCTCTGGCCAGCCACTGGCTTCATGCCGTTCTCGCTTCCTGTGAAGGAAATGCCTACTAGCGCGCTTTTAGCCTATCTCCGGCACGAATTGTCGGCAATTTCGATTAACGCCATTCCTTCTCTGTTTTGCGGCAATTGAGCGTGGCCGCGGGAAGCCCAAATTCCACCGAATCTTGCACCGAAAGTCGCGCCTCCACCATTCCCACACCCATCAAATGCGTCAAATATTATCCTGAATAACATCCACAGGCGTCCAGCGGTGGCCCCGCGTATTCTGTCGCAAAACGGAGCAAGATTGCCGCGAAACGCTCATTGTGGATTGCCGATTCAAAGGTAACTTTCCATTTGCGTCAGTTCATCGACATTTGAACCGTACCTCGGCGTTCGACGGCGTTCGTGGCTGTTGCCATGCCGCTGCGGCCGCGAATCAGAGTCGAGGAACACACTAACTTACGCGCAAGCGCGGGAGGGAACGTGCGAGAAGATCGGAGATTGCTTCTGGTGGGAATCAACACCGCGCTGTTAGGCGGCCTGGTTGGAATTGCCCACGCATCATTGATTGCATCGGACGTCATAACGAACAATCCGCCTTACAGCGGCTACATCGATTTTAACGGACTCAACGGCGGTTCCGGGTTCGGACCTTGGAGCGCCACCAACGTCTCCGGCACCACTGGCGGAGATTTCACCTGGTTTAATACGCCTTTGACGAGCCCGGGCAATGGCGGTGGGTTTGACATATACGATAATGGAACCCAAGGCGGTGGCCAACTCGCGGATGAGTTTGCGGCGATACGGCCGTTCACAGGCGCACTGGCCGCGGGTCAGGATTTCTCGTTCAATGAACAGTTGAACAGCGGCAGCAATCCGGGCAATGGCGGTCCATGCAACCTTGGATTTAGTCTCGAAGACTCAAGCGGAAATGTGCTTTTCGATTTCCACGTGCAGGGAGGCGGCTTCGGCTATCTTCTCACCGATGCGACCCAGACCGCGGCGCCCGAGACGACCGTACCATATAACTACCATGGAATCGATACCTTTAGCTTCGCTCTGAACAGCGTCGGCGCGACATCGGCGGTTTATACGTTTACAGCCTCCGGCGCGAATGTGACAGGCGGTTCGCAATCCTTTACAGGCGCGATTTCCATGTTGACCGGCGGCATCACGCAGGCGGATATATACAATAACAACGGCGGCTACGGGAGCGACGTGCAGTTCGATAACCTGGCCATCACGAACGTGCCCGAGCCGGTTTCATTTGCCATGGTGGGTTTCGGCGCGGCAATGCTTCTGACTCGCCGTCGCAGCCGTTCGAGTTGACCCAAGCGGGCGACATCATGCTCCCCTCGGTACGTGCCGGTCGCCACCCGGCGCGTGTTTTTCGCGTGTTTTCCGTCGAGACCGAGTGGACTTTGGGGCGAATAAATCCTCCTGCCGCAAAACGGAGCGAGATTGGCGCAAAATGACATAGATTCAACGGGGTTCCGTCGGTTATCTTTCCGCTCGTTCAATTCAGTTCGCCCGACAAAGAAAATTTGCGGCCGAAGCCTTGGCTGCTGTTTCCGCCAAACGGGAATGGTTTCTGCGCGGCATGAGGAGCAGATTCGCGGAGGCTTGGTTGTGGTGCGGCGGAGATGATACCCATTGGTTCTTTAACCTGACGTTTCGAGTGGAACTGCCCGCGCGCCAGTGTTCTGGCCACGGCGTATCAGAATCCACTGCGGCAATCGGAGGATTTATGCAACGGAAAATGAGGCGGTCGATGGTCGTGAGCGTGGCGGCGGTGACAGCGGCATCTCTGGGGATTTCCACTTTGCACGCCGCGTCGAACGCGTCCGACAACGCGTCCAATTCACCCTATGTCGTCTACAGCGCCTTTGGCGGTCAAAACGGTGGCACGGGTTTTGGACCTTGGACCGTCAACATCACGGGCTCGGGCGGAGACTATATCAATAGCTCGACCTATGATAATACCGGCGTGGTAACGACGCCTGATTTCGACATCTGGAACGATACCAACGATGGCACCGGCGGCGGCACGTATGGAGTGGATGTGACTACGGCGATTCGTCCGTTCACAAACGCACTTTCGCCCGACCAGGTCTTCAAGTTTTCCGACGTTCTACATTACGCGAACCAAACGCAAGGCGGAGGCTCAGCCCTGGGATGGAGCCTGGAAGATTCCTCCGGCGACACACTCTTCGACTTCCATACCGCCGGCGGCGCCGCGGGCTATTTCCTTTCCGATGCCAACAACTCCGATGCGCCCCAGACCACGGTTCCCTACAACTACCAGGACGGCGACACATTCGCCTTCGAGCTGAATGACTCCTCGGGCAACTACACATTGACCGTCACCTGCGCTCCGACTGGAAACGTCACCGGAGGCTCGCAAACGTTCACGGGTCAGATTTCGATGGCCACCGGCGGCCCATCCCAGGTTGCCATTTACAACAACAACGGCGAGGGAGGCAGCGACGTCGAATTCAATAATCTCGCCATCACCAGCATCGTCGCTCCTCAGCAGTGGATTTCGTCAAGCTCCGGCGATTGGAACAATTCATCGAACTGGAGCGGAGTGGTTCCCAATACCGTGGGAGCTGAAGCCGATTTCTTCGGCGCAATCACCTCCAACCACACCGTGTTCACCGATCAGGCCGTCACCGTCGGAACGATTAATTTCAACAACGCCAATACCTATGAAATCACCGGAACCGGTTCGCTGACGCTTCAGGCAACAAGCGGCAATGCGCAGGTAATCGTTCAGCAGGGAACACAAGAGATCAATCTTCCAACCACGATCGCAAGCAACACGGTTTTCAACGTGGCGGCCGGCGCAAACCTGATCATTGGAAATCCATTGACGATCGATTCCGGGGATTCGCTGACGCAGACAGGCTCGGGAACGGTGACCTATCAATCCATCATCACGGTGCAAAGTCGTGGCGCGATCGCCTTCGCTGATTCAACTCACGCGCATGAACTGAACCTGGCATCCGGCGCCACGGCCACGGTATCAGTGTCCGTGCTGGAAGTGGATAGCCTCTCCAACCTCGGCACGGTGAATCTCCAGAATAATGAGATGATCGTCAATTACGGGAGCGGCTCCGATCCGATTTCGTCAATCCTGTCGCAAATCATCAGCGGCTACAACGGAGGCCACTGGAACGGCCCGGGCATCATGTCCACGGCGGCACAAACCAAGACCAACGGCCTTCTTTACGCCGTGGGCTATGCCGATGGGAAGGACCACGTCGTCGCCGGCCTGCCGTCCGGCCAGATCGAAGTGAAGTACACGCTCCTCGGCGACGCCAATCTGGACGGCCTGGTCAACGGCTCGGACTTCAACATCCTGGCGGCGAACTTCAACCAGAGCATCACCGGCTGGGACCAGGGCGACTTCAATTACGACGGCCTGGTGAACGCGTCCGATTTCAACGAGTTGGCGGCGAACTTCAACCAGGGCGTCAGCGGCGGAGCATCGTCCGGCGACGTTGCGGCGTTGGACGCCTTCGCCGTGGCCAACGGATTGTCCTGGCCGACGTCCAGCGTGCCGGAGCCGGCGAGTGCCGTGATGGTGATGGCTGGATCGGGAATTCTCTGCCGGCGGCAACGATTTTCGCATCGGTCCGATCCGAAGGCTGCCCGCTTGCACCGCAGCTGGAAGCCGTGACCAGCGGGTGATGATTTCTATCAAGGCCGGAGGCACTGATGTTGAACTAGAACGCAAAACTGCAGTTGCTCGAGGCGAACCCCCTGAAACGTTGCAAGGTTCCCAAATCCTACGTCTCCCCGAAATTTACGCCCACGCTTGCCCGGGTGAAACGGAATTTTGTCCAAGGACATCAATCCGCGGCTGGCGAAGTTCGCGGCATTGGAGTTTTTGCCCAACACAACGCCGCGTCGTCCTGCGACGACGCGGCGTTTCTTGGTGAAAATCACCATGACTCCATCAAGCGGAGAGGGGGAGAGTCGATTTGACGCAAACTCACAACCTCCTCTGCAATCTATATTTACATCTTAAAGCCTGTGAATTCAAGGATTTGGCGCGTCTCGTTGATGTGCTGAAGCTACACGGTTTCTTACCGTCTCTTGATGCTCGCTGAGGGCAATTTGAGGGCAATTCTGAAAATGCCTGTGTTGGGGCCATCGTGCGGTCGCGAAGGAATCACCAGAAGTGCGCAGCGCAAAAAACCCCGCTTCGCGGGGTCGATTTTTGCGCACGCGAAACCCACCCCTTATCCGGGGGTGGGTGACTTCGTTCATCTGTCAGATGAGCCGTGCGGGAACCTGCGGCTTGAGACGTTCCGTGGCGGCTCGGTAATAGCCTGCATCTTGTTCGATAAGCAGGTAATGCCGATTACAATGCCGTGCGGCTACTCCCGTTGTGCCGGACCCGGCGAAACAATCGAGCACTAATCCATTTTGCTTTGTGAATGCCCGAATGAGGGGCACGATTGCGGAGACGGGCTTCTGCGTGGGGTGCAACCGATTGCCGGTGTAGGCCCATTCCAAAACATCGTTTGGCGGGTTTTTGGGCATCACGGGATTTCCCTTGGCGAGTAGGTAGGCTTGTTCATGCATCATCCGCGTATGGCGTGTGCATGAGGCATAGCGCTTTACCCAAACGAAATGCCCCACGGGACGGAAGCCGCATTCTTTCCAGACGGACAGAAACCTGTCCGCCCTGCCCCATCCGTAGAAGCTGACGCAATAACTATCTGGCTTGAGCACGCGGAACATTTCGGCGAAAGCCGGAAAAATCCAGCGGCTATTGTCGTCGTTGGGAACCTGTCGCCCCCTGCGGTCGGTGTAGCGGACAAGATACGGCGGGTCGGTTAGCACCATGTCGGCGCAGGCGTCCGGCAGTTGCCGAAGCACCTGTTTGCAATCACCGTGCAAGACCATATCGACGGGAACGGGTTTCGGCTGTGCTTCAGCCCAGGCTGCCCGTATCCCCGCTTCCGCGGGGGTAATTATGGGTTGGCCGATGGCTTCGGCGGCAAGGGCGCTATTCATGGCTCTTGTCCTCCTCGCACGGGTCGACGGACTCGACCCACAATTCCCCGTCCACGGGGTTCCAGTCGTCGATTTCGTCGGAACATATTTCGTCCGCCTTTGCTTCCGCATCCGCAAGGGAGTTGGCCTTGATGGTGATGGTCGCCTTGTTGTATTGCGTCCAGTAGAGCATCACCTCGTACCGCTTCATCGCGTTGGCGTTCTTCTTCCTGTGGCTCTTATTCATTGCTGCCCCCTTCCTTCATCTGTTCAACTTCGAAGGCGTAGAGGTCGCGGTCGACCACGTTCCATTGTGAATCCTTCTGACGTTCGGCAATGTCCTCCGCCAGCTTTCCCGCCTCGTCTTCGGATTTCGCCTCGACGTGAATTCTCGCTTCACGGTAGTCGGTGCGATGAACGGTGACTTCGTAAAGTCTCCGTGTGTTGTTGTCAGTGCTCGGAGCGGCCTGCTCGGGATGGCTCGGAGTCCCTGACGCGTTACTGTTTTGTGTGTCTGTTGTCATGGTGTTTTTTCTGCAGCGGAGTGCTGCTCGGTTTGGTCTGTCGCCCTTCACGAAAAAAGGCCGCGAGGCAGCGCGGCGGCGGTGGATTCCCTTCAGGGGGTACCGCCTGTATGGCCTGTTGCCGAAAGCGGCCTAGTGAGGGCGACAGAACAGAACCGGAGACCGAAGCGGAAAAGCGAATGAACAACAGCACAAAAACGGGAGCGGGAGGCGCCGCCTCCGGCTTCCGGCATCATTTCCGCGCAGCGGACGCGGCGCTTTCAGAAATTGAGGCGGCAGCGGATGTCGCCGCGATGCCATTGGCGGTCACCCTATGATTTGTGCCGGCAACGGATAAACTATTTGTTCTGGAGTTCGATACCGCATAACCGCCTTAACCGCGGTCGGCAGTGATCGCTGACGCGCACCGTCGAGTTTAGCGGTCGAACAACCTGAGGGAGGTAATCGCTTCCATGCAAGCCACGCCAGACAAACAGACCGTGCGAGAACTTCTTGAACTGCGGCGCAATAACATGCTTACCGCCAATCCCGAATATCAAAGAGGAAAGGTTTGGACCGAAGCACAAAAGAAAAAATTGGTCGATTCGGTACTACGCGGGTATCCCATACCGCTTATTTACCTGCACCATATCGACAAGAAGGTCGGCCCTTTCGGCCGCGACGACCTTGAGATTATTGACGGCCAGCAGCGATTGAACGCTTTGTGGGAATTCGGTGAAGGCGCGTGGTCACTGTTTGATCCAATCGTTGACGAGGAAGAGGCCCGATTTCCGAGCTTCATAAAAGCTGTACCCTGTCCTTGGGGTGGCAAAGATATTCATTCGCTCGACCCCACCATCAGACAGAGCTTTTTGGATACCCCGCTGTCCATCGTGATGATCAAAACAGATGAACCGAACGAGGCCCGAGATTTGTTCATTCGTCTCCAAGCCGGCATGCCCTTGAATTCTCAGGAAAAGCGAGATGCTTGGCCGGGCGACTTTACGGATTACATCTTGCGGATCGGCGGCAAACCTGGACTCGCCAAATACCCTGGCCACGACTTTTTTAAATCACTGGTCAAAGTGAAATCCACCGATCGAGGCGAAATTCGCCAACTCGCTGCGCAGATGGCAATGATTTACTTTACGCGCCGAGAGAGCGGTGGCGAACGACTTTGCTCAATCGACAAAGACTCCGTCGATACGTTTTATTACAAAAACCTTGACTTCGATGCGTACTCAAGCGGGTCGAAGCGATACGAGGATATCTTAAAATTAATAGTTCAACTGCTAGGTGACGGCAAAAGAAAAAGGCTACAAGGCCACGAGGCCATTCACCTCATGCTCTTTGTCGATTCGCTTTTCGACA
>JBEKKC010000044.1:0-42269 GCA_050010915.1 Tepidisphaeraceae bacterium | reverse complement strand
AATTGTTCGTGGATGTCAAACCGCCGCCGGCGCAGGATGGGGATGGGGAGAATGGAATCGGGAGCAAGGGGCGGAGTAGACGGGGAAAGCTTGGGAAGCAGGCGACGGTGGTAGTTCCTTCCGTTGTTGGTCAATAGTCATTGGTCATTAGTCATTGGTCATTCGTCATTTGCAATCAAAGTCACGAGCTTTTGGAGTCACAAGTGACCAGTGACAAATGACTAATGACCAATGACTAATGACTATCGACCATTTAGTCCGATAAATTTTGGAGGCCAATTTATGCGGCGATGGCGTTGGTGCCTGGTGATATTGGCGGGTCTTGCGGGCTGCGCGGCGAAGAAGCTGCCGACGCCGAAGGAGCCGCTGTATCCCAACTTGCCGTTGCAGCAGGTGCCGAGGTTCATGAGGGGGTCGTTTTACGAGCAGGTGCGGTTCACGGGGCTGGAGGAGATGCCGGTGTATGGGTACGGCCTGGTGGTGAATTTGGACTATACGGGGGATAGCCGGGCGCCGACGGCGGTGCGGGATTACATCGTCAAGCAGATGCTGTTGCGTGGATTCGGCAGTTCGGTGATGGGGACGTATCAGAATCTCTCGCCGGAGGAGATGTTGCGGGACAAGCGGGTGGCGATCGTGGTGGTGGAGGGCCGGATTCCGGTGGGGGCGCGGATGGGGCAGAGCTTCGACGTGCGGGTGCGCGCGATGGAGCGGAACAATACCAAGAGCCTGGCGCACGGCGATTTGTACGAGACGGATTTAAGCGATCTGGGACTGTTGGAGCCGCAGTCGATCGGCGTTCGGCAGCAGGCGTACACACCGGGGGGTCCGGTGTTTGTGAATCCGGCCTACGCGCTGAGCGAAGGCGTGGGCACGCAGCCGGGCTTGGCGGGGTCGTTGCGGACGGGGACGGTTTTGAACGGCGGGGTGTGCCGGTTCGACCGTCCGATCAATTTGCAGATTCGCCGGCCGCAGGCCAGCACGGCTCGGTTGGTCGAGCAGGTGATCTCGCAGCGTTGGGAAGCGCCGACGCAGGTGGGGATGGTTCACGGAGACAACGGCGACGTCGTCGCCAAGGCCGAGAACGAGGAGCTGGTGGAGGCGTACGTTCCGCCGCAATACAGGGGGAATTGGAAGCATTTTCTGGGGGTGGTTTCGCATTTGTTTTTGAATCAGTCGCCGGAGTTTCAGGCGGGGAAGGCGCGGGAACTGGTTGCGTTGGCCAAGCGGCCGGGGGCGCCGCTGGCGGATATTTCGCTGTGTTGGGAGGCGATGGGAGACGAGCAGTTGCCGGTGTTTGAGCCGCTCATCGCCGACGGCAATGCCGACGTGGCGTTTGCGGCGGCGCGGGCGGCGGCGTTTCTGGGCAGTGCGCCGGCGCGGCAGGCGCTGGTGCGGATGGCGCTGGATCCCGAGCAACATAACCAACTGGACGCGGTGCGGGTCCTGGGCGAATTGCCGGATTCACCGGAAGTGGATCACATGATCGCCGAACTGCTGGAATCGGACCGGGCGGACGTGCGAATCGAGGCGTATCGGCTGCTGGTGGCCAATTCGGATTTGCCGGGCGGATCGGCGGATAACGAGGATTCCGGGGTTTCCCGGCACTACGGCGTGTTGAGCTATGACGTGAACCATCGGTTCATGCTGGACATCGTTCCCAGCGAGGGGCCGCCGATGATTTATGCCGCCAGCACCGGGGTGCCGCGGATCGCCGTGATCGGGCATCAGCTTTCGCTGCGGACGCCGCTGACGTTTACGGCGATGGACGCGCGGCTGAGCATCACCTCCAGCGACGGGACGAAGCTGCTGACGATGTTTTATCGCGATCCGCTGGCGCGCGATCCGGAGAAAGCCCAGACGCACAACGATTTGCCGGAGATTCTGGCACGGCTGGGCGGCGAGGGGCCGCCTGATGCCCAGCGGCGATTTGATTTCAGTTTCGGGGACGTCGTGGCGATCGCGCAGCAGTTGGTGTCGCAGCACAACGTCTACGGAGCCAGCGTGGCCGACGACAGCCAGCGCGAATGCCTCTTCGAGTTGGGGCATCCCAGCGAGGAAGCGGACGATTGGACGAGCATTCCGTCCGAAAATCAGGAAGGGCGTCCGCAGGGCGACGGAAGCGTTTTGGCCGGGCAGGGGAATTGAGGCCAGTTGATAATGGATAATGGACAATTGACCATTGGCAATTGATGATGTGTCCGGTTAGTATTTCGTTTCGGGTGGTGAGGTCTGCGGTTACGCCGCGGGCTTTAATGGCCAGGGATTTGGCCGCCGCCGATTTGGTCATGGAGGATCGCATCCGATGCGCCTGAAAAAGCTAATCCTTCACGGTTTCAAGAGTTTTGCCGATCGGACCGAATTCGTGTTCGACAGGCCGATCATCGGCATCGTCGGGCCCAACGGGTGCGGGAAATCCAACGTCGTCGATGGGTTCAAGTGGGTGCTGGGGGAGCAATCCGCCAAGAGCCTGCGCGGCGATGCGATGATGGACGTGATTTTCAACGGGTCGTCCACGCGCAAGGCGGCGGGGATGGCGGAAGTGGTGCTGGTCTTCGACAACCCGCTGGGGCCGGACGGCAAGCGGGCGTTCAACGTCGAAACGGACGAGGTGTCGGTGGGACGCCGGCTGTTCCGCGACGGGACCAGCGAATACCAGGTCAATAATTCCTCGACCCGATTGAAGGACGTGCGCGAACTGTTCCTGGATACCGGGATCGGGGTGGACGCCTACAGCGTCATCGAGCAGGGCCGCGTCGCCGCCATGCTGGACGCCAATCCGGAAGAACGCAGATTGATCTTCGAGGAGGCGGCGGGAATTTCCAAGTTCAAGGCGCGCAAACGAGAATCGCAGCGCAAGCTGGAGCGGGTGGACCAGAACCTGCTTCGCGTCAACGACATCGTCCAGGAAGTGGAAAAGCGCCTGCGGAGCGTCAAAGTTCAGGCCGGCAGGGCCAGGACTTTCCAGGAACATTCGACGAAGCTGGCGGAACTGCGGCTGAGCTACAGCCTCCAGGATTATCACCAGCATAGCCAGTCGCAAAAGGAATTGGAGGCGTCTAGCCAGGAGGCGCAGTTCCGGCTCGACGACGTGAGCGGCGATCTGGCATCGGCGCAAAACGGGCTGGCCGAAAAAAAAGAGGCGTTCGAAAGTCTGTCGCACCTCCGCCAGCGGCTGGAATATCAGCTCGTGCAGGCACGGTCGCAGATTCAGTCGGCAAAGCAGCGGCAGCAGTACGCGGTCCAACAATTGGACCAGATCGCCGAGCAACTCTCCGCCTTCGATCGCGATAAATCGGAAATCGACGGGAAATTGACGGAGATGGCGCAGTCGCTGGCGGCCGATGCGCAGGGGCTGGCGTCGCTCACGGCGGAACTGGAAAAGCAGCGCGAGTTGATCGAACGCCGGCAAAAGGAATTCGGCGAGGGGCAAATGCAACTGAACTCGGCGGGGTCGCAGATCGAAAAACAGAAATCGGCGATCCTGGATGCGATGCGGAAGCTGGCGGGGATCGGGAGCCGGCTGGGGGCGATCGACATCGAGAGGAAGAACGCGTCGGCGCAGGAATCGCGGCTGGGACAGCGCACGGCCCAGGTGCGACAGGAACTTCAAGTGCTGCAAGCGGCCGGCGAGGAACTGGCGGGGAAAATGCGCGAGGCCGCCGAGCGGATCGCCAGCCGCCAGGCGGAATTGGAAGCCAAACGCGCCAGCGCAACGGAGTTGGGAAAGCAAATCGAACAGGTCGGCGAGCGATTGGGAGCGGCCAGGGAGCATCGGTCCGGCCTGATCTCGCGGCAGAAATTGCTGGCCGACCTCGAGGCCAAGCGCGAGGGGGTCAGCGAAGGGGTCAAATCCGTGCTGCGGCGGCGGGAAACGGATTTTCCGTTTATCCGCGGGCTGGTGGCCGACGTGCTGCGCGTGGACGTCGAGCATGCACAGATCATCGAGGCGGCGCTGGATGGACGGGATCAGTTTCTGGTCACGGACGATTCCAACGGCGTCCTGGCCGCGTGCGAGGCGATGGAAGATTTGGAAGGACGAGTGAACGTCCTGTGCGCGGATCGGCTCGAAGCGGCCGAGGACAGTTACGATTGGAACGCGCATCCGCATCGACTTCGGCTGGCGATCGATCTGGTGAGGTTCGAGCCGGGCGATGCGGCGATCGCGCGGCATTTGCTGGGACGAACGATCGTCGTGGACGATCTGGAGATCGCCCGGGAATTGTCGTGGGCGGGGCCGGCGGGATATCGGTACGTGACCATGAATGGGGAAGTGTTGGAACCGGATGGGGTCGTGCGCGTCGGGCCGCTGACGGCGGCCATGGGATTGCTTTCGCGAAGGTCGGAGTTGGAAGTCCTGGGCCAGCAGATCACGGAAATGGATGGGAGAATCGAGCGGCTGGGCCGGGAATTGGCCGAGGGCAATTCGCAGGTGCGGTCGCTGGAAGAGGACATCCTGTCCCTGCGGAACGCGGTGTATCAATCCAATACGGTGAAGGTGGAATTGAGCGGCGCGGTGGCGCAGAACGCGGACCGGCAAAATGCCCTGCGGCGCGAATTGCCCATCCTGGATCGGGAGATCGAGACGCTGGCGGCGCAGGGCCGGCGGCTGGAGGAGGACCACAATGCGCTGATGAAGCAGCGCGGACAACTAGAATCGGAACAGTCCGCGGCGAGCGCGGCGGTGGAACGGCTGACCCAGGAGCAGGCGGCAGTAGCCGGGCGATTGAGCGCCCTCGGCGAGGAGTTGACCGGATTGCGCGTTCACCTCGGGCAGGTGGAAGAAAAGCAGCTCTCGATGCGGCAGGCCGTGCAGCGGCAGACGGCGGCACAAGCGGAACTGAAACAGCAGATGGAGCGGGTGGATCGGGCGGCGGCGGCGGTCGCGGCACGCCGCCAGGACGTGCAGGGCCAGCGGCAGGCGGCGGCGCACGAGGAAGAGACCCTCACCCAAAGCGTCGCGGCCGACGAGGCGAAATCAACCGAATTGGCCGGGCAAATCGAAGAGGCAGGCCAGCGCGTCGGCGAGCTTTCGGCCAAGGTGGAAAAGGCGCGCCAGCAGCGCGAAAACGTCGAGCAGGAACTGCACGATTTGCAACTAAAGGCCGGCGAAGTCCGCGTGCGGATCGAAACCCTCGTGCAACGCACCCTGGAGGAATCGCAACTGGATTTGCCGGCGCGATATGCGGAACTGACCGCCGATGGAAAGCAGTACGATCCGGGTGAGATGGATTGGAACGCGGTCGCCGAGCAGATCAAGGAGCTGCGCGAGAAGATTCAGCGGCTTGGAAACGTCAACGTCGAGTCGATCGGCGAATTGGACGAGCTGGAGACGCGCAGGCAATTTTTGCAGACGCAGACGGACGATCTGACGTCGTCCAAGTCGCAACTCGATCAGCTTATCAACGAGATCAACGTGGAGAGCGGCATCCGGTTCGAGCAGACGTTCAACGCCGTGCGCGAGCATTTCCAGGGGATGTTCCGCAAGCTGTTCGGAGGCGGGAAGGCGGACATTTATCTGGAGACGGAATTGGATCCGCCGAAGAATGCGCCCGTGCAACTGGACGAGGCGGGCCAGCCGATCCCGCCGCGCAAGATCAAGGTGGACATTCTGGATGCGGGGATCGAGATCGTCGCGCGTCCGCCGGGCAAGCAGCCGGTGAGCATCAGCCAGCTTTCCGGCGGCGAAAAGACGATGACGTGCGTGGCGCTGCTCATGAGCATTTTCAAATCGAAGCCCAGCCCGTTCTGCATTCTGGACGAAGTGGATGCCGCCCTGGACGAGGCGAACAACCAGCGGTTCAACCTGATCGTTCAGGAGTTTTTGGATCAGAGCCAGTTCATCGTCATCACCCACAGCAAGCGGACGATGGAGATCGCGGATTTGATGTACGGCGTGACGATGCAGGAGCAGGGCGTGAGCAAGCGCGTATCGGTGAAGTTCGATCAGATCGATTCGCAGGGCCAGATCAGCGAACACGCGGCGGCGTAAACGCCACGACCACGCCCGCTTTGCCGCTCCTTCGCGGTAATATTTTTGGTTGCGATCATGCCGCGCTGGGTGCATCTAATTTCCATCTTTGGCAAAAATGAACTTCATTTCTCGGGCTCGGGGCGGGCGTCGACTAGTGATCCGAATTTGCGCACCTGCGGCCAGATGAAGTTGGTCAGGCCGCCGACGGCGGTCTCGGGATGATGACGTGTGGCGTGCAGAATATGCGAAATGGCCGGTTCGACGTGGCAAGATGGGCAGCTTGTCGTCCAAATCGTCGAGATTTTGGAGCCCGCGAACAAGAAGAATGTTTGACCAAGTTCCAAACCTCGGTATCTTACGTAAAATTGCCGACGACGTTCGTCGGCGGAGTTTCATATGGGAAATTCCGGATTAAGATCCATTTGCGCACGCTGTTTGGCAGGCACGGGCCAACAGGGACCATTACTTAAGGCGTGCGAGGATGATCCGACCTGCATTCGTCTGCATCGGGCGTTCAGTTGGCTTGCTCGCTGCGAGCAGGACGCTGACGCTGACCTCGACCTGACGCTGCTCTGCCTCTGGATTTCCTTCAACGCCCTGTACGGGCAGTGGGACGAGCAGCGCCGCGAGCCGCAGCCGGACCGAGAGTCCTGGCGGGCGTTTCTCGACCGCCTCCTCGCCATCGACGCCAGCAAAGACATCTCGATAATGCTGAAAAACGAGCGTGACTTGGTGATGAGCATCCTCGACGACGAATATTTGTCGGGCTTTTTCCGGGAGGAGCCGGGCGACATCCGCGCCAGAAGATCGAAGAAGGCGAAGTTCGACGCCCGAACATGGTATGTCGAGGGCAAATGGCGGATGATTCTGGACCGACTGCTGGAGCGGATCTATCTTCTCCGTTGCCAACTTGTTCACGGTGCCGCGACTTACGGCGGTAAACTCAACCGAGCAAGCCTTCGCGGTTGCGTCCAGATGATGCGGTGTCTGATGAACACTGTCCTGCTGGTGCTGATCGATCACGGTGATCAAAAGGACTGGGGGCCGATGTGCTACCCACCACTGAAGCGGTAGCAGTACGTGAACCTCCAGTTTTGCAAATCGTGCATCACATCAATTCGTGAGCGCTGGGTGAGCGACGTCTCTTTTTAGTT
Source organism: Tepidisphaeraceae bacterium (assembly GCA_050010915.1). Classification (GTDB taxonomy): domain Bacteria; phylum Planctomycetota; class Phycisphaerae; order Tepidisphaerales; family Tepidisphaeraceae; genus PALSA-1353. The sequence continues at coordinate 35,141 of JBEKKC010000044.1, read as the reverse complement.
CGATTGGAAGTCCTTCAAATATCCCATTATCCCAATTGACCGTGAAGGGCCGAAAGGCGATGCCGTTATCCGAGAACGGTTGACGACCTGGACCACGGTTCCGGCAGCCCGAATGACCAATTTGGATTTGTTTTATCTGTGTCCACATGATTTTCAGTTGTGGCAAAAACGAATTTCATTTCTCCGGCTCGGGGCGGGCGTCGACGAGTGATCCGAATTTGCGCACCTGCGGCCAGATGAAGTTGGTCAGGCCGACGACGATGAGGGTGCCGATGCCGCCGCCGACGACGGAGATGATCGGGCCGAAGAAGCGGGCGGTCAGCCCGCTTTCGAAGCCGCCCAGTTCGTTGCTGGCGCCGATGAAGATGTTGTTGACGGCCGAGACCCGGCCGCGCATGGAGTCGGGGGTCAGGACCTGCACGAGCGTGTGGCGGACGACGACCGAAACGTTGTCGAACGCTCCGGTGAGGAAGAGCATGACGATGGAGAGCCAGAAGTTGCCGGAGAGTCCGAAGATGATGGTGGCCAGGCCGTAGCAGAAGACGGCCAGAAGCAGTGCCCGGCCGGCGCGTTTCAGGGGTGGAAGATGGGCCATGACGAGTGCGCCGCAGAGCGCCCCCAGTGCGGGGGAGGCGCGGAGCCAGCCGTAGCCGCGTGCCCCGACGCCGAGGATTTTGATGGCGAAGATGGGCAGGATGTAAGCTGCGCCGCCCAGAAGAACGGCGAAAAGATCGAGAGTGATGATGGCGAGGATGATCTGGTTGTCGATGACGTAGCGGACGCCGGCGGCGAGGCTTTTCAGGGTGGCAGGCTCCTGGCGGGCGGGCATCGGGCGTTTGCGGATGGGGATGATGGTGGCGATGAAAACGAATCCGCACAGGGCGGTGACGAAATAGGGGATGGTGTGGTTCCAGGCGATGAGGATTCCACCGAGCGCCGGTCCGGCCATGGCGGCGGATTCGAAGCCGCTGGTGTTCCAGGCGATGGCGTTGGCGAGGATGGACGTGGGCACGAGCGAGGGAACGAGCGCGGCGCGTGCCGGCCAGCCGATGGCCTTTCCAACCGCGGACATGAAGAGAATGGCATAGATCGCCCAGAGTGGCCCGGCGAAAAGCGAGAGGAATCCCAGGCCGACGGCGCAGCCGGTGATGAGAAGCTGCATGGAGACCATGATGCGCCGGCGGTCGAATCGGTCGGCGATCTGCCCGGCGGGCAGGGCCAGGAGAATGATCGGCGTGGCGCTGACGAGGCCGACCCAGCCGAGGGCCATCGCGCTCTTGGTGCGTTGGTACAAATCCCAGGCGACGGCCACTTCGAGAATCTGGCTTCCGATCACGGAGAAGACCCAGCCCACCATATAAAGCCGGAAATCGCGCAACCGCAGGGCGGCATAAGGGTCATGCGGAGCGGCGGGGTGCTGGTGGGGCAAGGTCGTTGGTATGTCTTGATCGGCCATCGGAATGGGGAATGGTTGCGATTGGTCTAAATTTGGCAAGAGTAATAGAAAAGGATGCCGCCTTTTTTGCGGGCATGGGGGCGGCTAAAAGGCGGCTCACAACCCGGGCGCCCAATAGACGTTGTTTCCGGAAATGCTTTGGTAATTCAGGTTCAACTGATCCGCCCGCGTGACCAGGGCGCCGCGCAGATAGCCATCCGCCCCGGCCTTGTCGGCGCGGGCGGTTTCCATCTGCTGGCGGGCGGCGACGACTTCGGGCTGATGGTAAAGCTGCGATTCGAATTGCTTTTCCTTTAACGACAGCCTTTCGTGGGCGGACACCAATCTCATCCGCGCATCCTGGACCGCCGGATCGTTGGACAGCGCGACCGCTTCCAACCGCGTGGCCATCGCGCTGTAACGCATGCTTTGGGCCGCGACGGCGTATCGCAGGCCGGTGCCGAATCCCGTCGACTTTAACGCGATCTGCTCTTCGGTCCGTTTTTCGAGCAGGTCCTTGTATTGCGGATCGCTCCAAAGGCGGGCCATCACGGACTCGACGGCGGCATCGTAGGTGCGCTGGGCGGCGTCGTAGTCGTTCCTGGCGGCCAGGTTTTCGGCCGAGATTTGGAAGTCCTTCCGCGCCCGCTCAAGCAGGACCTGCAAACCCGCCCAGCGGTTGTCAAATTCCGCCTCGGCAAAAGCCGCCTGGCCCATCGCCGGGGAGATGTCGTACACCTGAGCCTGCTGTTGCTGCGGGCCGGTTGACACCCCGGCCGGATAGACCGGCCCAAACCCCGCTCCATGCCAGGGCATATAGCCGTTGTGGCCCGGCGGACGCTCCACGTCACCCAGGGCGCTTGCCGCGCCAACCGTCACCAGACCCAGAAAAACCTTGGCGATAAGTGATCGGCCTATCATAAGAGAGCCTCCGAATATCATAAGCGTCGCCCGGACCGGTTTTCCGCAATGTAATACCGATAATAGTCCTGCTGGCCCGGGAGATTCCATGGCCCGCTTGACGGCGGGACAAACACGGCCGATATTGGATCGGCTAAGAAGATGCACGATCATCGCATGAAAAACGCCCGGCACGTGATCGCGGTAACGCTGATGGCGACGGCAATTTGCGCCGACCGCTCCCTGTCGGCCGCGCCCGCGGAGCCGCAGGCTTCGCATTTCGCCGGCCGGATTATCCAGCGGCTGAGCGTCAATCTCCGGCGGGTGGTGCCGGCGACGTGTCTGTATCAACCGCGGAGATTCGGACTGCCCCCCGCGCAAATCCTCCATCCGCGGCTGGATGCCCTGGTCGTCGATCTGTTTCCGCCGCTGTTTTCGCCCTTCCAGTTCCGCCTTCCGCCTCCCATCGCCTGATTCTCATCGATTGTTTTTGAGTTGTTTGCGTTTACCCGCCGTACTCTTTGGATGAGAGGCGCTCCATGGCAGTCAATGTTTCCAAGCTGATGACCAAGGTCTTCGGAAGCCGCAACGAGCGGATGCTGAGGCGTTACCAGAAGGTCGTCGACCAGATCAACTTGCTGGAACCGAAAATTCAGGCTCAGTCCGACGTCCAGCTCCGCGAGCGAACGCAGGAGCTTCGCAAGCTGCTCACGAGCGGCAAAATCCGCTCGGCGGAAGTGCTGCCCGAGGCGTTTGCCATCATTCGCGAGTCGATGGACCGCAACGTCGGCATCCGCTCGATCTTCGATCCGGACAACAATTTCGACCCCGACCAATTCGACGACGAGATGCTCGAAGCTTACGACAGCGTGCAACGCGCGCTGATCAGCACGGGGGTCTCCTGGCGTCAGGCGCCCCTTCCGCCGAAGATTTACGAAGGCGTCCGCAAGCTGTTTCCGGAGAGCCGGCCCCCGTTCCGCGCCCGTTGTTTCGACGTGCAGATGATCGGCGGCCTGGTGCTGTACGAGGGGAAGATCGCGGAGATGGCGACCGGCGAGGGAAAGACGTTCGTGGCGCCGCTGGCGTGTTTCATGCGCGTTCTCGAGGGGCATCATTGCCACGTGGTGACGGTCAACGACTATCTGGTCCGCCGCGATGCCAATTGGATTCGTCCCGCGTTTGAGGTTCTGGGACTGACGATTGGCTTCATCCAGTCGGACATGGAGCCCGGCGGCGACACGCGGCGGGGAGCGTATGAATGCGACGTTACCTACGGAACGAACAGCGAGTTCGGATTCGATTTTCTCCGCGACAACATGAAGACCAGCGCCGCCCAACAGGTGCAGGGCCCGTTGCAATTCGTGATCGTGGACGAGGTGGATTCGATCCTGATCGACGAGGCGCGCACGCCGCTGATCATCAGCGGCGCCGCGCACGACGACGCGGCGAAATATCGCGCCTCGGACGTGGTGGCTCGCAAGGTGATCGAGCTGCACAAGCCCTATGCCGCGGCCGAAATTGCCGAGGATGCCGCCAAGCGCGCCATCAAGGCCGCCGAGGGGGACGAGGACAAGGCCAAGAATTCCGAGGAAAAGGATCGGGCCCGCGGGCGCCAGGAGCAGGCCAAGCGCCAGCTCGAGGAGGCCACGCGCCGCAAGGAAGGGCTGACGCAGTACTACGAGGTGGAACTGGATCGAAAGAGCGCGCATCTGACGCACGAAGGCATCGCCGCCGCGCAGGACGCCGCCGGGGTGGGATCGTTTTACGTCGGCAACAACATGGAATGGCCGCACCTCATGGAGCAGGCCATGCGCGCCCACGTCGTTTACGAGCGCGACAAGGATTACGTCGTGGAGCGCGGCACCAAGGGGGTCATGGAAGTGGTCATCGTGGATGAATACACCGGCCGCAAAATGGTCGGCCGGCAATGGTCCGACGGTTTGCACCAGGCCGTCGAGGCCAAGGAAAAGGTCGCGATCAAGGAGGAAACCCAGACGCTGGCGACGATCACGCTTCAGAATTTTTTCAAGATGTACAAGATTCGGGCCGGCATGACGGGGACGGCGCAGACCGAAGCCGAAGAGTTCCACAAGATTTATCGCCTCGATGTGGTGACGATTCCCACCAACCGCAAAGTGGTCCGCGCCGATCACGAGGACCGCGTCTACCGCACCGAGCGCGAAAAGTGGGACAACATCATCGAGGAGATCAAGGACACCTCCGACAAGGGGCGGCCGGTTCTCGTCGGAACCACCAGCGTGGAAAAGAGCGAGATGCTGGCGAACATGCTCAAGCGCAAGTACGGCATCGATCACGAAGTCCTCAACGCCAAGTTCCACGAACGCGAGGCCCAGATCATCGCGTTGGCCGGGCAGCAACATAAAAACCAGCACGGCGAAACGGTGGGCAACGTCACGATCGCCACCAACATGGCGGGCCGTGGAACCGATATCAAGCTCACCCCGCTGACCACCTCCGCGGGCGGGTTGCACGTCATCGGAACCGAACGGCACACCGCGCGCAGAATCGACAACCAGCTTCGCGGCCGGTCCGGCCGCCAGGGCGATCCCGGCTCCAGCCGGTTCTACGTCAGCCTTCAGGACGAATTGATGAAGATGTTCGCCGGCGAGTGGACCATCAAGGTCCTCGGCTGGCTGGGGATGGAAGAGGGGATGGCCATCGAGGACAAGCGCATCAGCAAGGGAATCCTCCGCGCCCAGAAAAAAGTCGAGGAGCGGAATTTCCTGGCGCGCAAGAACCTCCTCGAATACGACGAGGTCATGGATCATCAGCGGACCAGCTTTTACGGCATGCGGCAAAAAGTGCTCCACGGGCAGGACGTCGACGTGATCATCTGGGACATGATCGGCCAGGCCATCGCCGACGCGGTGGACAAATACGTCACCCAGGATTTCGTTGCCTCCACCATCGCCGAATGGGCGCGGGTGAACTTCGAGGTCAACATCGAGCCGGAAGACCTCCACGGCAAGCGCAACGTCGAGGATCTAGAATCGTACATCAAGTACCAATCCTGCGCCGAAGCGGAGACCAACATCACCGCGACCATCGGCGAATTCATGGGCGAAGGCGACGAGGAAGCCGACACCCGCCATTGGGATACCAAGGGCCTGCAAAGCTGGGCCATGAGCCGGTTCCACGTGAATCTCTCGCAAAATCAGATTCGGCAAATGAGGCCCGACGAGGTCGAAGCCAAACTTCGCGCCGCCGCCATCGAGCAGATCGACAACCGAAGCTGCGCCGGCCTGATGAAATACCTTGTTCCCAATTACGCCGAGCAGGAACTGGTCAACTGGGCGCGCGAAAAATTCAACATCCAGGTCAAACCCGAAGAGTTCATCCTTGACCCCAAGGGCCACAACCTTCTCCCGGCCGATCAGATCGTCGAAATGATCGAATCGCGCGCCCGCGCGGCCTACGCGCGGCGGGAAATCAACTACCCCGTCGAGCATGCCCTCACCTTCGCCTACGGCGGGCCCGAGGGATTCACCGACCATCCCTATTCCGCCGACTACATCCGGACGTGGGCCGCTCACAAATACGGCGCGCAGATTCCGCTGGAACAAATCCGCACCGGAACCCTCCAGCAACTGCACGATACGCTCGTCGCCCACCAGGAGCGATTCCTCACCGGCGGGGAAATGGAAAGGACCGTGGATGGGCTGATCGCGGCCCATCAGGACCCCGAATCCCTCCGCAAGGCGTTCAACGAACGCTTCGACTCGAAGCTGACAAGCAGGGATTTCGAGGTGCAGGTCGAAACCGATGCAAAAGACATGCGCGTCGTCACTCAACCCGCGTCGGCGGAGCAAATTCGGCAATTGCTCATGGAACGCGCCCGCCAGACGCTCCGGGCCGAACTGACCGATCTGGAGCAATTCGTCCTCATCCAGATTTTCGACCAGACCTGGAAGGACCACCTCTACGCGATGGACATCCTGAAGAACGGCATCGGGCTGCTGTCGTTCGCCGAGCAGGACCCGCGCATTCAGTACAAGAAGCTAGGCTATCGCTATTTCCAGGAGATGATGGCCGCGGTGCGCGACAAGGTGACGGACCTGATCTTCCGCGCCCGCGTGGTGGGCGCGACGCAGGCCCGCAACGCCTACAAGGAAACCGCCGCCGTGCACGATGCCCCCACGGGCTACGGGGTGGCGGAAAATCTCGCGGCGTCCGCGTCCGCCGCCAAGGGACAACCCCCCGGAGAAATGGAGCAAGCCGCCGACCAGACTCAAGGCGAAGGCGCCAAGGTCAAGACGATCGTCCGCGAGGCCCCCAAAATCGGCCGCAACGATCCCTGCCCCTGCGGCAGCGGTAAGAAATACAAGAAATGCTGCGGCGCGGCCGTGGCTTGATGCGCCGCCATGCAACCCATGTTGCGGAGATTATGAATGTCTGCTTTCCGCGGTTTCTTCATTAATCTTGACCGAAACCAGGCGCGGTCGGCGTCGATGACCCAACACCTGGCCGATGTCGGCATGGCGGCCCGATACCAGCGAGTCCCGGCGGTGGACGGGCGGACGCTCGGCGCCGAATACGTCACCCAGCTCGATCGCGGAAACCTGGGCCTGTGGCTCACACTCGAACGGCTGCTCTCGGCCAACAAATCGTCCGATGCGCATCTGCATCTGCTGGAGGATGACGTCCTGCTTCCCAAGGACGCCGAAGCGTGCTTCGCCAAGCTGCTCGCCGGGGTCGATAAGGGCGCTCCCGACTGGGATCTGATCTTCACCGACGTCGTCCTCAATCTGGATTTCCGGATTTTTCAATTGATCGCAAAGTTCAGGGAGTCCTTTCTGCAAAAGGGCGAACTGCGCTGTTTTCCCCTGAACGGCGTTACGTTCGCATGCACGCCGTCGATATTCATCAACAGAAAGTCGATCGACAAGTATCATCGCCTGCTGGAGGGACGATGGACCGAGGGCCTGCCCATCGACATCTTTCTTCGGACCCTGATCGACCGGGGATCGCTGAACGCATACCTGACGCTGCCGTTCGCGACCTCGCTGTCACAGAACACCTCTGAATCGGATATCCGGGGCGGATTGGACCTTTCGCGCAAGGTGATGAACCTGTATCGCGCCTCGCTGTTCAAGGATGCGGACCTGGATTATTTGGCGAAGGAATTGCGGCGTCTGACGGCAACTGCGAAGGTCTCGAACCTGGCCGAGTGTTATCTCGAGGCGGCGAAATTCGCTTTAAGCGATCGATGGGTCCAGTTCTAAGTAAAGGGGACATTCAAGATTTCGCTTGACGCGGCCCGAATTGGCGGGTAAACGACGCCCATGCCGCGAACCGCTCGAATTGCCCCTGGCGGATTGGTCTATCACGTCCTGAACCGAAGCAACGGCCGGCGACGGCTCTTCCACAAGGACGCCGACTACGAGGCGTTCCTCGAACTCCTGGGCGAGGCCGTCGAGCGCATGCCGATGCGCATGGTGGGATTTTGCCTCATGCCTAACCATTGGCATTTCGTGCTCTGGCCGCGCCAGGATGGGGAATTGTCGCTGTTCATGCGCTGGCTGAGCAACACGCACGTGCGGCGATATCACCAGCATTACCACACCTACGGGCAGGGGCACGTCTACCAAGGCCGGTTCAAGAGTTTTCCCATCCAGGATGACGGGCATCTGCTGACGGTGTTGCGTTACGTCGAAGCCAATCCGCTGCGCGCCAAACTGGTGTCGCGGGCACAGGATTGGCCCTGGTCAAGTTTGACCTGCCGGCGTTCGCCTCGAACAAAGAAGAAACTGCTGAGCGACGGGCCGCTGGACCGGCCGCGGAACTGGCCGGCGTTGGTGAACGAGCCGCTGGATCGCCCGGCGTTGGAGCCGGTGCGCGCCTCCGTCGTGCGCGGCCGACCGTTCGGGGAAACCCAATGGATGACGAAACTGGCGCGACGCCTGGGTTTGTTTACCGTGCACCGACACAATCGCTCGACATTTCCGGGCGAAGCCAGTGTAATCCGCAATTCCGGTGGCTGCGAATCGTTCGGCAGAATCGGGCGAGAACGGGGCGGTAAACAGTTACCCACCGGGAAATCGGAAATCTTGAATGTCCCCATTTCTTCTTCCGGAGTCGTCGAATGGAACCCGCAATCTCGAATCTGACAATGGACGACTACGACGAAGCGGTCGCTTTCTGGCGAAGTCAAGATGGAATCGCGCTGAACGAATCCGACGAACGCGAGGCGATTAATCGCTTTCTGCTGCGGAACCCCGGGATGAGCCTGATCGCGCGCAATGCTTCGGGGACGGTCGTTGCCGCTGTGCTATGCGGCCATGACGGCCGGCGCGGCTACCTGCATCATCTGGCGGTGGACCCTGCGCATCGTCGCAAGGGATTGGGACGAGCGCTGGTGGAACGCTGTCTGGCGAAGCTCGCCATAGCCGGCATTCCGAAATGCAACGTCTTTTTATTCACCGACAACGTCGAAGGCCGGCGATTCTGGGAAAAACTCGGCTACAAATCCGTGACATGGATCCCCATGCAGCGAGTGATCGCGTTAGGGGGAAAAAGGGGACATTCAAGATTTCCGGCGGAGGGGGAAAAGGGGACATTCAAGATTTCTGGCGTCGTACGAAACCGATGTCCAAACAAGGAGAAATCTTGGATGTCCCCTTTATGGCTGCCGCCACATCGTTCGGTAGGCGGATTCTAAATTGCGAACGAAACGCGGCGCGTCCATGAGGGGGGAGCGGATCAAACGCTGCCGTAGCGTGCGGCGAAGTTCGGCCAGGCGGGGGGCGTCCTTGGCTAGGTCCACGGCTAGGCGGAGGTAATCGTCGGGCGATGGGGCGATCAGATCGGCCAGTCCGGCGTTGGACAGGATGCTTACGCCCGCGCGGGACATGCCGGAGGAGCCGGCCAACGTGATGACCGGCAGGCCCATGTACAGCGCGTCGAGGGTGGTTGTGCCGCCGTTGTAGGGGAATGGATCGAGGGCGATGTCAGCGTCATGGTAGAGCAGAAAATAGGATTCGTAGCTGGTCTTGTCGTGAAGCTCGATGCGTTCGGGGGCGATGCCATGCTCGGCGAAGGATTGTTTGAGGTGGGCGTTGCCAAGTTCGCCGCCTCCGACGATCAGGCGGAGGCGCGATTGCGGAAGCTGCTGGAGAATGCGGGACCAGAGCGCGATGACCGGCGGATTGATTTTCGCGCAGGCGTTATAGCACGCGAAAACGATTTGGGCGCTGGCGACGGAACGTGTGGAAACTTCGGGCAGGTCGATCTGGGGCTGGTAGCACCAATACGTTTCCGGAAGCCGGATGACGCGCTCGGGTCCGAGGGTTTGGACGCCAGTGGGATCGAGATGGACGTCGCTGAGCCTGAAATCCATTGCCGGCAAGCCGGTGGTGCCGGCGTACGCGAGATAGCTCACCTGGACGGGCGCGGGTTTGCGGGCGAAGGTGAGTATGCGGTTGCGGGCCATGTGGGCGGTGAGGTCGACGAGGATGTCGATGCGGTCGGCGCGGATGCGTTGGGCGAGGTCGGCGTCGGATACGCCGGTGGTTTGGACCCACGTATCCGCATCGGCTTTCAGTCGGGCGGTCATGAAATCGGGGTCGGGCACGTCGGCATAGCAGAAGACCTCGAACGCGGTCCGGTCGCGGTGGCGCAGGATCGGCTGCATGAACAGGGCGATCACGTGTTGCCGGAAATCAGGCGATACATATCCGATGCGCAGCCGGCGATCGGGGTCGCGGTCGATCTCAGGCACGCGGATTCCCGAGGCCAGCGGGGCGGCCCATCGCTGCGCCCATCGCTCGTGCTCGGCGAGGACGTCGGCCGGCGAAGAGCCGGGGTCGAACCACATCGCGTAAAGCAGATTGCTGTGCGATTCGGCGGTGGGAGAAACTTCCAGGCATTTTTTGAAACAGGCGACCGCCTCGGCCACCCGGCCCTGTGCCCGCAGGCTGCTCGCCAGATTATTCAGGGCGCGGGCGTCGTCGCCCTTGAGGTTCACGGCCTGCTGATAGGCGTCGATCGCCTCGTCGAGGCGGTTCAGTTGCCGCAACGCCACGCCAAGGTTATACTGCGCCATGGCGTCGCCGGGATTCAGCCCAATGGCACGGCGGAAGGAATCGACCGCATCGGCCGGCCGGCCCTGAGCCAGAAGGACTGCGCCCAAATTTGCATGGTAGGAGGGCGGCGATGCATTGACGGCGATCGCCGCGCGGATCAATCGCTCGGCTTCGTTGAGCTTTCCCTGGCGATGACAGAGCAGCCCGGTTTGATTCAGCAGGTCGGCATGCCTGGGGGCCATCTGAATCAGCCGGCGCAAGATCGCCTCGGCCTCGGCGAGGCGTCCGGATGCGACCAGGTTTTGCGCCTGGGCGAGCAATTGTTGGGGATCGGGTTGCGCCATTCGTTGCGTCGGACTCCATCGAATGCGGCTCACGCCCATTCGACTTTTTTCGCATCGCCCCAGAGATTTTCCAGGTCGTAATAGAGCCGGGCTTCCTGATTGAAGACGTGCACGACCACGTCGACGTAATCGACGGCGATCCAGGTTTCGCCTTCATAGCCGGAGCGGTGGAAGCTGGGGAAACCCATTTTCTGGCCCAATTCGTCCACGTCGTCGCAGACGCTGCGCATCTGGCGGGCGCTGGTGCCGGTGGCGATGACGTAAAAATCGGTCACCGGCGACACGCCGGCCATCTCCAACACGACCACGTCATGGCAGCGGGTGTTGTGCAGGAGCCGGGCGGTTTCGACGGCAAATTTTCTTGATGCCTCGAGGCGTTGGGCCTGCGTTTGCGCGGTCGCTTGCGTTGCGATGGGGCGTCCTATGATGCACCTGCCTTTCTCAATCGAATTTCGATGACTTCCGCCGGGCAATTGATTCTGACCGGTATTGACGAAAAGCCAAGCCCGCGGTTGACGACCAGCCAGGTCTGGTGATAGCGGTTGATTCCCCCAATGAACTTTGGCGGAAGCGAATCGTGGCGGACAATGGGGATTTTTCCCGGGAAGCAGACTTGTCCGCCGTGGGTGTGGCCGGCGAGGAACACGTCGGCCTCGAGAAACCGCGTTTTGCGGATCAGATCGGGATAATGCGAAAGCGCGATGCGCACGGTGTTCGGCTTCTTCGGACCGAGGGAACGCAGGAAAATGGGATCGAAGTCCTTGCGTTCGACGCCGGCGACGCCGATCAGCTCGAGGGTCGCCGATCCGGAATGCAGCGACAGGCAACGATGGTCCACGAGGGTGACGTTCAAGCTCGCCAGCGGGGGGCCGAGGAGGTCGCCGTCATGGTTTCCCAGAATGGTGACGGCGCCCAGGCGGCTGGTGAGCGAGTTGAGGAGTTTGCGAATGAGCGGCAGCACGCGGCGATGATCGTGCTTGTCCTCGACGAAATCGCCGGTGAAGGCGATGAGGTCCGGCGGATCGGCTTGGGTGCGGGAGATGAGATCGTCATAAGCCTCGTCCCAGGCCGGGCGGGCGTGGAAGTCGCTGAGGTGCAGGATGCGGAATCCGTCCAGTTCCTGCGGCAAACCGCGGATGGGGAGTTGGGCATCGACCCATTCAAATCCACTGGCGGAGAACAACTGTAGGCGCGGACCGACCCGAACCGACCTAACGATCGGCACCAATTCCCCAGGCTCGGGGACACCGGAACGCTGGTCCCATGGCCGATTCCGCCCGGCCGCCGCGTCCATGCTGAAATCCGTCGTGCTTCTCACCACGCCTTCACCTTGCAGCCACCTCCCTGCATGGGCTAAAATACGCATGGATCGCGGTAGTTGCTAATGGCATGGCGGGATTGGACTGCATTGCCTCCATTGGTAGCCGACTGAATACAATGAATCAACCGAATTTTTCCAAACCCGTAGTGTACGCCCTTTACCTGAACGCCGCGCTGTTGCTGGCCATTTTAGCGGCCATATTGGGGCACGGCAGGTCCACGGTCCAGGCCGCCAACGCCCAGGCGGCGGACTTGCCGCCGATCGCGGGGGGCAACGGCCTCTTCGTCATGCCTTGCCAGCTCCACCCCGAAGTGTGGGGATGCTATCTGCTGGACACTCAGCGGCAAGTCCTTTGCGTGTATGAATATCGGGCGGGGGAAAAGGCCCTGGTGTTGTCGGCGGCCAGGAATTTCGGTTTCGATTTGGATTTGAAGAACTATAATACTTTCCCGGCCTGGTATGATATTCAGAAGGCCGTGGACGACGCGGCCAAGAACCAGCGAGCCAACGAATCGCAGCTTCCACCGCTGGTGCCGACGCCCGCCCATGACAGCAACCCCTAGGAGACCAAGCTCATGGCCAAGATGTTTTATACGCTCGACGAGGCCAAGGCCACCCTGGCCAAGAACGAAGAGGAAATCAAGCAATACACGCGCGAAGGCCGGTTGCGGGAATTTCGCGACGGTCCCCGGCTGATGTACAAGGCGGACCAGGTGGAGGCGCTCAAGGCCGAGTTGGCGGGCGGCGATCCCGTGGATATCGGCGCTTCGGACAGCGGCGCGGCGATCGGGCTGGCCGACAGCAAGGGCGCCGGCAGCGGGATCGGCAGCGGGGTTGGCAGCGGCATCGGAAGCGGCGTGGGCAGCGGGCTGGGCAGCGGTCTGTCCGGCTCGGGCTCCGGCTCGGGTTTGAATTTGGTGGATACCGACAGCGGCCACGGCAACGCCAGTGGGGGGATGGCCCTCAAAGAGGACACGGCATTGGCGGCGGACCTGGGCCTTTCCGGCTCGGTGGGGGGCATGCCCTCGCCCGGACGGTCCTCCGTGAACGCCGCCGCTAGCGGCACCGGTCTTTCCGGATCGCAGGGGAGCCGGCCCGGGGTCGATGTCTTCCAAAATGACGAGGTGGAACGGGTCGATCCATCGGCGCAAACCGCGATTGCTCCAGGCGTAAGCGAACTGGCGTCGGAAGGCGTCGGATCGGGATCGGGATTGCTGGATCTGACCCGCGAAAGCGACGATACGTCGCTCGGGGCTGAATTGCTGGATGAGATCGCCCCCGGCGGCACCGCGACGGGCCGGCGTTCTCCCGGCGAGACCGGCCTCCCCGGTGGGACGGCCTCGGGGCAAAAAGCCGTCGAAATCCGCGGCGCCTTGGCGGGCGCCGCCCCAAGCCGCGGTCAGAGCGTCGTCACCGTCGAGGAAGAGGCCGACCCCATGGCCCCGGCATTCGGCGCCGCGGCGCTGGGCGCATCGCTGGTGGTCATTTTCGGCGCCTACGCCCTGGTTTCCGGCGTGCTGGACACCGGTCCGGAAATTCTGCAAAACGCCTGCAAATATGGGTTCCTCGGCGTCGCGGCCGGCGGTTTGGCGGTCGCCCTGGTGTTTTTCGTGGTCGGACTCATCGTCGGCAAGACGACCGCACGCTGAGGCGGGGGTGAATTCACATAAGCGCAAATTTCGCTGATTTCTTGGAAAGCGCCCTTGCAAATCTGGAAGTATTTGGCAGAATGTGGCGCAATAAGCGCAAAGCCGCTGGAAAAATGAGAGAATTTTTCCGTGACTTTCGCATAGACAATTCAACAGCATGGAGGCTGACTCATGGCAAGGATGCTTCATTGGCTAGGATTAGCCACACTCGCATTTTCACTCACCGGTTGCGTATCCGCTGAACAATACAACGCGATGAAACTCAGCCGCGACCAGGCGGTTGAGCAACTCAACCAGGCCGAGGCCGACGCCCGCAGCGCGCGCTCGCAGGCCGATGCCTACAAGGCCCAGCTTGAGCAGATCGCCAATTCCGGCAATACCCAGACGGCCATGCTGGCCAATTATTCCCAGCAGGTCGCGGCGTTGCAGGCGCAGAACGCCGCCATCACGCAGAAGTACGAGGACCTGCTGAACCGTCCGCCATCAGTGGTTGAAGTCGGTGAGCATGCCCTTCCGGCCGCTCTGAACCGCGAGTTGGAGGACTTCGCCAACGCCAATTCAGATATCGTGACCTTCGATTCGGCGCGCGGCGTGGTGAAGTTCAAGAGCGACGTGACGTTCGCCTCGGGCAGCACGGACCTCAACGAGCGAGCCATCGGAACGCTCCAGCGTTTCGCCGGAATTCTCAATTCGCCCGAAGCCGTCGGCTATGAGCTGATGGTCGCCGGCCACACCGACAATCAGCGCGTCACCCGGCAAACGACCATCGACGCGGGGAACTTCGACAACTGGTATCTCTCGGCCCATCGCGCGATTTCCGTGGCCGCGGAACTCGTGAAAAACGGGGTAAGCAAGGCCCGATTGGGCGTCGCCGGCTACGCCGATCAACAGCCGATCGCCTCCAACTCCAGCGAGGCCGGGCGAGCGCAGAACCGCCGCGTCGAGATCGTGATTCTGCCGACGCATCCGCGGGGCTCTTCCGTCTCCGCCAGCGCCGGCGAACGGTCCGGGCGACCGGCCCCCAGGCATTTGGACAAGGACACCGAGGCCGCAACCGATCAGCGCCCGGTCCTGTCGAAGTAATCAGCCTCCGGCCCTGTTCAGCCTACATTTTCTCTCTCCGCATCGCCCCGTCGCATCGCAACGACGGGGCGGTTTTTTGGGATGCGGGAGGGAACGAGCAATTGTTGCGGGCGCAGGTAGATTGCCGATTGCCGATTAAAAAAAGGCTCAATTGCGCACTGCCGAATATGACGCTCTTCCAATCGGCAATTGGCAATCGGCAATCGGCAATCCCCACAGACTTGCCTTCCGCCGGTTGAAGGTTATACTTCGCTGGACCGGTCAGGAGGACCGGCGTTGTAGTGAAAGGCAGGGATGCCATGGCCACTTCCCGCTCCAGCCGATCGGCGCGGCGTTTATCGCAGCTCTGGCAACTTCCTCTTTTCGTTCTATCCCTGGGATTGTTCATCTACGCGGGGTATCTGTTCGTCAATCCCGGCCCGGGCGCGACGCTCGATCAGAAGATCGCCGTGGCGCAGGATTACCTGAAGCAGAATCGCCCGGATGCGGCGCTGCAACAACTCGGGCGGATATTGGAATCCGAGAAATTGGAGTCGGCGAAGGAAGGCCCCATCCACGCCCTGATCGCGCAGGCGTTGGAAGCGGCACAAAAGCAGCAGAAGATTGACGTACCGGCCAATCATCAGCGTATCATCGAGCAGACGGAACTGGCTATGCAAATGGGGGTCATCGCCGATGCCGAGATGCATCGCCGCGTCGGCGACAGTTACGCCGCGCTGGGCCACAGCGCCGAGGCGGCGGAGCATTATCGCCAGGCGATCGCGCTGGATCCGCATCAATCGCTGAGCCTGCGGCGAAAATTGATCGACCTGGAGCTGGCCGACGACGATTCCGCCAACGCGGACGTCTCGCTGGCGGACTATCTCAAGCAGCCGGGGCTTACCGACGTCGAGCGTGCCTGGGCGCTGGATCAGCGCGCGGGAATTTTGATCGACCTCAGGCAGTTCGTCGATGCCCGCAAGCTCCTGGCGGATGCGGCGCATCTGGATTCCGATCCGGTGGATCAGGGGACGTTCAATTATCAGTTGGGTTACTGCGCCTATCGCGAAGGGTTGCCGGACGATGCCGAGCGATATCTTCGTCTGGCCAGGGACCAGCTTCGCGTCGGCCATCCGCTCGATGCGGATGCCGCGTATTATCTTGGCCGGATTTTCCAGGAACGTGGGGACGCCCCGACCGCGATCTCGTTTTTCCAGGCGGTGCTGGACACGCATCCCGAGTCGAGGCCCGCGCCGCTGGCGCTGCTGGGCAGGGGCTTGTGCCGGATCATGTCTCAGCAGACCGATGGCGGGTTGACGGATTTCCACGATCTGGTTTGGCAGATTGACCGCCGGCCGTCAAGCAATAAATACAAGTCCGAAGCGATCGCCACGTTCCGTGAGGCGTGCGAACTGCTTTCACAGGCGCAAGATTATCAATCGGCGTTGGAAGTGATGGCGGACGAGCAGCAGCTCGAGGCGTCGCCGCCGCCGGGATTTCTCGCCCGCCTGGCCGACACGTGCGAAAGACGCGCCGCCCAGCTCGAGGCGACGCTCCCCGACGCCAATGCCATCGAAAAAATCCGCCGTGGACAGCAGATCCTCGACCTGCGAAACAAGGCCGGCGATGCGTACGTGTTGTATTCGCACCAATTGACGCTGCTGGACGATCACGGCTACGCCGAGGCGCTCTGGAAGGGCGTCGATCTTTACGACAAGGCGAGCAATCTTCAATCGGCGATCGCGGCGCTGGAATTGTTCGTGGCGGAGCGGCCAAGCGATCGGACCGCGCCCGACGCGGTGTTGCGTCTTGGCCGCACCTACCAGGCCGCGGGGTTTCTCGATAAGGCGATCGAGGCGTTTCAGAGGATTCAGTTGGAGTATCCCAAGAGCCTGGCGGCGAGCAAGGCGTCGATTCCCCTGGCCGAGGCGTATATCGCCAAGGGTCCGGCGCGATACGCCAGGGCGGAGGCGACGCTGCTGAGCGTGGTGGAGGACAACCCGCTGATCGATCCCAAGGCCGAGGAGTTCCGCCAGTCCCTGCGTGAGTTGGCCCAGTTGTATTACCGCACCTGCCGGTACGAGGAATCGATCGCCCGGCTCCAGGAGTTGATCCAGAGGTATCCCGACGACGGGCAGAAGGCGCAGATGATCTTTCTGATGGCGGACAGCTATCGGAAGAGCGCCGCCTTGCTGGATGCGAAGCTGGCGTCGGCGCAGACGGCGCCGAGCGCGGTGGCGACGGAGGTGGCGTCGGCCGCCGCCACCCGGCGCGACCGCCTGCTCAAGGCTCGAAACCTGTACGACCAGGTCATCGATCTGTATCGCGCCTCGAACCCCACGGACGACATGGACAAGCTTTATCAAAAGCTGTCGCATTTTTACCGGGCGGATTGCATGTACGACCTGGGCAATTACGAGGATGCCATCAAGCTCTACGACAATGCCGCGTTCAACTATCAGAACGATCCATCGAGCGTGTCGGCCTACGTGCAGATCGTCAACGCGTATTTCGCGCTGGGAAAACCGGAGGAAGCGAAGGCGGCCAACAACCGCGCCAAGTGGATGTTGCAGCACATGCCCGCCGAGGCCTTCCAGGACGGCTCCTTTTCCATGCCGAAAAAATATTGGGACCAATGGCTCCAGTGGACCAACGACTCGGGAATGTGGTGAAAGGGGCCCCGGCCCCCCGGAAGTTTTTATGGCAAACGACGAGATTCTGGCGGCGATGCGGCGGCAATTGGATTGCTACCAGCGCCTGGGCAAGCTGACCAAAACGCAGCACGAGTACGTTCAAAATTCCCGCAACGAGGATCTGCTTGCGTTGCTGGGGCAGAGGCAGCGGCTTCTGGAAGAGATGGCCCAGTTGGAGCAGACCATCACGCCGGCCAAACGGAACTGGAATCAGTTCACGGCGGGTCTGCCGGATGAGCGGCGGAAGGAAGCGGAATCGCTGGTTCGGGAAACGCGCCGGCTGCTGGAAGAGATCGCCGCCGCCGACCGGGACGACACGCTGGTGCTGCATCAGCGCAAGCTGAACGCGGGTCGCGGGATCAACCAGGCCGCCTCCGCCAGAAAATTCAACCGTGCCTATGCCGCCGCCGCCTACGGCCAGGCGCGTGCGGGTCTGGATTTGCACCGCTGACGACCATGGACGCGATCGCCGACATCCACGCCTCCAACGCCGCCCGCATCGAGCAGCTCGGCGGAATCATCCGCCACTACACCGACCTGACGGAAAAGCTCCAGCATTCCCACGCCCAACTCCAGCAAACCGTGCAGTCGCTGCGGAGCGAGTTGTCGGAAAAAAATCGGCAGCTCGAGCGCCGCAAACGCCTGGCCGCCCTGGGCGAGATGGCGGCGGGAATGGCGCACGAAATCCGCAATCCGCTCGGCGGGATCGAGTTGTATGCCTCGATGCTGGCGCGCGACGTCGCCCAGCAGCCGGGGCCGCTCCAACTGGTCAATAAAATTTCCGCCGGTGTGAAGCGGTTGGAATCGCTGGTCAGCCACGTCCTCCAGTTTTCCCGCGAGATCGAGCCGCAGTTCGTTCCGTGCGACCTGGCGGACCTGGTGGTCCAGGCCGGGGAATTGGCGGGCGAGCGGTTGCACTGCGGCATCGAATGCCGGCTCCGCGGACCGCGGCCCATGCCCGTGCGCGTCGATCCGCTATTGATCGGCCAGGCGATTTTGAATCTGCTGATCAACGCGGTCGAAGCGGTTGGCGAGGCCGGCGCCATCGAGATGGCCTGGGCGCCCCAGTCGGGCGGCGGGGGATTCCGTTTCTCGATCCGGGACAGCGGACCGGGAATTCCCCCCGACGTGCTCGACCGGATATTCAATCCGTTTTTCACCACCAAGGAATCGGGGACCGGGCTGGGGCTGGCGATCGTTCACCGCATCGTCGAAGCGCACGATGGCACGATCACGGCCGGCAACGCGCCCCAGGGCGGTGCGATTTTTGAATTCAGGATTTAGCGGCACCAGGGAGAACGCATGGCTCGAATACTAATCGTTGACGATCAGGACATGATGCGGGATTCGCTGGCCCAGACCCTGGTGCGGGAGGGCCACGAAGTGGTCGCGGCGCCGGACGGGGCGGCGGCCGCGGCGCGGCTCGGAGCGGCGCGCTTCGATCTGCTCATCACCGATTTGCGCATGCCCAAGATGACCGGGCTGGAACTGCTCGCCGAGGCCAAACGCCTCCGCCCCGAGATGCCGGTCGTCCTGATGACCGCCTTCGCCACGGTCTCCAACGCCGTCGAGGCCATGAAGCTGGGCGCGTATGATTACATCCAGAAACCTTTCAACGCCGACGAGATCAAGCTGCTGGTGGATCGCACCCTGGAGCACAGCCGGCTGCGGCTGGAAAACCAGGCGTATCGGAGCATGACGGACATCGGCTCCCCGCGCCCGCTGATCGGGCAGAGCGCGGCGATGGACCAGGTCCGGCAGAAGATCGAGCAGGTTTCCCGCAGCAACGCGACCGTCCTGATTCGCGGAGAAAGCGGGACCGGCAAGGAAGTGGTGGCGCGGGCCATTCACCTGGCTTCGGGCCGCCGCGAGCGCCCGATGCTGGCCGTGAATTGCGCGGCGTTATCGGAGAACCTGCTGGAATCGGAACTTTTCGGGCATGAAAAAGGCGCGTTCACCGGCGCCGACAAGCTCCGCCGCGGGAGGTTCGAGCTGGCCGACGGCGGGACGCTTTTGCTCGACGAGATCAGCGAAATCGCCGCGTCGCTCCAGGCCAAGCTCTTGCGGGTTTTGCAGGAAAGCTGTTTCGAGCGCGTCGGCAGCAGCCTGACGCAGCAGGTGGACGTGCGCGTGATCGCCACCACCAACCGGAACCTGGACCATTGCGTGGAAGAAGGCGAATTTCGCCGGGACTTGTTCTATCGCCTGAACGTCGTGCCGATCGAGATTCCTCCACTGCGGAACCGCCTGGAGGACATCCCTGAACTGTGCCGGACTTTTATCCACCAGGCGAGCAAGCGCGAGAAGACCGCGTTCCGGCACATCGAGCCGGAGGCGATGTCGCTGCTACAGCATTACGACTGGCCGGGCAACGTGCGGGAATTGCAGAACATCATCGAGCGCGCGGTGGTCTTGGAAAGCGAGCCGGGGCTGATCCGGGCGCAGACGATCGAGCCGTGGCTGAAGCATCAGCACGCCGCCCCGGTGGCCGAGGGGCTGGCCGGGCGGCCTTTGGCGGAGATCGAAAAGCAGGTGATTCTCAGCACGCTCCAGCAGTTCAAAGGCCATCGGGTTCGCACGGCCGGCGCGCTGGGCATCGGCGTGCGAACGTTGGGCATGAAGCTGAAGCGATGGCGCGAGGAAGGCGAGCTTGCCGAGGAGATGGCGGCGCATACATAAGCGGGCGCAGCCATAGGCGCAGGAGTTGCGCCTCAGGGCGCAGGTTCGGCGCTATTCCGCCGCGGCGAAGCGTGGATTTGCCGGATGGTTTTTTCTGGCACAGGGTTTGTGGTCAGGAGGCCTGAATGTTTCTGGACCGTCTGCTCAACCAGGGAAGCATGCCGGTGTTGGAGCAAATGCTTCAATTCACCGATGCCCGGCAGAGTCTGTTGGCCGAGAACGTCGCGAACGTTTCGACGCCCGGTTACGTCCAGAAGGATCTCTCCCTGGATCAGTTCCAGGAAATCCTTCAGAAAAAGGTCGAGGAACAAGAATCGGCCGCCCCCGGCGGCGTGAGTTTCGACGATGTTTCGATGGACATACAGCAACCCCAGCGCAGCATCCTGTTTCACGATGGGAACAACCGTTCGATGGAGCAACTGATGAGCGACCAGGCCAAAAACGCCCTGATGCACAATATGGCCGTGGAACTGCTCCGCGATCAATACTCGATGATCGAAACCGCCTTGAGGGAAGGGAAATAAGCCATGTTTGACGTTCTCGACATGGGCGCCAGCGCCCTGACGGCCCAGCGAATCCGCATGGACACGATCGCCGGCAACATCGCCAACGCCAACACGCTGCGCGACTCGGACGGCAAGCCGAATCCCTACCGCCGGCGGTTCGTGGTGTTCGCCCCCGGCGAGGCCGAGGGATCGACCAAGCCGGGCGTGCACGTGAAATCGGTCCAACTCGATCAGTCGCCGCTTCCCAAGCGATTCGATCCGGGAAATCCCGACGCCGACAAGAGCGGTTACGTCAGTTATCCGAACGTCGATCTGGCGGTCGAGTTCGTCAACGCGCTGGAGGCTTCACGGGCCTACGAGGCGAACGTCACCATGATGGATACGGCCAAGTCGATGTTCAATTCGAGCCTGCGGCTGCTGGCATGATATGGGACTGAGCAATGATTGAAGGCGCTGCAAATAATCTAGGCAAGATCGCCGGCGTTACGCCGGGGGCGGGTGCGTCGCAATCCGGCGGGGCAACGCCCGCCACGAATTTTGCCGACGTTCTCAAAAATAGCATGGGCGAAGTTTCAAAGCTTCAACAGGAGGCGTCGCAGGCCGTCGAAGCCGTGGCGACCGGCAAAACCGATAACCTAACCGGCGTGATGGCGGCGGTGGAAAAGTCCGACCTCGCCTTCAAAACCCTCTTGGCCATCCGCTCCAAGCTCATGGACGCCTACGAGGAGATCAAGCAGATCTCGATATGAGGTGGAGATATGAATCGTAAAAAGGAAAAGTTGCCAGTTGCGGGTTGCGAGTTGCGAGCGAAACCATTCCCAATGCTCGCAACCCGCAACTCGCAACTCGTAACTTCCTAAGCAGGACGCGACCTTCTCGGCCATGGAGGGCTGAGCGATGGATTTCCTCAAAGCACAATTCACGCGCATTCAGGAACAACTCGGCGGGCTGTCGGCCACGCAGAAAATGCTGGTCGTATCCCTGCTGACGATCATGGTGATGACGCTGCTCTGGTGGTCGCATTGGGCGGCCGAGCCGGAGATGTCGGCGCTGCTGGATCAATCGCTTTCCACGGAAGACGTGGGGCTGATCACCGCGAACCTGGATGCCCGGGACATTCCGCATCAGGTGGTCGGCGACAAGGTGATGGTGCCGGCGGATCGGAAAATGGAAGTGCTGGCCGTGCTGGGGTACTCCAACGCGTTGCCGAAGGAGTTTGACAAGGGGTTTAACGAGATCATCAAGCAGATGAACTGGCTCGATCCGCCGGATAAGACCGACCAGATGTTCCTTCGAGCCAAGGAGCAGACGCTGGCGACGATGATTCGGTGCTGGCCGGGCATCGCCGAAGCGGACGTGGTGATCGATCCGAGCGAGGACCGTCACATCGGCGACAACGACGTTCAGCCCGTCGCGACGGTGACGATCACGACGGGGCGCAATAACAAGCTCGCCAACCGCCAACTCGCCGAATCCGCCGCCGACGTGATTTGCGGCGCCCAGGCCGGCCTACAGCGCGGCCACGTCAACGCGATCATCGACGGCGTGTCGTTCCCCATCAAGGACCGTTCCGCGGACGGCATGGACAGCGGCGGCGACGGCGTCGAGATGCAACAACAATATGAGGACTATTACCGCAAAAAGATCGAGGACGCCCTGGAGGACATCCGCGGCGTCATGGTCTCCGTCACGGTGAAAGTGGACACTTCACAGACGACCACGACCATCCACAAGGTCGATCCCAAGCAAACCGTTTCCGTCCCGATGCAGACCGAAGAAACCACCGAGGAGCAGAACGCCCAGATGGCGTCCCAGGAGGAACCGGGCGCGATGGCGAACACCAGCCTGTCGCTGCCGTCGTCCGGCGGCGGGGGCGGCGGCGGGTCCACCAACTCCACGGAAAAGAACGAATTCAAGTCCGACTACGGCAACCAGGATGAGGTCATCAAGCAAGGCGCCGGCACCGCGACGGTGCAGTCGGCCTCCGTGCGCGTCCCCCGCAGCTATTTCATCCAGGCGTACAAAAACGAGAACGGGGGAAAGGACACGGAAGATCCCGCCGTTCTGAAGACCTACATCGACGCGCAACTCCTGAAGATTCACAACGAGGTCAAGGGATGCGCGGCTTTCCCCACCGACGATGCCCTGTTCGTTGAAACGTACAGCGACGTGGTCCAGCCGGAATTGCCCCTCGGGCAGGCCACCGCCGCGTCGCCGATGTCCACCGCGCTGGGGAAACACGGCAAAGAGATCGGCGTCGGCGTGCTGGCGGTGATCAGCCTGTTCATGATTTTGATGATGGCACGCAGCAAGGGCGGGATCCCCGCGGCGGCGGTGCCCCAATCGCTGGCGGCGGCCGAGGCCCCAACGCTGAGCGGCAACGAAACCGTGGTGGGCAGCGCGGCCGAGAACAACGAAGCCCTGGACGGCATGGAACTGGATGAGGAGACGGTCAAGGAGCAGCAGGTACTCGACCAGGTTCAGAAGATGGTGACCTCCAATCCCGACGCGGCGGCCAGTCTCGTCAAGCGATGGCTTAACCATTGACCGTGAAAGGGGGGCCGGCCGCAAGACGCCGGCCCCGAGGCGATATGGCGGAAGAAGAAATTACCGGTGTGCGCAAAGCCGCGGTGCTGATGCTTTCCCTGACCCAGGAGCAGGCCTCGGAAATCCTCAAGCGCCTGCCCCCCGCGGCGGTCGAGGAAGTCGTCCGCGAGATCGCCGTCATCAAGGACGTCGCCGTCGAGCAGCGCTCGGAAGTCTTCGGCGAGTTCTACAATTTGGCATTGGCCAACTCGTCCATGAACGAAGGGGGCCTGGAATATGCCAAGGCGTTGGTGCGCAAATCGCTCGGCGACAACGATGCCGACCGGGTCCTCAAGCAGGTCACCCAGCAGGTGCAGACGACTCCGTTTTCATTTCTTCAGAAGGCGGAGAGCGAAAACCTGTTGACGTTCATTCAGGACGAGCATCCGCAGACCATCGCCTTGATCCTGGCGCATCTTCCGCCGCAGAAGGCCAGCGAGATCCTGGTCGGGCTGCCGAGCCAGAAGCAGATCGAGGTCGTCAAGCGCGTCGCCAACATGGAGCAGACCAATCCCGAGGTGATCAAGGAAGTGGAGCGCGGGCTGGAACATCGGCTGTCGGACATCGTCAGCCAGACCTTTGAAAAAGCCGGCGGGGTGGACACGGTGGCGGAGATTCTCAACCTCGCCGATCGCTCGACGGAAAAAGGGATCATGGAAGGGCTGGAGGCGGAGGACCCGGACCTGGTGGAGCAGATTCGGCGGCTGATGTTCGTGTTCGAGGACATCCTGCTGGTCAACGACAAGGGCATCCAGTCCGTGCTGAAGGAAATCGACAACGACGAGCTAGCGCTGGCATTGAAGACCGCCAGCGACGAATTGAAGCAGAAGATTTTCAAGAACATGTCGGAACGCGCGGCCCAGTTGATCCAGGAGGACATGCAATACATGGGCCCCGTGCGGGTCAGCGACGTGGAGGCGGCGCAGCAGAAGATCGTCGACGTCGTCCGCCGCCTCGAGGACGCCGGCGAGATCATCATCTCCGGGCGCGGCGGCGAGAAGGAAATGGTCGTGTGATTCGGCTCAAATGGGCGGCCCGTCCCGAGCCGGTCGGGGGGCGCCGCGGGTTTTTGTGTGGAGCGGCATCATGGGTCTGATCAAATCCGCGGACGTTCCGATGAGCGTGTCGGTCTTCTCGATGCGGGACATCGAGGCGGCGGCCAAATCCGTGATCCTGAGCGCCCGCGCCCAGGCCGCCCGGATCGTCGCCGCCGCACAAACCGAAATCGAAAAGAACCGCCAGAAGGCAAAAACCGACGGCCTGGCCGAAGGCCGCAGCCAGGGATACGCCCGGGGATTCGAGGAAGGGCAAAAGGCCGGTCACGCCCAGGCGTTGGCCGAGCATGGCGCGGCGATGACGCAGCTCATCGGCGCGCTCACGCAGGCCGTGCGCCTGTTGGACGACGGACGCGATCAACTCCAAACCCACGGAATCAACGAGGTCGTGCGCCTTGCCTGCGCGATTGCCCGCAAGGTCACCAAGCGCCAGGGCATCATCGACGTGCAGACCCTGTCCCGGAATTTGTCCGAAGCGCTCTCCCTGGCGGTTCACGCCGCCGACGTGCGCGTCGCCGTCCATCCGTCTCAGCTTAAAACGCTTCAGGCCGAGCTGCCGAATCTTCTCCTCGCCTGGCCGCAGCTCAAACACGTCGATCTGACCGAGGATTCGTCGATCGCTCCGGGCGGGGCGCGCGTGTTCACGGCCCACGGAACAATCGACGGCGACCTGGATGCCCAACTCGACCAAATCATCGGCGAGCTTCTTCCGGAGCCAACCAGGGAGGCTCCGTCTTCCACGACGGAGGCTCCGCCTTCCGCCACGGAGGCTCCGCCTTCCACGACGGAGGCGCCGCCTTCCGCCACGGAGGCCAAGTGACCTATCTTGGCTCACAGGTTGATTTCGTGGAATCGGCGCTGCCGTATCGCGTGGCGGGCCAGGTGCAGGCGATCGGTGGATTGACGATCGAGGCCAGCGATCTGGCCTTGCCGGTCGGCTCGCTGTGCCGGATCGTCAGTTTTGGCGGACGGGAATCGGTTGCGGAGGTGATCGGGTTTCAGCAAGACCGGACGCTGCTGATGTCGCTGGAATCGTCGGCCGGGGTTGCCCGCGGCGACCGCGTGGAAAATCTCGCCGTCGCCCCCACGGTCAATTGCACGCACCGGCTGCTCGGCCGCGTGCTCAACGGCCTGGGCAAGCCGCTCGACGGCCGGCAGCCGTTGCCGTTGGGAACGCGCCGCCGGATCGACGCCCGGTCGGTCGCCCCGATGTCGCGGATCAACATTGACCAGCCGATCTCCACCAGCATCCGCTCCGTCGACGCCCTGCACACCTGCGGGCTTGGCCAGCGGATGGGAATTTTTTCGGGTCCCGGCGTGGGCAAGAGCACGCTGCTGGGCCAGATCGCCAAGCACACCAGCGCGGACGTTTCGGTGGTGTCGCTGGTGGGGGAGCGTGGCCGCGAGGTGCAGGAATTTCTCCAGAAAATCCTTGGCGAGGAAGGGCTTCGGCGCTGCGTCGTGGTGGTCAGCACGGGCGACGAGGCCCCGCTGCTGCGCGTGCGGTCGGTGAAGGTCGCCTGCACCATCGCCGAGTTTTTCCGCGACGAGGGGATGAACGTGCTGCTGCTGGTGGATTCTATCACGCGCATGTGCCATGCGCAGCGGCAGATCGGCCTGGCGGCGCGGGAACCGCCGGCGACCAAGGGGTATCCCCCCAGCGTCTTTGGGCTGCTGCCGCAAATCCTCGAGCGGGCCGGCCGCAGCCGCCGCGGATCCATCACCGGGTTCTACACCATCCTGGTCGAGGGGGACGATTTCAACGAGCCCATCGCCGACGCGGTCAAGGGGATCGTGGATGGCCACGTGTGGCTCAGCCGGTCGCTGGCCAATCGTTCGCATTTCCCCGCCATCGACGTGTTGCAGAGCATCAGCCGCGTTCGCGGCGACGTCGCGCCGAGCGAGCAACTGGCGCACGCCAAACGCGTCCTGGGCCTCACCGCTGTCTATCAGGACATCGAAGACCTGGTCAACATCGGCGCCTACGTTCCGGGCGTCAATCCGGAATTCGACCTGGCGGTGCAATCGCGCCAACGGATTTTGCAGTTCCTTCAGCAGGATTCGGCTTCGCCGCTGAACATGGAACAGTCGGTGCGCCAGTTGGCGGAGTTGTCGGCGTGGATCGATCAACTGGAAAAAGCCTTGCGGGCCCAGGCGCAGAAACCCCGGCCCGCGCCGACGGGCGCCGGAAAGTGATTTGAACTGACATGGCCCGATTCGTATTCCAACTCGACGGCGTGCTTCGGCATCGGGCGAACCTCGAACATCAGTGCCAGCGCGAACTGGCGTTGATTCAAGGGCAAATGTCGGCATTGGATGCCGAACTGCGGGCCCTGGACGCATCCGTGCGCGTTTCCGAAGCCGATCTGCGGACGAATCGGCTGGTGGGGCGGCTGGATTTGGCGTTCCTGGCCGCGCATCGGCGCTACGCGGTCGCCATGCAGCGCAAGGCCACGCAGGTTGTCCAGAAAATGGCCGCCGTTCAGGTGCAACTGGACCGCGCCAAGCGGAACCTCGCCGAGGCGGCCAAGAAACGAAAAATCATCGAGAAGCTGCGGGAGCGGCAGTATGCCCGCTGGCGCGAGCAATTGGAACGGCGCGACGTTGCGGAAATGGATGACATCGGAATGCAGCTTGGGCACGATCGATTTGCCCAGGCCGGCACGGGGGCGGCATGAAGAAAGTGCTCGGAATCCTGGTCCTGACGCTGGCGCTGAATTTCCTGGGCGCCGTCGGCGCGGTGGGCTATCTCTTCCAGTCGGGGCATTTGGACAAAGCGAAGATCTCGCAATTGAAAAACGTGTTGTTTGCACCTCCGTCAACCGCGTCGGCCCCGACCACCCAGCCCGGCGCCGCCCAGGGTACGGGCCCGGCGTCGCGGACCGACCTGTCAAGGCTGCTGGCGCGCGGCGGCGGCACGTCGGCGATCGAACAGGTCGAATTCCTCCGCAGAACCTTCGATGCCCAGATGCTGGAGATCGATCGACGGCAGCGCGAGTTGGGCGACTTGCAGAGGCAGGTCGATTTGGCCAACCAGAAGCTCGCGGCCGACCGGGCGGCGCTCGACAAGCGGGAAAAAATCCTGGCGGACCGCGAACAGGCGGCCCAGCGGCTTCAGGACGACGCCGGGTTCCAGGCCAGCCTGGCGCTCTACAACGCCATGCCGCCAAAACAGGTCAAATCCATCTTCATGACCCTCAGCGAGGCGACGGTCCAGCAGTATCTCCAGGCGATGGACGCAAGGACGGCGGGAAAAATAATCAAGGAATTCAAGACAACGGACGAAACAGCATTCATCCAGAGGATCATGGAACGCATTCGCCAGTCGCAGGTCTCGTCAACGGATGAAAAACCATCATGAGCACGTCGATACCCAACGTTCTGCCGAATCCCGCTACACCTCCGCCTCCGCCGCCGGCGAGCAAATCCACCGGCCAGGCCCAGGACAGCGGCTTTTCGCAGCAGTTGAGCAGGGCGAAATCAAAACCCTCGCGTTCCGCGCCGGCGCAGTCCCAGCCGACCAACGCCGCGGCCAGTTCCACCGCAAAAAAAACGCAGTCGAAATCCGCCCAATTGAAGGATAAGTCCAATCCGCAGCAGAAGCAGCAGAATGCCAAGGCGAATCCGTCGGACGCCCCCGAGATGGAGGTCCAGCCCCAAATCCAGACGCAGGCGCCGGAATCGACGGCGGAGGAGCCGGCGATCGTTGCTGATGCCGCGCAAAACGCGCCCGCCCCGGTCCACGCCATGCCGGCGAAGGTTCTTTCCCTTCAGGCGACGAATCCGGGCACGGGGAATCCCGATGCGAAAGCTAATCCCGATGCGAAAACCGTTGCCGGCAAGCCCGCCGCTCCAAAAACGGATCAGCCCGCGCCGGCAGCCCAAACATCGACGGACCCGACCACGTTGACGACCGCGGCATCCGCCCAGCAACCGCCCGTCGCCGCGGCCGCCGCCAGGACGGCGACGGCCGACGGTTCGGCCTCAAACGATGATTCCACGGATGCGCCCACGTTGAAACAGACGAGCGCTCGTCCAAACGTCTCGCCGCTCAAATCGGCGGATTCCACCGCGGTTGCCTCCGCCGCCGAAGGCGAAGCCTCCGCGGCCGAAGGCGAAGCCTCCGCGGCCGAAGGCGAAGCCTCGGCGGATGCGCAATTGACCGCTGCCGCGGATGCCGATGCGCAACTGCCCGGCAAGGACAAGGATGCCGGCGTCGATTCGACGGCGTCGACGTTCGCCCAGTTGCTGCCGGGTTTCTCGCCGGCCAATGCGGCTGCGACGCAAGCGCAGCCCGCGGCCGCGCCATCCGCCGCTGGGCAATCGCCGGTCGCTCAATTCGCCGAGGCAAACCAGCCCTCGATTGTTTCGACGATCCACGGCAGCCTGCTGCCCAATGGCGGGACCATGAACATCACGCTGAATCCACCCGACCTCGGCGCGATGCAGATCACCGTGCGGATGGATAACGGCGTGATGTCGGCCTCGTTTCTGACGAGCAACGACCAGGCGACCCGGCTGCTCACCCACACGCTGGGCCAATTGAAGGAGGCCCTGGAAACGCAGGGCGTGAGCGTCGATCGGCTGCACGTTCAACAGTCGTCCAGCTCCGGGAATTCTTCCGGCAAGGGAAACGAATCGGAAAGCGGCGGACAGCAATCCTCCGACGGACGCAGCGCCCAGCAGGAACAGCAGCGCCGCGAGACGCTGCGGCGAATGTGGCGGCGCATCCGCGGCGACAACGATCCGCTCGATCTCGTCGCCTGATCCGCCTTTCGCGCAGGTTTCGCCGAACACCCGCGCACTTTTCGCGCCGCCGTAAATTACCCCGTCGGTTTTTTGTATTCTCCATCACACTTCTGCCGAAGTGGATTTCATTATGAGCACCATCAACTCACTCGCGTCCACCCTTGGATCGGCCGCCTCGTCGGGTTCCTCGACGACGACCTCGTCGGCCAATTCGCTCACGGCCAACGACTTCATCCAGTTCATGATCACCGAGTTGCAGAACCAGGATCCGCTCAGTCCGACGGACCCCAACACGATGCTGCAACAGATCAGCGAGATCGGCCAGCTCCAGTCGTCCACGACGATGCAGTCCGACCTGGCGGGGATGGTGCAGCAGAACGAGGTTTCCGCGGCGGCGGCGATGATCGGCAAAGAGGTCCAGGGCACCGATGCGAACAACAACTCGATCGCCGGGATCGTGTCGGCGGTTCAGATCACCAGCAGCGGGGTGAGCCTGCAATTGAACACCGGTTCGACGATGGCGATGGGCAACGTGACGGCGATCACCAACGCGCCGGCGGCGACATCGACCACGACCGCCAGCGGCACGTCCTCATGACCGGCCGACAAAGGGTTAAAAAAGCCTGCGACGGAGTCGCGGCGGAAGTTCGAGCAAACGGAAGTCCTTGAATCCCAGGCGGGTTTGCCATGTCACTAGCCAGTTCGCTGTTCACAGGGTTATCCGGCCTCGACACCAACCAATCGTGGTTGGACGTCGTGGGCAACAACATCGCCAACGCGAACACCACCGCGTTCAAATCCAGCAACGTGGCGTTCTCGTCGCAGTTCTACGTCACTCAACAATCCAGCAGCGCGCCCAACGGAAACTTCGGCGGCACCAACCCCAGCCAGGAGGGCATGGGCGTGCAGGTGGCCTCCATCTCCACCAATTTCACGGCCGGGCAGATTCAAACCACCGGCGTGGACACCGACATGGCCATCAGCGGCGACGGCTTTTTCGTGGTGAACTCCAAAGACGGGCAGGAATTCACGCGGGACGGCTCATTCAACCTCAATGGCTCCGATCAACTTGTGACCGCGGCCGGGGCGTACTTGCAGGGATACGGCACGGATTCCCAGGGCAACATCGTTCCCGGAACGCTCCAGAACCTGACGATTCCCTTGGGCCAGGCCACGATCGCCGCCGCCACGCAGAACGTCAGCGTGGAGGGAAATCTGGATTCCGGAGGCGCCGTGGCCAGCGGGTCAACCATCCTCACCAGCCAAGCCTTCTCGACGGTCGCCGGCACCGCGCCGACGGGGGCCGACCTCCTGACCAATCTGGTCACCACCGCGACTCCGCCGGCTCTGCCGGTGGCGCTGATGAACGTCGGCGACGTGCTCACGCTCGCCGGGACGCAGGGCGGACACGATATGCCCTCGCAGTCGTTTACCGTCAAGGCCACGTCCACGGTTTCGGATTTGGAGAACTTCATCAATCAGGCATTGGGGATCAACACCACCGTCGTCGAGCCGGGAAATCCCACTCCGGGCACCACGCTGCAAACCACGGGCACCACGGCGCAATTGACGATCATCGGCAACACGGGAACCGACAACGCCCTGACGCTCGGATCGCAAGGGCTGGTCGATACCACCTCCAGCACCAGCCCGTTCAACATGACCAGCGGGACCGACGGCACGTTCACCGACGGAGCAGCCGGCGAAAGCACCAACACCACCATCACCGCCTACGATTCCCTCGGCACGCCGATCAGCATCAACCTCACCACCGTGCTGGAAAGCAAGACCGCCACCGGCGGGGACGTCTGGCGCTTCTATGCCACCAGCCCCGATAACCTGGGCGGCAACGGCCCGATCGTCGGCAGCGGAACGCTCACCTTCAGCAGTTCCGGCCAGTTGCTCTCGAGCACCGGAACTCAACTCTCCATCGTTCGGACGGGAAGCGGCGCGCAAAGCCCGCTCAACATCAATCTCAATTTCTCGGGCGCCACGGCCCTGTCCAGCACCAACTCCAACCTGGTCATGAACACGCAGGACGGCGAGCCCATCGGAACGCTTACCTCCTTTTCCGTCGGGGGCGACGGCACGATCACCGGACAGTTCACCAACGGCCTCACCAAGGCCCTGGGCCAAGTGGCTCTGGCCAATTTCAACAATACCAACGGCCTGATCAACCAGGGCGGCGACGTATTCATTCAAGGCCCCAACAGCGGCACGGCGCTTATCGGCGCCGCCACCGCCAACGGAACCGGAACGGTCGAATCCGGCGCCCTGGAGCAAAGCAACGTCGATCTGTCCCAGCAATTCATCAACCTCATTCTTGCTTCCACGGGCTTCAGCGCCTCCAGCAAGGTGATCACCACCAGCGACCAGCTTTTGACCGATCTACTGAATTCCCAGAGATGAGGATTCCCTCAAGATGAGGATTCGCCATGATTACGCTTACGCGACTTAACGGCCAGCCGTTCGTGATGAACGCGGAAAAAATTCGCTACCTGGAATCGACGCCCGATACGGTGGTTTGCTGCGACACCGGTGAAAAGATGATGGTCCGGGAAACGATCTCCGAAGTCACCCGTCGGGCAATCGAGTATGCCCGCGTGATCCGCAGGCCGATCACCGATTGATTCGTCCAGTCCGCTCCTTTTCGAGCCGATAGTGATCTGGGCACGGCCACGCGCCTTGCCCGTTATCGGACCAAAGAAAAGGACATAGACGATCATGGCAGAAAAAGTGGAGAAGAAGTCGGAAGCCCCTCCGGCGGCCGACAAGAAGGCCTCGTCCAAGCCCGATGCCGCGCCGGCCGCGGTCCCGGCCGCCGCCAGCAAGGTTGCGTTTCTCACCAAAACCCCCGTGTTGATCGGCGGCGTGATGCTGGTGGAAGCCATCGTGCTCTTCGCAGGGTTCAAATTCCTGGCCGGCGGCCCCAAGAACGCCAACGCCGCCGATCTCACCACCCCGGTCAAGGCGGCCGCGGGCGCGGAGGGGGAAAAACCCGCCACGCTCGATGCCACCGGCACGGTCGAACTGCCCTTGCTCGAATCCCGTTTCCCCAACAAACGCAGCGGCAAGACCTTCCTTTACGACGTGAAAATCTATCTTTCGGTGAAGAAGGAATCGGCGGACAAAGTAAAATCGGTAATTGGCGAGCACGACGCCTTGATCCAGGACCGCGTTCGGACCATAATTGCCGAGTCCGACCCCGACAAACTCGGGGGCGGAGCCGAGCCGGGGCTGGAAACGCTCCGGAGACAGGTGAAGTACCAGTTGGATGAAATCGTCGGCGATGGATTGATCGACGATGTTCTGATTCCGCAGTGCATTCCGTTCCCTGCGGATTACTAACGGCGCGCCGGCGAGCCGCGGCGCGATCGCCAAGGATGGTGACCCATGGCAGAGCAGCCTCCTCCCGGGGAATCTCCAGCGCAACAACCACCACAACCGTCGCCGCCGCCGGCACAACCCGCGCCCGCTGAGGCGGCCGCGCCGCCGGCCGAAGCCGCCGCCCAGCCCGCCTCCGCCGAAGCCCCGGCCCAAGCCGCGGCCCAGGACGCGCCGGTCAGCAAGGAATCGATCGACGCCCTCCTCAAGCAGGCCAATTTCGAAAGCCCCGACCCCGCCGAAGCCGCCGAAGGAAAAGCACTCTCCGTCGAGGAACTCCTCAAGCAGGCGAATTCCCCGGATGCCCCGGCCGCCGCTTCCGAAGTGCCCGGCAGCGATGCCGAGGCGTTCAAGCTGCCCAGCTTTCAGCAGGTCATGGCCGACGCCCAGGTCTCCAGCATCGACCTGCTCCGCGATGTCGAATTGAACGTCAAGATCGAGCTTGGTCGCAGCCGAATGCTCGTCGATGAGGTCCTCAAGCTCAGCGAGGGAAGCGTGGTGGAACTGGACAAACTCGCCGGCGATCCGGTGGACGTATTCGTGAACGATCGGCTCGTGGCCCGCGGCGAAGTGCTGGTTCTGAACGACAATTTCTGCGTCCGCGTGAACGAGATCGTTCCGGGAGCCAAAGAAGAGGCGGTTTGATGCCCAATCCCGGAGCCGGTAATTCTGCCTGCGCATCCCCGCGCGTACGTGCGGGGCTTGGGTGCTTGATCGCCGCCGCATTTCTCTCGCTTTTGGTTGTATCCGCCGCCAGGGGAGGGCCGTCGATCGCCGCTGCGCCTGCTCCAACGGATGATGCGCTCGAATCCAGCCCCATTATTCCCGAAGCCTCGGCGCCGGCCCCGGACAAATCGGCCCCCCAGCCCGCTCCCGCCGGCACGTTTGACGTGACCCGCGTGCTCCTGGCTTTGTCGGGGGTCGTCGCATTGATTTTTCTGCTGCGCGCGGCGGCCAAGCGGGTCTTCCCCGGCGCGGCGGTCCATGGCGCGACTTCCGCGGTCAAGATTCTCGCCCGAACTTCGATCTCGCCCAAGCAACATCTGCTGGTGATTCAATTCGGCAGACGACTGGTTCTGGTGGGGGACACGGGCGCCAACCTCAATCCGTTGTGTGAGATCACCGACGCCGACGAAATCGCCGGCATTCTGGCCCGCTCCCGCGATGAATCGATCTCCGTGGCCCGCCGGTTCGAATCCCTCTTCGGCCGCGCCCGCAAGGACTTCACCGACGACGTGCCGGAGCCGGCCGCCGGCGAGCCGTTCGACAACTCCAGCGAAATCGGCGCGGACAATCCATCCCTGCTCGAGACGCAAAAAGAACTTCTCGGGCTTCGCGATAAAGTCCGCGACGTGGCGCGTCAAATCGGCCGCGCATAATTTGCGCCGTCACGGCCCGGCGCGAAGACCAAAAAATCCTTCGGAAAAATCCCCGGATTCGCCGTTTCCCTCTACCGTTTGGGCCACGCGTGTGCTATAAACCGCGGCGCGTTACGACACGATGAGAAAGGATGCTCTCGTGAATCAGTTCGTATGGGGTGCGTGGGCCGCTCTGGTTCTTCTGATCTTGCCTGCCTTTGCTCGCGCCGATCAAACCCCGGCTCCGCTTCCGTCGGCGGTCGCCCAGGACAATCCCCTTTCCGCGGTCGAGCGCCAGATCCCCGATCTCTCCAAGCGCGAAAATTTCTCGGCGGCCATGCAGATCATCGTCCTGCTCACCGTCCTTTCGCTGGCGCCGGCAATTCTGCTGATGATGACCAGCTTCACGCGCATCATCATCGTCTTTGCGCTTCTGCGACAGGCCATGGGCACCCAGCAGCTTCCCCCCAATCAAATCCTGGTTGGGCTGGCGATGTTCATGACGTTCCTGATCATGTCGCCGACCTGGCAGCGCGTGAACGACCGCGCCCTTCAGCCGTACCTGAACGGGAAAATCTCGCAAACCGACGCGCTCGCCGAAGCCCAGACCCCCGTGCGCGATTTCATGATCAACCAGATCAGGCAAAGCCATAACGAATCGGACGTGGATCTGTTCATGCACTTCGCGCATCAGCCGCAAGCCAGGCACTTCGCCGACGTGGGCACGATGACGCTCATTCCCGCGTTCATGCTGAGCGAGCTGAAAACCGCGTTTCTTCTGGGTTTTCGCGTCTATCTTCCGTTCGTCATCATCGACATGGTGATCTCGTCGGTCCTGGTGAGCATGGGGATGATGATGCTGCCTCCGGTGTTGATTTCGTTGCCGTTTAAGTTGCTCCTGTTCGTGCTGGTCGATGGTTGGCACTTGATTACCGCCAGCCTGATGGGTAGTTTTGTCACGTAGTTGGCCCAAGGATGGGCGCATTGGTACTCAAGGAAGGGTGCGCATGTCTCCACAACAAGCCTCGGAACTGATCCGCAATACGCTTTTGCTTGCCATGGTGATTTCCGCGCCGATGCTGGTCATCGGACTGGTGGTCGGCATCATCGTCTCGCTTCTCCAGGCGCTGACGCAGATTCAGGAGCAAACGCTCACCTTCATTCCCAAGATCGTCTCCATGGTCGTCGCGGCGATCACGCTCATGCCCTGGATGAGCCATCGCCTTGTCCAGTACGCGTTCGACATGTTCACCAACGGTCACGTTCGGTAATTCCTTCTCGGCGGCGTCTTGTCATGGTGCAGGCGGCGATCAACTTCATTCCCGTGTACGTGCTGGTGCTGTTTCGCATCGCCGGCATGATGATCTGGGCGCCCCTG
>JBEKKC010000043.1:0-27048 GCA_050010915.1 Tepidisphaeraceae bacterium | reverse complement strand
ATCCGTTTTTCCGCAAGCGGCGGGGACGTGAACGTAAATGTTTTGGATTGCCCGGCATCCAGCGCCACGGTTCCGGAATCCTTCCAGATTTCCGTCGGCACGGGCATGACGCGCGCGATTGGGCTTGTCGGCGCAACCGAAGTCATTTGAAACGTGAAATGCCCCGTCGCCGAGCGATCCGTCAGGTTCAGCGCTCGCACCACGAACTTAACAACCTGGTTGGATTCGTGGCCCGCGCCCTGCGACGGCTGCGTGGCCGGATCGGCCGTCGTGACGGTCAACTCGATCCCATTAGCGCAGATGCGCGGGTTCAGCACGGTGGTCGTCCACCCTGCCGCGCCCGATTCGTTCACCGCGTTGGAAACCGCCGGAATCCCGCACGCCAGCGCCAATGCAAACGTGCCCGCCGCCCAAACAATCAGCGTAATCAAACGTGATCGCCACATGGAAACCTCCATTTCCGGCGTTAGACGCCGCCGGACGGCAAAGGTTCCCGATTTTTCGCCAGGCTATTTGCGCAGTTGATACGTCCCGCGGGTTCCCGCGTTGACGAAGCGCTTGTCCTTGATCAGCGACTGGTTGACGATGCCGCGGAAATTCGCGCTCTTCGTCGAATATCCGCCCGCCAACACCGCGCCGACAATGTCGCCGACCGTCATCGGTCCGCCTTTGCGCTTCAGAACGGCCAGGATGCTCTCATTGAGGCTGACCTTGTTCCGGACCCGGCCCCCGCGCGATCGCGCCGACCCGCCCAGGGATGCGATCTTCGCATCCAACCCTTCCAGCCGCTTCAAAAGTCTCGATCGCAACCGATCCAATATCGCCAGTTTCGACCTCCGAACCCCAAGCAGTTTCTCAAGCTGCGCAATGCTAAATCCGTGTCCGAATAAACGACGAGCCATGTTCATCATCCTTTCCTATGTTGAATCTCGTTACAGTGAAATACCTATGAAAGACCTCGCGGCCATTCTAATGCAAACGTTATATATACACAAAATGCCGAATAAGACAATTATTCATGTCGCAACCATCACCAGGCCCCCAAACGTCCACGTCCAGAGTTCCGCCGACCGTTCAATAATGCTTGAAACCAGCGGGCTTTTATGTTAACCTGCAAGCATCGTCCGGCGGAAGGGAGGCCAATCTGTCCGTGTGGCGCGCCGTTCTCGGAACCTTGGCCGCGATCGGCCTGCAACTCTCCGCCTGCGACAAGCAGCCCCAACCGGAGGCCGCATCCCCTTCCCATCCCACCGAAGCCGCCCATTCCGCTCCAACCACGCGGGACGCATCCGTCGAGCCGCGAAAGAGCCTTTCGATGTTGAGCGTTCCCCTCGTCCTGTCCGTCCCGCAAAGCTGGAGGCTCGAGCCGCCGCAGAATCCCGTGTTTTTGGAGGGCATGGCCCCCAGCGGCGATTTGCACCTCGCCGTCTCCATGCTCGAGTTCATGAACGACTATCGCCGCCGGCTTTTCGTCGACCGCGCCCTCGACCAGAGCCGCCAACATCCCGGACGCATCCAGATTCGCCAGTTGACCGGCAACGGTGGATTGCAGATCCTACAAAGGATTACCTACGTTAACTTGCCGAACGATCCCCCCGGCCAATCCCCGCCCGCCACCCAACCCTCTCAACTCCTCTCCTGGAACATCACTATATTCGTTCCCTATCGGCAAGAGTTCATCCCATGCAGTTTCGATCTGTCCAACCTTACCCAGCAACAATACGCCGAAGACGAACAGTTCATTGAATCGATCATGGTTACCGCTCGACAAGACGCCATCCCCGCGTTTCAATAATCTCCGGCTTCTTTATGGACATCACGCGCCTCGCTCCCTCTCCCACCGGCGCCGTTCATCTGGGAAACGCCCGAACCTTCCTGGTCAACTGGCTGCTGGCCAGACGCTTCGGCTGGCGCATCCTTCTCCGCATCGAAGACCTCGACGGGCCCCGAAACAAACCGGGCGCCGATCGCGGGTTGATCCAGGACCTTCAATTCCTCGGCCTCGATTGGGACCAGGATCCGGTCTATCAGTCCACTCGAACTCATGAGTACCAATCTGCCATCGACTCGCTGCTGAAGCGCGGCCTGGCATATCCGTGCGTGTGCAGCCGCCGCGAGGTCGATCTGGCCTCCAGCGCCCCGCATGCCGAGGACGGTTCGTCCGTCTATCCCGGCGTCTGCCGCGGACGTTTTGCTTCCATGGAGCAAGCCGCCCGCGAATCCGGCCGCCCCCCCGCCATTCGCTTCGCCGCCCCCGACCGCGACGTCCAATTCGCCGACGGCTTCGCCGGCGCCCAATCCCTCAACGTCGCCCGCCGCCTCGGCGATTTCGTCATCGCCAAATCCGATCGCACGGCCGCCTATCAGTTGGCCGTCGTCGTCGATGATCTCGACGCCGGAATCACCGACGTCGTCCGCGGCGACGACCTCCTGGAGTCCACCTTCCGCCAAATCCTGCTCTACCACGCCCTCGGCGCCGCCGAGCGAATTCCACGCTACGTCCATCTGCCCCTGGTGGTCGGACCGGATGGCCGACGCCTGGCCAAACGCCACGGCGATACCCGCATCGCCCTGTATCGAGATCTCGGCCTCAAACGCTCGCGATTGCTCGCCCTTCTCGCCCATTGGTCCGGCATTGACTCCCCTGACGTGGAAATCCACGACCCGCGGCAATTGATTGACCGATTCGATCTCCGGACAATCTCCCCGTCGCCGGTCGTCTTCACGGCCGCCGACGATGCCTGGCTCCGCCAGGGGACCGCATGAATCAGTCGAGCGAATCCCGATTCCGGCAGGTGATGGACGGCTCGGATCGAACGAGCTCGGCGGCGATGCTGCGCGCCGCCGCTTCCTGCGCCGAGCCGCTCTACGCCGCCGCGATACGCCTTCGCAATCGGATGTACGATGCCGGAATCCTGCCGGCCCACCCGCTCGGCAGGCCCACCATCAGTGTCGGCAATCTCACCACCGGCGGAACCGGCAAAACCCCGATCGTTCAATGGCTTTGCCGCCGCCTCGCCGCCGCCGGGCAATGCCCGGCGATCCTGCTGCGCGGATATAAACCCACTTCGCGTGGAATCAGCGACGAGCGGATGCTCCTTGCCGAGGCGAACCTGCCGGTCATCGCCGATCCCGACCGCCGCCGAGGCGCCGCCGCCGCCCTCGCCCAACGTCCCCAGACAACTCTGTTCATTCTCGACGATGGAATGCAGCATCGGCGAGTTCGGCGCGATTTTGAATTGGCGCTCATTCACGCCGCCGAGCCGTTCGGATTCGGCCACGTCTTCCCGCGCGGTTTGCTCCGCGAGCCGCCCAGCGCCATCCGCCGCGCCGATGCCGCATTGATCACTCATGCCGACGAGGTCGATCCCGCCGCGATCGCCGCCATCGCATCCACCATTCACTCCAAAGCCGAAAGCCTGCCGATTTTCCAGTGCGATCACGTCATCCAGGCCCTTCGCCCGGCATCGGGCCAATCCATGCCGATCGAGAATCTTTCGGCAAAGCGATATTTCGCGTTTTGCGGAATTGCAAGCCCCGCCAGCTTTTTCCGCCGGCTCGCCGATTGCGGCGGAACCTGCGCGGGAACGCGCCAGTTCGACGATCACCACGACTATTCCGCGTCCGACGTTTCCCGGATCCTGCAAGCCGCCGCATCCGCAAATGCCGAGATATTGATCACCACCGCCAAGGATTGGGTCAAGCTGGAGCCCTTCGCCGGCATGATTCCCATCCCGATCTTCCGCGCCGATTTGGCCATCAGATTCCATCTCGATCACGAAGACCAGCTTCTGCGCGCGATTCAAGAGCGACTAAAACTATCCGCCGTCAAACCGCCAATGACTAATGACTAATGACCAATGACCAATGACAATCCTCCTCCATTCGTCTCTCGCGCCGGCTCGAAACTAGATCACGCGCTGACGGCCTTCGGCATCGATGCCGCCGGAAAAATCTGCGCCGATCTCGGCTGTAGCACCGGCGGTTTCACCGATTGCCTGCTTCGCCGCGGCGCCGCCAGTGTTTATTCCGTCGACACCGGCTTCGGCGTGCTGGATTGGAAGCTCCGCAACGATCCCCGCGTGGTGGTGATGGAGCGGACCAATGCCATGCACCTGCGATTGCCCGAGCCGGTGGACCTGGTCTGCATCGACGTCGGCTGGACGCGCCAGCGGCACATTCTGCCCAATGCCGCCCAACTGCTGAAACCGGGCGGAATCGTCGTCACTCTGGTCAAGCCGCACTATGAAGCCGATCCGGCCCTGCTTCGCAAGGGAATTCTTCCCGAAGCGGCCGTGGACGAGATTTTGCAGAGCGTCAAATCCGAAGTTGAGCCAATGGGCTGGACCTGGCTGGCCAGCGTTCGCAGCCCCATCCGCGGAACCGGCGGAAACGTCGAAGTACTCGTCATGCTCCGCCCACGAACCTAGAATGCTCCCATGTTCACCCGCGCATTTTGCTTCTGTATGGCCGCCCTCGTTTCCTTCCAGACCGCCCAAACGCCCGCGGCCCACGTTCACGCCGAGCTTCTCGCCGACGTTTTTGCCATCCAGCCGGGCAAACCATTTTGGCTGGGCGTTCGCTTGTCGATCGATCCCGGCTGGCACGTTTACTGGAAGAACCCCGGCGACGCCGGCCTTCCCACGCGCGTCAACTTCACCCTGCCCGACGGTTTCACTGCCCGACTCTTGCAGTTTCCCACCCCACGCCGATTCGTTCAGCCCGGCAATATCGTCGCCTTCGGCTACGAAGATTCCGTCATGCTCCTGGCCCAAATCACCCCGCCGCCCAATCTCCCCGCCGATTTCCAGGGCCGGTTCCAGGCCGCCGTCTCCTGGCTCGTCTGTTCGGACGTCTGCATCCTCGGCAAAGCCACGCCCAGCCTCGCCCTCCCCTCATCCCCGTCGCCCGCTTCGGCCGACCGGGAATTATTCGACGACTGGATCAGCCAGCTCCCCGTGAACTGGGCCGGCAACCCCGAGGTGGCCGCCGTCCATTCGACCGCAACCCCCGGCGACACAAATCCATCCTCCCGAACCTGCGCGGTCCAAATCACCTGGACCCATCCAGCCCCCGAACCGGTCGATTTTCTCCCCGAAGCCCTCACTGACTACAACCTCCTCAACACCGCCGTAAAATCATCGCAGAACACGACGCTGATTGGATTTACGCTGGAGCCTCTGGCCGGCAAAACGCCGGGACCGGAATCGCTCCAAGCCGTCGTCGGCTACCTCGACAAGAACGGAAAACGCCGCGGAATAGATATCTCGGTTGCCTTGCCGGCCCATGATGCCAACAATCATTGAATCTCGGAACAACGCGTCTGAACCCCATTTTTCATGGAGATGATCATGCGGAAAACCGCTGCCTTCGCTTCGCTCCTGGCCCTGGTGTCCGTCGCCCTGATTGCGCGATCCTTCGCCGAAGACCAGAAAGATTCGGGCGCCACCGTCGGCGTCAGCATCGGCGCCAAGGCCCCCGATTTCACCCTCCAGGATCCCAACGGCAAAAACGTCAGCCTGCATGATTATCTCGGCAAGATCGTCGTCCTGGAATGGACCAACCCCCAATGCCCCTTCGTCCAGCGCCATTACGCCGCCAAGACCATGCAGACCCTCGCCAGCCAATATGAGAGCAAGAACGTCGTCTGGCTGGCGATCAATTCCAGCAACTTCGACACCAATGATGCCAACCAGCAATGGGCCGCTCAGCAGAACATTTCCTATCCCGAACTGAATGATTCCAGCGGCGTCACCGGCAAGGCCTACCATGCCACCAACACGCCCGAAATGTACGTCATTGGCACAGACGGCACGCTGCTTTACCAAGGCGCCATCGACAACGATCCGCAGGGCGAAAAGACCAGCGACAAAATAAATTACGTTCACCAGGCTCTGGACGAAATCCTCTCCGGCAAGCCCGTTTCCACCCCCCAGACCAAGCCCTACGGTTGCAGCGTGAAATATAAGGACTAAGCCCCTATTCCCCGCCGTATTTTTTTAGCGGCCGCGCTTGCGCGGCGTGTTTCGCCAAAAGCTTGAACGAAAAAACGGGACAGGTCCAATATCCGCGGCCACGCGTATTTGGACCTGTCCCGTTTTCCGTTTAGATTCCTCCGTCAATCTGCCATCGGCCCGCCGGATTGTCTTTTCTGACCGCCAGGTTCCACTTTTTGGTTTGGGACATGCTGCACTTGACAAACCAGGCCGATTGTTCCGCCGACCAGGTCGCTTCGCCCACCTCCACGACGGGCATCAGCTTTTGCACGTCCATGCCGAGTTTCTTCGCCATCTCAATCTGACTCTTGGTTTCCGCGACATCGGATTCCGAGGTGAACTTGCGCATTTCGACCCAGTCGAACTTCGACTGGGCATCGAAGTAGGCCTGCGCCGCTTGGGCGGGCGAAAGCCGGGCATCGGCATCGTTATCGCTCAGGATCTCCGGCTCGGTGGTGGCCCCTTTGAGATCCTGCTGGAGATGCAGTTTGCTGTCATAAATTCCCGTCACCACGCACCGTTTCGCCGCGTTGGCGTTGGACACCCGAACATTGAACTCCTGCGGTCGAAGCTTGATTTCGTAGGGCACAAACCGTCCCGAATAAGCCTTGGAGGTGAAAGAGTCGCCCAGGCTGATGATCGTCAGACCGCCGAGGTCTTGTTTCACGGCCGGAGTGATCGGTGACATGAATTTTCCGGCCTCGTTCCAATCCTCGCTGGCGCAAGCTTCCAGGAAGGCGCGGGCAGCCTGATCCGCGGTCATCGAGGCGTACTTCTGGTTGTCCGGCAACTTCGGCGGGTTCAATTGCGTCCAAGTCACGTCCGCCGGCAACTCGAGGTTCCAAATACCCGGATCTATCGCCTGGTTGTAATCAATCTGGTCAAGGTCAAAAATCTTCACCTCGCCGGACGGACGGGTCAGATAAATCTGCACTGTTTCCAGCAGTCCACTCTGCTTGTCGAAAGTATAGACCCGGCGCGTATCGGCATTCTCAAAAAATGCGTTCTTGACGTAATCATTGTTCGGCACGTCGGACTTGGCCATGATGGTGACGATGGATTTCAACGTGCCGTCGGCGCCGGTTGCTTCGGCAAGATCAAGCTTCCAGCCCTTGGCGCGGGCGTTGTTCAGTTCGTTATTGATCGTCTTGCTCAAATTCGCAATCCGATGCAGCCATTCCGTGTCAAAAGCGCTGGTCGTTCGTTGCGGAAGTTTTACCGCGCTATTGTCCGTCTTAATCAGCATCACGGTTGACCGGCCGTTCATAACCAGGACACGTCCGGGTTTCTCGGCCCGCCATTTCAGTTCCGGCTGGAATTGCTCCCACAGTTCGATGCTGCAAAAATCGGCGTCGGGATTGATGTAACTGAAGTTGTCCGCCGGAAAAGTGCGCAATTGACCGCGAAAATGAATGCTGGTGAGCTTCGCCACGGCTTGTGCGCCTTTGGCCAGCACTTCGGCGGCGGTGGCCTGTGTCCTGGGTAACGCCAGAAGAATCATCAGGGCGATCGCAGCCGCGGCCGTGCCCAGCGCCAGCGCCCATCGCGTGAACAATTTGCCCAGGATGGTGCTTCCTTCCGGTTTTGCCTCCGCCGCTTGTCTCGGTCTTTCATCGCGAATTCGGCTCATCACCGGCCCGACCAGCGACACTCGCGACGCCGCCTGGCCGCGTCCCAGTAACTCTTGCCGCAATTTGAAAGTGGCCTCCTCGGCGCTTTTGCACGCCGGGCAATTTTCCAAATGCCGCCGGCAATCGGCCGCGGTTTGCGGATCGAGCACGCCTTCCAGATTCGCCACCAGGTTTTCCTGACAATCAACGCAATTCATGTTCACTGCTCCGTTCGGCTGGGGGTTGCGACTGGACTCTCTGCCGAAGCCCGGCATAAGCGCGGGAAAGGTTCTTGGTCACGGTGCCCACTGGGGTCTTCAGACGATCCGCCACCTGCTGGCAGGACAAGCCCTCGTAATACCGCAGCAAAATCACCTCGCGCTGCGATTCCGGAAGGGCGGCGATGGCTTCATCCAGAACGTATTCCTCCCTCTCGCCGCTGCTTTCAACCGCAACCGCCTCCGTTGACGCCGACGTTTCGGCCCGGCGTTTGGCGGTTCGTTGAAACTCGTGCACCACCCGTGCGGCGATCCCGATCAGCCAGGAGTGAAACGACTCCGGCTTGTTCAGCTTCGCCAGGGCAAAGAAAGCGCGCACGAAAGACTCCTGCGCCGCCTCCTCAGCCTGCGAATGATCGCGCAGCCGGCGCGCCAGATAGGCGAACAGCGGCCTTTCATACCGTTGCACCAGGAACCGAAAGTCGTCGGGATGCCCATTGCGGCATTGTTTCACGTATTCCTGGTCGGTCGGATCCATGGGCTTTTCGCTTTCGCGAGAATTCCAGTCTCGCTAGTTAGTGACGTGACGACCACTTTTGCGGCAAAAAATCTTCTCCTCGACGCGCAATCCCCGCCCGGCCCGCGTGCCGCCTATCAACTGGCGTACGGATAAAGTCGCCCTATCTGTCCCTGCCCATCAGCAGCAGCGAGATCGTCAGCGCTTGCAGGAAAATGGCGACCAGAATCGGCATGAGCGGCTCGCCCGCTGGCTTGTAAAAATAGCTCCCCACCGCCAGCGCGATCGCCAGGATTTGCGTGATCCCCGCCAGCATTCTCCCCAGCGAAAATTCCGGCTCGTGTTCGTTTTTCCGGCGAACCTGGTCCAAAATCTCCTGGGCCAGATGTTCGATCTTGGTCAACTCGCCGACCTCGGCGGCCGTGCGATCCGCCTGGACCGAGTGTTGATGCAACGATTCGGTGCCGACAACGGCTTCAACGATGTCCATCGCCTCTCCCAGGTTGGAAACGGTTTCATCCGGCTCGACGCTTCCCGGCTGCCCGGCCGCCGGCGATGCCGAAAGAGATGGATCGCTGACCAGGATCGTCCGGCACCCGGCGGCATGGCCGGCCTCGATGTCGCGCGGCGCATCCCCCAGCACCCACGACGCCGACAGATCCAACTCCATCGCCTCGGCGGCGCGGAGGATCATGCCCGGCCGCGGCTTTCGCAGCTCGCTGTCCTTGCGGTATTTCTCGATCACCGCTTCGGGATGGAACGGGCAGAATTCGTGGCGGTCGATTTTTGCCTGCGCGTTTTCCCGGCACAGGAGCTGATCGAGCTTTTCGTTGACCGCCGCCACCGCCTCCTCGCCGAACAGCCCTCGCGCCACGCCCGATTGGTTGCTGAACGTCACGACCGCAAACCCCAACGCCCGCGCCCGCGCCACCGCGTCGGCCGCCCCGGCGATCAGCCTCACCTGGGCCGGATCGCCCAGATATCCGTCGCTCACGATCAGCGTATTGTCACGATCGAAGAAAATCGCCGGCTTCTTCATCCAACAAAGATTATCCCCATTCACGCCGATTTGAAAACCTATTGTCCGTGCGGCAGAAGAAGCGTGTCGGTGGGAGATACCGGTGACACGTTGTCGAACTGGTTGGCCTGATTGGTGTAAATGTTGTCATGCCCGATCCCGCACAGGCAGGTGTCCTCGAACGAAACGTGACCATCGGCATACAGGACGTTCTGGCCATCCTGCTCGTGGTTCCGGCTGTTGGCCTCCTCATTGACTCGCTCCCCCGCATCCACCTTGGCCACGGTGACATTCGCGTATGGCGTGACGCCGGGATTCAAGTCCGCCGCCACCGGAAAATCGCCGCGCATGTGGCTCGTCAGCCGGTATCCCGCGTCCGCCACCGCCGCGCTGGGGTAGGGATCGGCGAAACTGTAGGCCAGATTCTTCGTCCAATCCGTGAAATTGCTGTGTTTTGCCGGATCGGCCGGGTCGACCTCGTA
Organism: Tepidisphaeraceae bacterium; assembly: GCA_050010915.1. GTDB lineage: Bacteria > Planctomycetota > Phycisphaerae > Tepidisphaerales > Tepidisphaeraceae > PALSA-1353. Next base: position 17,207 of record JBEKKC010000043.1, on the reverse strand, counting down.
GTTCGTGTCGTCGTTGTACGGACAGATGAAAATCTCCGTGGGCAGATGTTCGGCCCGCAGCAAAAGATACAGCGCCGCCGTCAGATCGTTCGCCGAAACCCCGCCGGCCTGGAACGGATCGGTCGCGGTGAACCCGGTGCCTTCCGTCAGCGGCGCCCCCGCGACGTACAGCGTCCGCGGATAGCTCCCCCGGTTCTCGTTGCAATACATGGAGATGCCCAAGCCGATCTGCCGCAGATTCGAGGCGCACTTGTCGATGTACCCCTGATGCCGCACGTGTTCCGCCGCCGGCAAAAGGATCCCCATCAGCACGCCGATGATGCCGATGACCACCAGAAGCTCGATCAGCGTAAAACCAACGCCCCGCCTTGAGCAACTCATCCCCGCATTGTCCAGGATCTCCGTGAAACGAACGTGAATGACGCCCGGATCATATCAAGCTTTGATACATCTCCAGCGTCCGGGCCAACTGCCGATCGAAGGTGAAATTGCGGCGAATATGCTCGGCCGCCGAGACGCCCATCCGCCGCAGCGCCGCCTTGTCCGACACAAATTCAACCGAAGCGCGGAGAAACGCCTCCCGTTCGATGGCAACGGACCGGCCGGTGGTTCCTTCGATAATCAACTCCTTCGTGCCGCTGGTTCGCGTCCGAAGCACGGGCACCCCCGCGCACATCGCTTCCGCGCAGGCGTATGAGAACCCCTCGCGCTCCGACGGCAACAGCAATGCGTCGGCCGCGTGCAGCAGCGGCAACGGCTCGCTCGGACCCAGCATCCGCACCCGATCCCCCACCCCCAGCCGCTCGATTTGCTCCTTGACCGCATTTTCGTTCGGACCCTCGCCGGCCAGCAGCACGCGCAGCTCCGGCAACGATTGGCGCGACCTCTGCGCCAGGTCGATCAGCCAGGATTCGTTCTTCGGATCTTCCAGCCGGCCCAGGTAGAGCGCGACGACGTGCTCCTGGGCCAATGCCAGTTTCGCCCGCGCCGCTTGCCTCGCCGCCGCGTCGGGAACCGGGAATCGCTCCGCATGAATTCCGTGAGGGATGAGCGTGATGCGTTCGGCCGGCGCCCGCGCCTCGTCGATCAGCCATTGGCGGGCTTCGCTGGACGGCACGTGAACGTGGTCGCCGAAGTTGCTCAGCCATCCCCATGGCCCGCCCAGCGGCATGTGCGACAAATGCAACGTGTAAAGCATCGGCACGCGGAAAGTTTTTTGCAGCCGACGAGCCACCAGGGTCGTCCTGCGGTAATGGCAATGCATCACGTCGACGGGATGTTCGGCCAGATATTTCCGCAGTCCGCGCGCCGCCCGCATCAGCGTCCACGGCCCGCCCTTGAGCGGAGCGTCTATCCACGGCCAGGGGGCGTTGGCGAACCTGTCATGCCATGTCCCCCGTTCCCCGGCGACCGCCACCTCATGCCCCGCCCCCTGCATCCCGGCGCATAAATCGAAGATATACCGGCTCACCCCCCCGGCATCCGATCCGGCCGTCAGGTGCAGGATTCGCATGTTAGTCAATTGTCAATTGTCAATTGACAATTGACAACTGACCAATGACCTTCGCCCCGACTTCCGATATAAGAATAACCACGCGGACGCCCCATGATCGATGTCCTGATTCAGACCCATAACGAGGAATTGAACCTTCCGCACGCGCTGCGAAGCGTCCAGGGATGGGTCCGTCGCGTTTTTATCGTGGACAGCGGCTCGACGGACCGCACCCACCAGATCGCCGCCGAATTCGGCGCGGTGGTCGTCGACAAGCCCTGGGAGGGATACGCCCGCCAGAAAAACTGGGCGCTGGACCACCTCCCGTTCGAATCACCCTGGATTCTGATTCTCGATGCCGACGAATCCGTCACCCCCCAACTGCGGGAGGAGATCCTCCAGGTCGTTTCCCGGCCCGTGCAGAACGTGCCGCAGGCCGGGTTCTATCTCAACCGCGTCACCCTCTTCATGGGCCGGGAGATTCATCACTGCGCCTATTTCCCCGCCTGGAACATGCGGTTGTTCAAACGCGGCCGGGCGCGCTATGAGGAGCGCAACGTCCACGAACACATGATCGTCCAGGGTCCGACCAGCCATCTGCGCCATCTGCTGCATCACCAGGACCGCCGCGGGCTGGAACATTTCATCGCCAAGCACAATCGGTATTCCACCCTGGAAGCGATGGAAATCTACCGACACCGCGAACCCTGGCCCGGATGGTGGAGGTTCTTCAACGACCGCCTGGCTCGACGCCGGTACGTCAAATACAGCATCGCCCCGAAACTCGCGCTCCCCTGGCTCCTGCGGTTCGTGTACATGTATTTCATCCGCGGAGGAATCCTCGATCGCCGGCCCGGGCTGACCCTCTGTCTTCTCATCAGCACCTACGAACTGTTCATTCGTGCAAAATACTATGAACTTGTCCGCACGGGGGGAAACGAGCCGATGGAAATCAGCGGGCTGGCAATCGCCGAAGGAGGGGGAATGCCCGGCCACCTGGCGCCGGCCGCGACTGACTTGCCCCTCGTCGAGCCGCCCGCCCCGCGGCCGCTCTCGGAGCCCCCCCAGCGCCCCGCCCCGCCGACGCCCGCTCCCCCGACGCCGGCCCACGCCGCGGCCCGCTCCTTCCCCGCCGAACCTCGCCGAAAAAACCAAGCCAGCCCCTGGAATCCCATGGAAAACTTCAAACGCGCGCTTTGGATGATCGTTCGGGCGTCCCTGTTCCGCCTGTCGTTTCACAACTGGTACGGCTGGCGCCGGCTTCTGCTGGAACTGTTCGGCGCCCGCCTCGGCAAGGGCGTCCGCATCCGTCCCACCGCTCTCATCGAAATCCCCTGGAACCTCGAACTTGGCGAGAACGTCGTCATCGGCGATTACGCCATCCTCTATTCCCTCGGCAAAATCACCATCGGCCGCGGGGCGACCATCAGCCAGTACGCGCACCTGTGCGCCGGCACTCACGATTACACCTCCCGCCGGTTTCCGCTGCTCAAGCCGCCGATCGTCATTGGCCAGGAAGTCTGGATCGCCGCCGATGCCTTCGTCGGGCCCGGCGTAACCGTGGGCGATCGGGCCGTCGTCGGCGCCCGCGCCACCGTCGTCGCCGATGTCCCCGCCGATCAGGTCATCGTCGGACCCGGCGCCAGAATCCTGAAGCGGCGCATTTTACAAGATTAAACGATTATTAAGATTAACTTGAAGCGCAACCCGGCAAAGCCTACAATGCATCTCGCAGTCAAGCGAAAGGGCAAGCTTTCGCAAGATCGGGGAGCAAGCGCCGTTGGTTTGAGGGTTGGGACGCAGTTTCGGTTTTTGTGTACGCCATGCGTCAAGATTTTCGGCAAACAATCAATCAGTTCGCGTGGTCATTGGCGGTCGTCGCGGTTGCGTGGGGCGCAACCAAGATTCTCTACCGCGTGAATCGGCCGCTTCAGCAACATGGGAACTTCGCATTTTTCCTGGCGGCGATCGTCGTCGCCTCGTGGCGCGGCGGCCTGCTTCCGGCGCTCTTCACGGTCGCGCTGACGTCGCTCCTGGTTGCCTGGTACCTGCCGCCGGACAACTCTCTCCGCATCGCCCGCCAGGAAGACGTCGTTCGCTTGGTGCTGTTCATCGGCCTTGGACTGCTCATCAGTTACCTGCATTACGCCCGCAATCGCGCGGAAAAATCGCTTCAGGAAACCGATCGCCGGCTCCGTTTGTCCCTGGACTCCGCCGGTGTCGCCTGCTGGGACGTCAACGTCAAAGACGGAACCTTCTGGAAATCCCACAACCTTCCCGAAATCTTCGGCCGCTCGCCTTCCGAGTTCGCCACCACCTACGAGGGCTTTTTTGCTTACGTTCATCCCGAGGACCGGGAATTCTTCCATCTGGCGTCCGTCGGCGGCGCCGCAGCCAACCATCGCGACTACCAGATTTCCCACCGAATCGTTTGCGGCGACGGCAGCATCCGCAGGCTCAACACCCGCGGTCGAATGTACCTCGATAACGAGGGCCACGTCGAACGCATGGTCGGCGCCGTTTTTTCCGTCGAAGACAAGCTGGCCGCCCCCGGCTCTTCCCAGCCCCCCGCCAATTCCGCCGGCTCAATCGCCTCGCACCTTCTCGTGTAGATTCATTTCTTGCAGAAATCCACCAGCCTGGCGATTTCGCTCCGCAGGTCCTTGCGATGCACCACGAAATCAATGAATCCCTTTTCCTGAAGGAACTCGCTCCGCTGAAATCCCGGCGGCAGTTCCACCTTGATCGTGTTCCAAATCGTCCGCGGGCCGGCGAAGCCGACCAACGCCTTCGGTTCCCCGAGGATGAAATCGCCGAGCATCGCGAAGCTGGCGGTCACGCCCCCGGTCGTCGGGTCCGCCAGCAGGCTGATGAACAGCCCCCCCGCGTCGTCCAGCCGCGCCAGCGCCGCGCTGGTCTTGGCCATCTGCATCAGCGACAACGCCGATTCCTGCATCCGCGCCCCGCCCGAGCAGCTCACGATCAGCAGCGGCAGCGTTTCCTTCAGCTTGAACGCCGCTTCGATCGTCAGCGTGATCTTCTCCCCCACCACGCTCCCCATCGATCCCATCATGAACGTCGGGTCCATCACCGCCATCATGATCGGCCGGCCCTTGATGAATCCCTTGCCGCAGACCACCGCGTCTTTTTCCCCCGATTCTTCCCGCTCCGATTTCAGCCGGTCCTTGTACGTCTTCTTGTCCACGAATTTCAGCGGATCGGTCGGCTCGATGTCGTCGAACATCTCCTCGAAGCTCCCCGGATCGACCAGTTGCTCGATCCGCTGCCGGGCGGAAATCCGGAAATGATACTGGCATTCCGGACAGACGTGCAGCGCCTCCTCAACCACCTTGCGGAACAGCATCGCCCCGCAATCCGGGCAACGCATCCACAACCCTTCGGGAACCCCGTCCTTTTTTACCGCGGTTTGATCGTTGGGCGCTTGCGACATAATCGGCCCCTCGCCGGCGGCAACTCGCCTAAGCCGGGTTGATTTCAATCGTCTCCATTGGCCGCCGATGACGCAAGTGCCCGGCGATCTGTGACTCGGGCTCCCCCCGCAAAATCCCCCCGGCGATTTGAAACGCCATCGGCCGCAGCGCCAGCGCAATGCAATGGTTCCTCGTCCGCCGAACAATCCGCCTCACCGCGCCCCCGACACGCTGGATCGCCGCCTCCAGCGGCTCGCCGTCCGGCGGCGTCACCTGCAACGGCTCCTCCTCCCATTTCCGGTACACCGTCGGAAACCGCTGCCGAACGTCCTGCGGAAAAAGACCCTGCCACAGGCCCAGCCCCACCTCCTCCAATTCCGCATTGTCACGCGGCCGAAGCCCGTACTTTTTCGCGATGATCTGCCCCGCCTGCCTGCACGCTTCGTTCGCCGCCGGTCGATAAACCGCCTCCACCGGCTCCGGCAACGCGCTCAGCAGATGACCTATGGCATCCATCGCTTCCGCCGTCAGCGGCAGCGACGCGCTGCCCACCAGCCGCTCCTCCACGTCCCACGGCGTCGGACCCGCCTCGATCAACACCGCTCGAATGCCCATGACAATCCTGATAAACCCCCGGCCCGCGGTTGTAAAGCAATGGCAATTATTTGCACGCCGATGGATCGTATGATCCGGATATGACGAGCCTATGTGGCCCCCAACGCCCACGGCGCCGCCGTGGGGGGTTCCCAAACACCTCTTCACTCGCCTAGTTCTTTCCGCAGCCGCGCGATCGCCGCCGCCCGGTCCTTCTGGTCGAAGATCGCGCTGGCCACCACGAACCAGTCCACTCCCGCTTCCCGTGCCCGCCGAATCGTCTGCTCGTGAATTCCCCCGTCGATTTCCAGCCGCTGCTCCGCTCGCAGCCTCTTCTTCACCGCCTGGACCTTGGGCAAGACCTCCGGCATGAACTTCTGCCCCGAAAATCCCGGCACCACGCTCATCACCAGCACGTGATCCGCTTCCTCCATCGCCGGGTAAATCGCCTCCACCGCCGTTGCCGGATTGAGCGTAACCCCCAGGTGCCGGCATCCCATCTGCCTCAGCCGCCGCGCGGTCTGCACCGCATCGGCCACCGCCTCCACGTGAAATGTCAGGCCATCCGCGCCCGCCTTCAAAAAATCCGGCGCGTACCGCTCGGGCTCCGAGATCATCAGATGCACGTCGAGAAACGCCCGGGTCACCCGCCGGATTGCCGCCGTGACTGCCGGGCCGAAGCTGATATTCGGCGCGAAATGCCCGTCCAGAATATCAAGGTGCAGAAAGTCCGCCCCGCCCCGATCCACGTCCGCGATCTCTTCGCCGAGCCTGGCGAAATCCGCCGAAAGCACCGACGCCGCGATCTGCGCGCTTGAGAATTGAAATGGATTTGAGGTCATGCCAGCGGCCTGCCCGCTTCAGCGGGCAGGTGATTTCGTCATTCAACCCTTTCCTCCATCAATCCAAAATATCCAGCGTCGAGAAGTGCCCGTTCTCCAAAAATTCCAGGCTCGCCCCCCCGCCGGTGCTCACGTGGCTCACCTTGCTCGACAAGCCCAGTTGCTCGATCGCCGCGGCGCTGTCCCCGCCTCCGATGACCGTCACCGCCCCGTTCTTCCCCGTCGCCTCCGCCACCGCCTCCGCAACCGCCTTGGTCCCCGCCGCGAACGGCTTCTTCTCGAACACCCCCATCGGACCGTTCCACACAATCGTCTTCGCCTTGGCGATCTCCGCCTTGTACAACTGCCGCGTCTTCGGGCCGATGTCGTAGCCCTCCATGTCCGCAGGAATGTCCCCCTCCACCACCTTCGTCTGCGCATCATCCGTCATCTTGTCTGAAATCACGTTGTCCACCGGCAACCTGATCTTCCCCCCCGCCTTGGCCAGCAATCCCTTGGCCAACTCCACCTTGTCCCGTTCCACCAGGCTCTTGCCCACTCCCTTCCCCTGCGCCAGGAAGAACGTGTACGCCATCGCCCCGCCGATGAGCAACACGTCCGCCTTGCCCAGAAGCTGCTCGATCACGTTGATCTTGTCGGAAACCTTGGCCCCACCGAGGATCGCCACGAACGGATGCTTCGGATTGCTGATCGCCTCGCCCAGGAATTTCAACTCCTTCTGGATCAACTGCCCGATCACCCGCGGCTTGCCCGCCATCGCCTGCGCCGCCCCGAACGTGCTGGCGTGCTCCCGATGCGCCGTCCCGAACGCATCGTTCACGTACACGTCCCCCAACTTCGCCAACTGCCTGGCGAAATTCGGATCGTTCTTCTCCTCCTCCTTGTGAAATCGCAAATTCTCCAGCAGCAGCACGTCCCCATCCTTCAGCCCAGCCGCCAACTGCTCCACCGCCGGACCAATGCAGTCCTCCGCAAACTTCACCGGCTTGCCCAGCAACTGCGACAACCGTTCCGCCACCGGCTTCAGCGAAAATTTCGCCTCCGGTCCTCCCTTCGGCCGGCCCAGATGCGACATCAGAATCAGCCTTCCCCCGCGCCCAACGACGTCCTTGATCGTCGGCAACGCCTGCACGATCCGCCGGTCATCGGTGATCTTCCCCCCTTCGATCGGTACGTTGAAATCCACCCGCATCAGCACTTTTTTCCCCTGCACGTTCACGTCCGCCACGGTCTTCTTAGCCATTTGAATCTCCTGTAATGGATCACGAGAAAAAATTTCTTTCCGCGACCGGCGATGCTACGGCGCGTGCGGGTGAAGTCAAGATTGCCGGAAGGATCGGAGCAAACCACTATCCCCATCCAAAGCCCACGGGAGCTTGCTCCCTGGGGCATCCCCTCACGGCTGCGTCGCCGCCCCCTCGGACCCTTGTTTGATAACCACAATATGCTCCGAATCCCCTTCGATCTCCGGCACGTCGCGATAAATCTTCACCGTGCCCGTGACGCTGATCGTCTTGCCGACATCCAGATCGGTCGGCATCCCCGCCCGCTTATCGGCCGGGATGTACACCGTAAACCGGTCTGGACTGGGAAAGTTCTTGCCGACGTTCAGCACGGCCGCATCGCCGAAATCGTGCGTGCCCACGACCGGACCCGTGACCGTGACGTTCTGCCCAACGTAGTCCTTGGCCTGGTCCCAACTGATGCTCGAAGGTCCCGTCGTCGGCATAGTGCTCGGCACAGTCGCCGGCAAATCCGCTGCGGCAATCGCGCTCGCCAAGAAGATCAACAGTGCCGAGAAAACGAAAAATTGAAATGCCGTTCGCATAATGACTCCAATGCAGTTGATCCCGGAGAGTTTAAGCAATGAAAAAGGCTTAGCAAAGGGTTCTCCCCGCTTGGCCGCATCGCCGGTGCGAGCGTATGGAGTGGGCGCTCCCCTCCGTTTGCCCAGGCAGTCAATCTTCCCTGCAACCCCGTTTGACGATCACCGCACCGGCGAGACGTTTTTCCTGCACCGACTGCCCAGCAGGCCCACCGCGCCGAAACCCAGAACCGGTTGTCGCGGCTCGACCTCGCAGCGGGCGCTCCCGAAAGCCGCGGGATGGCTATCCCGCGGTCTTGACCGTCGATCGTCATTCCATGTGGCGAGTTCGCACCCCCAAATCCCGCCCATTTGACAAATCCCCCCCACCCTCGGACAAATGTCGCCATGGATCGGCAGCTCTCCAATCTCAAATTCGATTCTAGCGGCTTAATCCCCGCCATCGTGCAGGATGCGGCCAACGGACAGGTCCTCATGATGGCCTGGATGAATCGCGATGCCTTGGAAAAAACCGTCCAAACCGGCAACACGCATTTCTTCAGCCGCAGCCGAAATAAGCTCTGGCTCAAGGGCGAGATCAGCGGGCACGTTCAGCACGTCAAATCCATTGCCGTCGATTGCGATCAGGACGTCCTGCTCATCAAGGTCGAGCAGGTGGGGGCGGCCTGTCACGAGGGCTTTTACAGTTGCTTCTTCCGCGAGTACCAAAAGGAAGCCGAAGACTGGAAGCTCATCGGCAAGAAGATATTTGAGCCCCAGAAGGTCTACGGGAAATAGCCGCCTTGGCCAGCAATAAGAAGCGCAAATCCAATCCATCCGCGGCCGTCACGGCAACGCCGGTTCCGCCCAACCCGCTGGGCGGCGGCATGGGCCGCGATCTTTCCAATTGGCTCTTCCCGGCGTTTCTTTTGATGATTCTGCTGGGCATTTTGGTGATCTGGAAATTCGGCTCGGCCGCAGGCAATCCAAACCCCGTCCGGGCGATGTTCATCGCCATGAACGCCGCCACGCTGTCCGGCTTCAACACCGACCCCGGCGTCGGTGGATTGAACGATCTGGGCCAATGGACCGCCCTGCTCCTGATCGTCGGCGGCAGCCTGTTCACCATGATCGTCGGCGGGCTGGCGGTCATTCGCATCGTCCGCCTGCCGTTCACCGATCGCGAGTTGATCTTCGCCGCATTCATCGCCGAGGCCGCCGCCCTGCTGATCGGCGCCTCGCTGCTGTTGGATGCCGACCGCTCCCCCTTCCAGGCGGCCTTTCTCGCCGCCAGCGCCTTCGGCAACTGCGGGCTTTACCTCGGCAATTTGCCCGGCGCGTCCAACGTCCTGGTCCACGCGGTGATTCTTCCCCTGTCGATCCTCGGCGGACTGGGGCTGCCGGTCCTCATGGAAATCTGGTGCGCCGTCGTTTTCCGGGCCAGTTTTTCCGCCCATTCAAAAACCGTCATCGGCGCCTCGGCCTGGCTGTACGTCATCGGCCTGCTTTTGATCCTCGCCCTGAACCAAGCCGGTCACGGCTGGCCGACTCTTTCCGGCGCCAGAGATCAGCTTCCCTCCGCTTCCGTTCTGGCGATCGAATCCCGCACCGGCGGCCTTCCGATCGCCGGCATTTCAAACCTCACGCAACCCGCCCGATGGTTTCTGATCGTGTTGATGATGATCGGCGCCAGCCCCGCCGGCGCCGGCAGCGGTTTGAAATCCACGACGCTGATCGAACTGGCCCGCGGAACGCGCCGCCTCCTGAGTGGCCAGCCCCCCGGCCGACCGTTCGCCATCGCTTTCGTCTGGCTGGCCGTCTATCTCGCCCTGGGCCTGGCGGCCGCGATGCTGCTGGCCTACGTCTCCGGCACCGATCCGCCCGACGGCATCTTATTCAATGCCATCAGCGCCATGAGCAACGTCGGTTTCACCGTCTCGCCGGTGCCGGATGAGAAGGGCCTATTTTTCGCCTACTCCGCGATCATTCTCGTCGGCCGCATGGCCCCGCTGATGGTGTTGTGGTGGATGGCCGAGACCACACACGATGCGGAATTGGCTATCGGATGAAATAACCCTGGGGGGATTTGATTCCAGTCACGCGGCGCGCGTGGGAGAAGCTTCATTCAGATACGCGGAGCAATTTGATCGGACTTCGAATACGGAAGGTTCAAATCCCGTCACCCCGACTTAAGTTCGAGACAAGCCCTTCGGCGAGAACGTCGAAGGGCTTTCTCATTGTGGGGACAAGAGTTGTGTCATCGAGGCGGCAGTTCAAAAACACGATTTCGAGGATTCGACGCTTCGCGGCGTAGTCGGCGGTAAGCCATTGCTGCCTAAGCGTTTGAGAAAGTTCAAAAACTTTCGAGGCTAACTCGGCTGTTTCGTCGTGCGACCGATCCAGCACGTCGAGTTGCAGCTTGATGGAAGCCAGACGGTCACGCATTTCCGTGTGCTTGCGGCCAAACGTTTCCTGGTCGATCTCACCTGCGATCCGCATGTTGAGCAAGCGATCCTGTTGAGCGACGAAGAGGGTCTCTTGCCGCTGCAACTCGGCGCGCTGTGCGAGGGAGTCAGCCTGCATGTCTCGCGTCTGCGACGCGAGCACGACTCGGAACCAGTCCCGCACTTCTTCATCCTCGATCCGAATCTTGTCGAACACCGCCAGCACTTGCCGGTCAAGGTCGGCCTCTGTGACACGGATGCGCGGATGGTCTTTCACGTTGTAATAGGTGCAGCGGTAATAGTTGTAATACCGCTCACCGGATTTCGTCTTCTTCGTCTTCTGCTCGCCGGTGATCGGATGCCCGCAATGAGCACACTGGATCAATTCACTGCCGTAGGTGAGCGCGTGCGACTGGTAGACATGACCACCCAGCAAAGCCTGCACGCGGTCCCACGTCGCCCGGTCGATCAACGGCTTGTGCTTGCCCTGATACCATTGCCCCTTGTGCAGAATCTCTCCGATATAGGCCCGATCCAGCAAAATGTTGTGAACCGAGCTTCGCGGGAACTTCGGCATCGACGCACGGAAGACCATGCCTTCGCCGTTGATCTTCTCGACGAGGCCATCCAGGGTCAGGTTCTCGTAGGCGTAGAGATGGAAGATGCGTTTGACGTTGGCAGCGGGCTGGGGATCAATTTCGATGGTGCCCCGGCCATCGTTTCGGACGTTGCGATAACCGTAGGGACCGCGAGAGCAGAACCAGCCTTCCAGTACGCGGCGGGCAAGACCTTCGCGGACATCGACCGATTGTTGCTCGGTGTAAAAGCTCGCCATGTTGGCGAGCGTCCGGCGCATCATGCGACCAGCGGGCGTGTTCTCGGTCGGCTGGGAGACGGAGATGAACGGCAGGTCGTATTCCGATTCCAGCCGTTCGAGTTCGACGTAATCAAACAGGTTACGGGCCGCACGGTCCACCTTGTAGAACAGGAGGCCGTCAAGCTCGGCGGCGTTCTTCTTGGCGTAGGTGACCAACTCACGGAACGTCTTGCGTTCATCGCCCTTGCTGGCCGTCTCCGCAATGCGGAACAGCTTGGCGATTTCGCCGCCAGCCTGCGTCGCATATCGCCTGAGTGCCGTTTCCTGCACTTCCAGGCTGAAGCCTTCCCGTTCCTGTTCACGACTGCTCACACGGGCCAATGCGACGAATCGTTTCATGGTTACGGCTCCGAAGAAAGTGCCTGAAACAAACGACCGACGTTGCGGATCATTGTAACGGCTTCTTCGGGCGTAAGCACTTGGCGGTAGTACGGCTGCCAGACGCGGATTGTCTCGGCGATGAGGTGCGGCGTGATCCACTCCGGCGTTCCCGCAGGAACGCAGCCCGCCGCCGCATCATTGGCGGTCTCGCAATCGGATTTGTGATTGCTCCGAGGCATACGCTGCATCCAGGCGGGTACGTGAAACCAGCGGAAGAAAGCGGCCTCACGCAGATCGCACCCCGTCCCGTCGCCGATCCGGGATCAGGAACACAAGCTGGTGAGGCCGCACTGAACGTTACTTGGTCAAGCGCGAGAACAGGCGGGCGACGCCCCGCTTGGCGGCACTCTTCACGATGCCATCCGTTCCGCACTTTCTGGACATCCTCCTGAGCGCCCACATGCCAGCGCCAATGTAGAGCATGACCCAAAAGAACCCTTGGCCGACATCACTATCTGCTAAAACGTGCATGACAGACTCCTTTGAAAAAGCTGGTTACATCTCTCGCCCGAGGTCACGTTGACCTTCGGGCATTTCTTTGGCTTGCTCCTGATCCTGCCCTTGCTCTATGCCTTCCTGGCCGCGCATGTACATGACATGACCTTGACCGGAGAACAGGGCGGCGGCAGCTTCCGTGCGCCCGTGATCGAACATGGGCTTGAGGCCATCCCAGATTTGCCCGCCGATTTCCTTCATCGAAAATGAGGCTTCCCTGATGCCCTCGATGATGGTGGGCTGTCCTCCATTTTTGATTTGCTCGAAGAATTGCTGCGTTTGCTTGGACATGACTTTCTCCTTTCATTTGAAGGTGTTACTAAGCAGCGCCGCCGTGAACAGCACAGCGAGGCTCGCTGTAGCGATGAACAGACAGATTCCGTCGAGAACCAACTTCACAGTCCCCGTGTAACCCGCGCTCTTGAACTCTTTCTCGTAGTAACGAATCAACCGCGTCGCCAAAGGCGGCACACCGGGCGTGAAGGTGATCGCAACCCGGTCAGGCAATGCGGTCACCTCTTCGGGCTTCAGCAGCTTGCGGCCAAGAAACTGCCAGTTCCGATTGGTGTTCGATGAATGGCTGACATTCTGCCCAGGGCCAGTCGTCTGGTATGACTTGCCGGAACTCGTGCCGCCGCTGTTTACGACGATGGTCTCTTCGCCGAGCCGCGCCGAAACGTAGTCCGCCGTCTGCTGGTCATTGACGCCGAAGAACACCTGGGTCACGTTGCTAAGGAGCGTCTGATCCTGACCATCGGGAAAACACTTCTGAAGCTGGCCGAGACTCTGGTAATAAAACTGCAACCTGACGCCGTAGCCCCGCAGCTTGTCCACCGCGTCGTCGAGCGCATCCATGTGTCCGAGCGACGCCGCTTCGTCGAGAACGAAATGCACCTTGTTCGTCTCTTGGAGACCGCCCTTAACCACGGCCCGGAGCAGCGAACCGATCCACAAGCGAAGCAGTGCGGATTGCGCCCGCATCCGGTCGGGGGGAAGGACGAGATAGACGGTCACCTTTCCATTAAGCAAATCGGCGGGATTAAAACTGCTCTGCCTCGTGCTATCCGCAATCGCCGTCGTGTCGAGGAACCGCATGAAGCGATTCGTGGTCGTGAGCGTTGAGGAAAGCTCCTTGTCCTTGAAGTGCGTAAGCTGGTGACCAAGCCGGGAAAGCATCCCGTCCATTGCGTCGGACTCGCACATCATTTTGATGGCCGCCTGCATCTTTTCCGGGTTGGTGAGGAGCGACCGGACCGATTGCAACGACCTGTCCTCGCCCTCGGCGAAACTGGCGACCATCGCCGTCATGGCCGCGATCCACACTTCCGCCGAGTCCGCCCAATGCGGTTCCTTTTCCTGCCCGGTCCTAACCACGAGCGCTTCGGCGAGATCGCGGCAATCATCCAGGGCGGTATGGGAATCCTTGTCGATAAACTCCAGTGGATTGAACGTGTCGGGATCGGGCGTCGTGATCTTGTAGGGATCGAGGACAACGACGCGGTGCCCCATCTTGCGACGGGCCGCAGCCGTCAGTGCCACGTTCTCGCCTTTGAAATCAACCACGACCATGTTGTCCGGGCAGGTCAATGCGAACGGGACGACGCAGGAGACACCCTTGCCGACGCCCGTTGGGGCGAATACCGCCGTGTGGACGGCCTTCGTTAAGCGCACCAGTTGCCTTGGCTGCTTGCGCTGGAATGCGAGGAGAAACTTCCGGCACGCCTCACGCGGCGCGATCCGTGAATTGAACAGCGCCTTCAGGCTGCTCCACTTGTTCGCGTTGCCCTTGATGTGGCCGACAATCAGACCGTCGCCTTCGAGCATGTGCGGAATGTCGGCCGCATCGGCCCAACGGGCCGTGCCGTAAGCGCTGTAACGGTAGCCCTTCTGACAAAGCATTAAGACGCCGAGGCCGACTGCCGCCAGCCAGAGGTGTGGAATGAAGTACAACGCCAGCCCGGCGAGGTACGCCCCCAGAAGCACACTAATGATCAGAACATAACGCAGAATTCTGTACATGGCTTTCTCCTGTTTGGGGCCGTGTTAAGCGCGCAGTTCACCTATCGCGGGCGCGTTTCTTCTTGCGCCCACGTCGAAACGTGGCTTCATCTGCTACCGACTTATGCTCTTCGAGCCTTGTCCTTCATCGCGGCGGCGAAGGTCTTGCTCGTATAGCCAAGCTCTCGCGCCCGCTTCATTTCCTTGATGGCTTCACTCAGAGCGTCAATGCTCTCGTCGAGTGACACGCTGTTACCGGAGACGACGATTTGCACACCGGACGGCAACAGGCACTTCACGCGGTTCACCTTTACCGTCGGCGTGTCCGCCAGGCGTTTTTTCCGCCCCGCGCTCTCGATGGCGTCCCGGCTCGCGCCGGAGAGCTTCAGCGAAAGCAATTCCGCTTGCTCGGACTCAGGTAGCTTGCTGGCGGCATACACATCCGAGATGCCGACCTTTCCCTCCTTGAGCGCCGCCTGCCATCCTTGCGTGCATTTGGAGGGGGAAAGCAGTCGCGTGACCATCGACGGATCAATGTGCAGATGCTCGGCCAGGTCCTTGGCCAGCCAGCCGGGATTGAGTTCGAGCATTTGCTTACACGCAGACCACTTCTCAAAGGCCGTCAGATCTTCCCGGTGGAAGAATGACGTGAGCCGCACCAGGTTCATCTCGCTATCCGTCAACGCCGCGTCGGTGATGATCGCGTCAAGCTTTTCCAGGCCAACGAGCTTGGCTGCCCGCCATCGCCGTTCCCCGTCGATGAGAACGCCGTCAGGCTTGGCCTGAACCGGATCGTTCTGGCGAACCTTCAGGGATTCACCAAGTGCCTTCAATGCCGCGTCATCGAAGTGCTTTCGCGGTTGATTCGGATCGGCCTTGAAGAACGAAACGGGTTTGCAAGTCAGTTGAGCCATTGAAAAACTCCTTGTATATTTGCGTCTTCTTCGCCGTACTTTTGGCGGCCTAGTAGTTCGTCACTCATCTCGAAGAACAGCCTATCGCGGTTTTTGAAGCAGTCGATAATTCGCCCCCCGAACGGTCCCGAGATGCCGCCTTCTTTTCGTGGGAACCACTCTACGCACCCGTGCTCGCCGTCAAGGTACTACTCCGCGAGTACGCGGAGCCTCTTCTCCGACGGTTCCACCTTGACTGCTGCGCTCGGGCGCTCCGTTTCTCCTCCATCGAAATGAAGGCGGGTAAGTATGGTTGTTACACACCCCGCAAAGGCAGTTTTTGAAATGCGAAAGGGAGGAATGCTCTTACTCAGCGGGGACGACGGTTCTTCGCTGGCGTGCGTTGCTTGGCTCTGGTGCCCTCAAGCTGCTGGGTAATCGTGGGCAGCAAATCTTCAATCATCAAAAACCGATCAACGTACCCCCAGGCTTTCCACGCCTTGATCGTCCATCGACTTTCGTGGCGTCGTCCATGCATTTGCTCTGTCCGCAACTCCAGTTTCCGCTCAGCCTCCGACCAGGCATGGGAGTGGAATGGCTCGCGGTCAAATAGTCCGTCAAGATTCGGAATGCACGTGGTGCAAAGAGACGTGGCGCCAGTGGGCAATGCATGTATTCCGGATGGCCCAGCGCCTGAGCGAAGCTCTGCGACAAACCGACCTGCGGTGCGAGGGAGTCAATCTATTCCTTGCCGACGGTGAAGCGGCTATGCAGGAAATTCCACATGTGCATCTCCACGTTTTCCCGCGTTTCCGGGGCGACGGTTTCGGCCTTAAATTTGGCGAGCACTACTTCCATAAGCCGGACCGAACACAACTCGACTCGGCTGCCCGAAAGCTGGCCGGGGTCCTTCGCCGCTGAAATTCCCATCGAGTTGACCGAAGCCAGTCCGAGCTTTTTTCTGCGCAACCAGCGGCAAAAAATTCTCCGTAGGGTGCGGTTGACTTGGCGCTCGGAAAAGCCTTGATTTCAGCACAAAAATGGGCAAAAAGTTCGATTGGTGCCCCGTCACCCCGGATTTGTCGCGGCGCGGAGCGGAACCAGTTGGAACTGGCTGGCTGTAGATGCCCAGAGCAACAGCGACCGTTCTTCTGTTTCCGGACGCATTGTTGTCCCAGCGGGTCAGGCATATACTTCAGACATGGGCCTGACACACCAGAGGCTGACGGTAAAGTCGTCCCGAAACGGCCGAAAAGCGATTGAAGTTGATTTTTTGGTCGATTCCGGGGCCGTTTACAGTCTGGTATCCGGAAAACGCCTAAAAGCAATCGGAATCAAGCCCTACAAGACGCTTAACTTCACCCTGGCCGACGGGACCACCTTCACTCGAGAGGTAGGCGACGCATATTTCGAATATCGCGGCGACGGCGGCGCCGCCCCCATCATTTTCGGCGAGGACGGCGATCAGCCGTTGTTGGGTGCAACAACCCTGGAAAGCCTCGGACTGATTCTCAACCCATTTGACAGGGAACTTCATCCCATGAAACTTCTGTTGATGCGGTCGACTCGCTCGTGATGTTCCAACCGGCATCTTGTCACTCCATATATTCACACCAAGTCTTGCTCGTCTCCCACAGCGTCACGCCGGCCAGCTTCACGCCCATCGCCTCGATCTTCGGCTTGAGCATTTGAAAGATCACCATGGCGATGTTCTCGACGGTCGGAATCAACTCCGAAAACCGGGCGACCTCCAAATTCAAATACCGATGATCGAACGGCTCGATGACCGTCGAGGCGACCACCTGCTCGAATTGCGGAATGTCGGTCAGGTGCCCATTGCAGTCCGGCATGCCGGCCAGCGTCACTTGCAGAACGTAGTTATGCCCATGCCCGTGCGGGTTGTTGCACTTGCCGAAAATCGCCTGGTTTTCCTCATCGCTGAGCGCGGGGTTGTGC
>JBEKKC010000042.1:0-27335 GCA_050010915.1 Tepidisphaeraceae bacterium | reverse complement strand
GTGGGCTGCTTGACGCCTAGCGACGCGGCAAGCTGCTCCTGTGTCAGCCCGGCAAGCCGGCGGATTTCCGACAGCAGCATTTCGGTCAAGTCCTCACGCACGCCCCGCTCGATGCGGGCGCGGCGCTGGGGAGTCATCCGCTTAATGAGGTTGTTCCAGTTGTGTCGGCCAGCCATTAGATTAGCCCTTCCTTTCGAAGTCCCGGCAGTGACCGATCCGTGTATTCGACTTCCCACATGAGAACAATATAGCATATCACCAATATAGGTCAATGCCTATAACTGGACGTCGATTGGTTCGTACTTCTTCGCGCCCTTTGCGCCTTCGCGGTAACTCCCAAGATATAAACCGCCAAGACGCGAAGGACACGAAGTCGGATGGCGGCTCTATTGCGCTACGTTCGCGCGCTATTCAATTCCACGGCCGCGATCGCCTCGATATCGGCCAAACGCTTGCCGCGCTCGGCTTTTAGGTTGGCTGACAATCGCCGGATCGAAATCAGGAATCGTTGACTGTCCAACAAATCCAAAAGCGATTCTCGGCCAGCTTCGTAGGCGGAGCGGTCCAAGTCCACCACGCGCTGGGCACGCGGTTGGATCGTTTGCTCCAATAAAACCAGTTGCCGGTCGGCGTCGCGCAGGGTCGCGAGGTCGGCGACCATTTGGGCGGCCAGATCGTCGCCGGCCTGGCGGCGCATCGACTGGGACGCCTTCAGGTTGGCCTGGGCTTGGGCGATGGCGGCTTCGATGGCGTCGTGGCGGAAGAGGGGAATCGTCGCCTGGCCCAGGACCGATTGGGTGATTCCCATCAGATCGGTTGAGCCGCTGAGGTTGATGTCGGGGAAATATTCGAGCTTGGCCTGGCGAATGGCCTGTTGGCGGGCGCGTAATTCATCGGCCTGGGCGAGCAATTCGGGGTTGCGGCGCTTGGCGAGATCGAGAAGCTGATCGTCGGAATACTGGATCGCGGCTGACGCGGGGAACTGGCGCGGCGGCGGCAGGGGGGCGTCGGCCGGGCGGCCCAGCAGGGCGTTCAGCGCGGCCAACTGCGCCGGCAATTGCGAGCGCATATTTTGGAGATCGTTACGCGAAAGGTCGGCCTCGTCGATGGCCTTCAGGACCTCCTGCTGGCCGGCGGCGCCGGCGCGGTTGCGAGACTGCGTGACGAACACCATCGTTTGCAGCAGCTCGAGGTTGCTCCGCTCCAGATCGATCAGTTGCGCGTTCAGCGCGTAATCGTAATAGGCGCCGAGGACTTTTGCCCGCAGATCGAACCGGGCCTTGATGAAACGCTGTCCGGCGGCGCGGGCGGTTTCCAGGGCCTGCCTTGCCGCGGCGTCCAGTTTTGCCGGCAACTTGATGTCCGTCATCGGGTCGTTGGAGGCGCCGACCATTGTATTGGACAACCCGCTACGGCCCCTGGTGATCGTCGCGCCGGCCGTCAAATTCAGCGTTGCGGTTTGCGATCCATCCTGGGGAATCTGCTCGATGGCCGAACGCCATTCCCAATACCGCTGCTGGAGTTCTCCGCTGTTGTTCATCGCGAATTCGACCAGTTGCTGCGGCGTCGCGTTCTCGGGAAGCTGGGGTTTGGTGAAGGCTTTTCCGGCCCTGTCGGCCATCGAGCGCAGATCGCGTTCGCCATCGGGATGAATGACGCACCCGGCGATCAGCGCCAGCGAAGCGATCAGCGGAAATCGAAATGCTATTCTGTTCAGCATGGCATCAACCCTCGGCTGGGGACTTGGGAAGCGTGATGCGGTGGGCGACGTAAAAGATGATGGGATAGATCAACAATTCCATGAGGAAGCTGGTGAACAGTCCGCCGAGCATGGGGGCGGCCAACCTGCGCATCACGTCGGCGCCGGTGCCGGTGGCCCAGAGCAGGGGGGCCAGGCCGATGAACGCCGCGGCAACCGTCATCGTCTTGGGCCGGATGCGCTTCACCGCGCCGTCGTGGACCGCGTTAACCAAGTCCTGGCGGGTGTGCATTTTGCCCGCCCGCTTGAACCGCTCGTAACTGTTGTCCAGATACAGCAGCATGACCAGCCCCGTCTCGGCATCCAGGCCGATCAGGGCGATGATCCCCACCCATACCGCGACCGACGTGTTGTACCCAAGCCAGTACAAAAACCAGATCGCTCCGGCGAAGCTGAACGGCACGGCCAGCAACACCACGCAGACTCGGAACCAACTCCGCGTGGCCGCATAGAGCAGGATCACCACGACGATGAACGTCAGCGGAATGGCCCACTTAAGCCGGGCGTTGGCTTCCTGGATGTTCTCAAATTCACCCGACCACACCAGCGTGTATCCCGCGGGGATTTGCAGTTTTGCCGCCAGGGTCCGCCGCGCCTCGGCGATGAAGGTGCCGATGTCGCGTCCGTTCACGTCCACGTACACCCAGGCCGTCCGCTGCGAGTTTTCGCTCTTGATCATCGGCGGACCCGGCTCGATCTTCACCTTGGCCACCTGCCCCATGGGAATCTGCGCGCCGGTGGAAGTGGGGATGAGCACTTGCTCGATGGCCGATGGATCATCGCGCAGGTCGCGGGCATATCGGATGTTGACGGGATATCGCTCCAGCCCCTCGACGGCGGTGGTGGTTTTCATTCCGCCGAGGCTGGAGCTGATCACGTCCTGCACGTCGCCGGTGGTCAGGCCGTAGCGCGCCGCCCGGGTGCGGTCGATGTTGATGTCGAGGTAAAGTCCTCCGAAGGATCGCTCGGGATAGGCGCTGGCGGTGCCGGGGACGGTCAGCATGATCGTGGCGGCGCGTTCGGCCAGATCGGACAGCACCTGCAAATCCGGTCCCATGAACTTGAGGCCGACGGGCGTTTTGATCCCGGTGGAGAGCATGTTGGTGCGGTTCTGGATGGGCATGGGCCAGGCGTTGGCGACGCCCGGCTCGGTCACGACCGCGTTGAGGCCGGGATGATCCGTCCCATCCATATCCTGCCAGCCGTAAACCAATTCCTCCATGGTGATTTTGCGCTGGGGCGGCCAGAACGTGTGCTGGAGCGGCCAGCGCAACACCGCCGGCCAGCGATCGAAAAAATAGCTCGTTTTGCGCTGGCGCCATTGGTCCGGATCGGTCTGCAACCGGGCGACGCTTTCGACCATGTCCAGGGGCGCCGGGTCGGTCGCCGTATCCGCGCGCCCGATCTTGCCGTAGACGCTGATGACTTCCGGGAACGTCTTGATCAGCTTGTCAGTCTGCTGCAAAACCTGCCGCGCCTTGGTCACGCTGATGGAGGGATCGGTCGTGGGCATGTAGAGCAGATCGCCCTCGTCCAGGGGCGGCATGAACTCGCTGCCCAGCCGCATAAACGGCCAGAGACACGATGCCATGAACACCACGGCCATCGGCAACACGATCCACCAGTAATCCATCGCCAGCCAGAAAAACGGGTTGTACGCCTTCTGCAAAACCAGGCTGACGGGGCTGTCGTGTTCGTGAATGATTTTCTGCGGCACAAGCAGCAGCGACGCCAGGAGAATCCACCCCAGCGAGAGCCACCAGAGATGCGGGCGCACGGCCGGCTCCATTCCCGCCAGCACGGCCAGCAAAACCAGGGGAACCACGATCGCTCCCAGAATCGTCAGCACGTTCAGCAGATGTCCCCAGCGTTTGGGCAGAACGCGCGGCGTGACGAAGTAGACCATCAGCACCGGGATGATGGTGATGGACAACACCGCCGCCGAGGCCATGGCAAACGTCTTGGTAAACGCCAGCGGCTTGAAAAGGCGGCCGCTCTCGCCCGTGAGCGCGAACACCGGCAGAAAGCTCACGGTGATAATAAGCAGGCTGAAAAACAGGCTTGGCCCGACTTCGTTGGCGGCCTCGATGATGACGGCGCTTCTGGGCCGCGGCGTCCCGCCGGCGGCGACGCGCTCCTCCTCGGCATTCAGGTGTTTATGCGCGTTTTCAATCATGATGATGGCGCTGTCGATCACCACGCCGATCGCGATGGCGATTCCGCCCAGGCTCATGATGTTGGCGTTGATGCCCAGGAGATACATGATGAGCAGGCTGGCCAGCATGCTGCTGGGGATGACGAAGATCGCGACCAGCGCGCTTCGGGCGTGGAGCAGAAACAAAATGCACACCAGGGCCACCACGATCATTTCCTCGATCAGGGTATGGCTGAGCGTGTGAATCGCGCGCTCGATCAGGTCGGAGCGGTCGTACGCGGTTTTGATGGTCACGCCGGGGGGCAATCCGCTTTCGAGTTCCGCCAGTTTCTCCTTGGCGTCGTGGATGACCTGGTAGGCGTTGGCGCCATACCGGGCCACGACGATCCCGCCCACCGCTTCGCCCTGGCCGTTCCATTCGCCGATTCCGCGGCGCTCCTCCCCCGCGACCTGGAGAGTGGCGACGTCCGACAACAAAATCGGCGTGCCGTTCCTGCCGACGCCCAGCGGAACCTGGGCCAGATCGTGCAGGCCGCGCAAATACCCGCGGCTGCGGACCATGTATTCCGTCTCGCTCATCTCGACCACCGACCCGCCGACGTCGTTGTTGGAGCGCTGAATCGCGCTCATGATCGTCCCCACCGCCAGGTTGTAGGCCAGCATTTGCTCCGGCTTGAGAACGACCTGGTATTCCTTGACGAATCCGCCGATCGGCGCGACTTCCGCGACATTTGGGACCCCGGTGAGCGAATAACGCAAATACCAGTCCTGCAAACTGCGCAGGCTGGCCAAATCCTGATTTGAAGAAATCAACGGCTCGCCGGTCAGGGGGCAGGTCCCGGGATTGTCGAAGGCGCGGATTTGGGTCAGGGCGGCGCGGCGATCCGCCGGGGCGTCGGCCGGATCGCCGTACCACTTGCCCGCGATCTCATCGTGCCAGATTCCGTCCGGATGGTCGGCGCAGTAATAACCGGGATGAAGAACGTATTGATAGACCCATCCGACGCCGGTCGCATCCGGCCCCAGCTTGGGCTCCACGCCGGCCGGCAGGCGGTCGCGAACGAAATTCAAATATTCCAGCACCCGGCTTCGCGCCCAATAAAGGTCCGTGGAGTCGTCGAAGATGATGTAGATCATCGACGTCTCGAACATGCTGATCCCCCGCACGACCTTGGCGTGGGGAATGCCCATCATCGCGGTCGTCAGCGGGTAGGTGACCTGGTCTTCGACCACCTGCGGCGCCTGGCCTGGATAATCCGTGATGACGATCACCTGCACGTCGGACAAATCCGGGACCGCATCCAGGCTGATGTGCATTGCCGCCCACACCCCGGCCCCCACCAGCATCGCCGTCAGCAGCATCACCAGGAAGCGATTGCGCACCGAAAATTCGATGATCTTGGCAATCATGGGAAATGCCTAGGGATTGCCGCCCCCGGCGTTGCGAAGCTTTTCGATCGCCTCGGTCGTGCGGCTCTCCACGTCCATGAGGAATTGCCCGCTGGTCACGACCGTCTCGCCCGGAGCCAGGCCTTCGACGATCTGCACCTGGTCGTTGTCGCCGACCAGCCCGAGTCGCACCTTCCGCGGCTCGAAATGGCCCTGCGATTCGACGACGAACGCGATCTGGCGAGTCCCGGTGTCGATCACCGCCTCGCGCGGCGCCAGGATCGCATCGGGGAGTCTCTCGGTCATGATCTGGGCGCTGGCATACATGCCGGGACGCAGTTCGTGGCGCGGGTTGTCCAGCGTCACGCGCACCATCGCCGTGCGCGAATCGTGGTTCATGTGCGGATAAATGAAGCTGATCGGACCCTCAAAGGTTTTGCCGGGCACGGCCTCGGCGGTCGCCGTCACCGTTTCCCCCAACGCCACGTAGGGAAGGTCCTGCTCGTAAACGGCTAGGTCGAGCCATAGCTCGTGATGGTCCTCGATCCGCATGATCCTCTCGCCGGCCTGAACGGCCGATCCGTCGACGACCGTCTTCTCCACCAGTTCGCCGTCGATCGGACTGCGAATGGGAACGGTGCGCGGCGCCTTGCTCGATGCGGCGATGGCGTCGATGTCACGCTCGGCGATCCCCCAAAGCCGCAGCTTCTGGCGCGCGGAATCGACCATGCCGGCCGATTCCGCCGCCACCGCCGGGGATGCCTGGGCGTCCGGCGACTTCATCGCCGACTCCGCCCCGACCAATTCATCCGCCGCCACCTGCAAATCGGGGCTGTATAAATCGAATAGCGCCTCGCCGCGAAGAACGTGCATCCCGGCCTGGTTGGCGTAAAGCTTCTCGATCCACCCGCTGATTCGCAGATTGACGTCGTATTGCGCCGAGTCGGGCACGTCGACCATCGCCACCGCCCGGATCGTCCGCAGCAGCGCGCCCCTAACCACCTGGGCCGTCCGTACTCCCATGTTCTGGACGATCACCGGATCGATGATCACCGTCGGGCCGGCCGGCTGCTCCTTGTAAACCGGGACCAGGTCCATCCCCATCGCGCTCTTGCCCGGTTTGTTGGAAATCGACGACGGGCCGAGCATCGGGTCCCAGTAATAGAGAAGCTCGCGGCCTTCGCCCTTGCCGCCGGAATTTTCCCCGTAGGTTTTGAGTCTGGTCAGCGGCATGCGACAGATCGGACATAGACCCGGATGATCCTGAATCACCTGGGGATGCATGCTGCACGTCCAAAGTTCCTTGGGAGGCGCCGCCGCTGGTTGAGATTCGACCGCGCCGGCGCTTCCGCCGCCGCTGCGCCGCATGAAAAAAACCGCGCCGGCCACGATCAATATCACCAGAGCCGCCGGAAGGACATTGCGCTTCATGTTTGTCACTGCCTGATTCTGACAGAAACACAGAGATCACAGAGGGCACAGAGGAGGATTAACTTGCCGCTTTTATCTCTGTGTTCTCTGTGGTCTCTGTGCCCTCTGTGGTTCAATTTGTCGGGCGATGGCGTGTTCCCCGGCACCCCGAGGAACACCCGGACCTCGGCTAGTTTGCCGAAGTCCGGGTGGGTAATGCAAGTTTCGCGCGCCGAAGCGGTCATGCGACCGCCAGCCTGTTACCGGCCGGTCGCGTCAACCCATTCGGGATGATAGTGGCCCTTCTGATCCAGATATCGCGGATTCTGTTGATTCGGGATGCCGTTATCATTCTGGACCGAGGCCGTTTCCCCGGTAACGCGGTAGGGCTGGGAAGTCGCGCACCCGGTCGCGATGAGCGGCATGGCAACGAACGCGGCCAAAACGCTGGCGTTGAGCAGTTTCTTAAGCATGGCAGTTCTCCAATGGTTTGATCTTCCGAACCGGCCGCAGATCACTCCGCTCAAGCCCGTCCGTTCATCTCATCAAACGAGGACAGAGGCGCGAAAGGTTCAATGTCCCCAAAAAACCGCGTGCGGAGCATTGGTTCTGGGACACTGAACCTTTCCACGACCCAGACCCGTTTACATAGTAGAAGTGGTTCGGCTACCGTGGAGCCGATTGGACGCAAATGAATCAACGCAGCGGTTTTACGAGACGGTCTGGCCACACCGCGCACTGGTCCTTCGCGCCGCGATGATTCACACCGCAAACGCGGCCGACGCTGAGGACCTGGCGCAGGAAACTTTGCTCAAGGCGTTTAAGGCAATGGATACGTTTCGAGCCGAGACGAATGCGAAGGCGTGGCTCCTGACCATCCTGCGAAACGCCAGAATTGATCGCCTTCGCACCCGAGCCGGCTCGGCGCCGTCGATCAGCCTGGAAGAATTGGCCGCCGAGCCCGCCGCTGCCGATTCGGCGGCCGACTCTGCTTGGGGAAGTCCCCAAGAGATATTGAACGCCTTTTCGGACGCCGACGTGATCGATGGTCTTCAAGGCATTGCCGAGGAATTGCGATGGACATTGCTTCTTGTCGATGTCGAAGGCATGGATCACCGGGATGCGGCCGAAGTCCTTGGAGTGCCGGTCGGAACCATCAAGTCGCGCGTGCATCGGGCCAGGGCGATGCTGCGGCAGGTTTTGTTGCCGTTGGCGCGCCAGCGGCGGTTGGTGCGGGAATGATGCGTGGAACGCTCGTGCAGATTGGAGTGCGTTATGGACAACCAGGAATTTGAAACACGGGATGAAACGCTCGAGCAAGCCACTGCCGCCCGGCTTGCCCAGCTGCGATCCCTGCCTGTCGATACGTCGCGGCTGGAGCGAACGATCGAGGCACAAATTCCGCGGCCCGGCGCCCAGCCCGCAATGCGGCTTTGGAAATGGCTGCGCCCGTCCCGCGCGATTGCCGCAAGCCTTTTGGTTTTCGCGATGATCGGCGGGCTGTTGATCGCCACCTGGGGCGGACCCGCCATGGCTTCTCCGATGGAGATGGCTCGACTTCACGACGATATCGTGGCGGGCCGCACGGCGGTGACGCGCGTCGATACCATCGCGGCGGCGAACAAGATGTTGGCGGGCCAATGGGAATCCTCGCCGCAAATCCCCAATATTCCGGCCCAATACGTCATGGCTTGCTGCATGCGATCCGTGAAGAACAAGAAGGTCGCGTGCATTCTGTTGGAAGACAATGGCGGCCCGGTCACCATGACCGTCGCCAAGGCCTCGGACATGCGATCGCCCACCTCGCCAACGGTAAATCGCGGCGGCATCACCTACCACGTCCAGGCGGTCGGCCGCTTGAACATGGTCATGACCGAACGCAACGATCGCTGGATTTGCCTCATGGGGCAAGTTTCCAGCGACCGGCTAATGGACCTCGCCGGTCAACTTCAGTTCTGAGTGGTGCTTGGCAGCATGGGCAGCGCTTCGAGCCGCAGCGCGTGCGACCGCAGCAACGCCATCCGCTGCTGCATCGCCATCTGGCAGAATTGCGGCAGCGTTCCGGAACACTCGATCTTGCCCAGCATCGATATCATCGCCTCCGTCGGACAGCCCTGTCTTTGCAGCAGATCAGAACCGATGGCGTCGGCCCGGGCTTCGATCACCAGGTTCTTGTCGCAGCCACGCAGGCTCGCCATGGTCATCGGGACATGGCTGCGGTCAAGCAGGTGTCCCAGTTCGTGAGCCAGCACCGCCGCCAGTTCGTTGTCGTCAAGTCGATTCATCAACCCGCGGGCCACAAAGATATGGTGATTGGGCCAACTGTAGGCCGTGACCGCATCGGATGCCAACACGTAGACCGATATTCGCAGGTCAGGCCGGCCGCGCGTCAGGCGGCTTGCCACGGATTCCAATCGGGTTTGGGACGGGTTTGCCGAGGCGACGGTCCCTCCCTCCCTGCGAACCCAAAGAGAAACCCGGTCCGCCTGGACGGCACATCCGCCGCCAATTATCACGGCAATCAATCCCAAAAGTCTTATGCCTCGGCGCATCCTGCCGGACCGTAACAATTTTGATGCCGATGCCGAAATGACGGCCCAACGGCCCAAATGTTGCGGACTTATTGCGCCGCCGGCCGGTGGCTGCCGCTTTATTGGGCAGATGTCACGCACTTGATCTCATCGGCAATGACTACTTGCCGGTCGCGCGCGAATATGGTACATTTACCATAATGGTCGAGGATGAACACAAATCAGACTAAGAAGCGAAAGATTGAAGTCCGCATGACGCGCGGAAGCGGAAACGTCTTCGCTGATGTTGGATTCGCTCCGGGCGAAGCGGGCGAGCTGGAAGTAAAAGCGGAGTTGACGCGGCAGATTTACAATCGCATCAAGGCGATGGGATTGACTCAAGTGCAAGCTGGCGAGCGGCTGGGCATCGGTCAGCCGGATGTCTCCAAACTGATGAATGCGCGATTCACCGGATATTCCACTGATCGACTGATCGCACTGCTAAATGCACTGGAGGTGGACGTGGATATCGTGGTGCGCCCGCCGAACGAGACGCGACGTCATGCGCCGGGCGTGGTGCGCGTACGTGAAGTGGTGGACGTTGCATGAAACGTCATTGCCGAGGGCGGACATGAAATATCTTTTGCTCGCGGCGGCGTTTTTCGTGGCGGGGTGCTCATTTTCGTCTTTTCCCGGCATCACCGGCTCCGGCAAACTCCTCACCAAGCAATTGACGTTGGGGGAATTCACTCAAATAGACGCATCGAGCAGTTTTCAAGTTGACGTCACGCAAGGCGCGACTTCCTCGGCCGTCGTGACCGCCGATGACAACGTCTGGGATTCGGTTGAAGTCCGCAACGACGGCGGCACGCTTCACCTGGGCACGAAGCCCGGCTCCTACGACAACACCCACATTTCGGCCAAGATCGTGACGCCGCATCTGAGCGCGCTCACGTTGTCCGGAGCCACGAACGGCACCATTGACGGTTTCAACGATGCCGCCGGGCGAATGGATTTGACTTTGAGCGGCGCGTCCACGCTGGACGGCGGATTGAGGCAAGGGCAGGTGACGTTGGACGTCTCCGGGGCCAGCACGGCGACGCTACACGGCGCGGCAGATCTTTTGAACGTCACCGTCAGCGGCGCCAGCCACGGCGGCCTGGAGGATTTCGCAAGCGACGCGATCCGCGCCGACATCAGCGGGGCCAGCAACGCAAACGTGACCGCCCGGCGGAAGCTGGATTATGACGTGAGCGGCGCTTCGCATCTGTCATATGCCGGAAACCCGACGATTGGACAGGCGGACGTTTCAGGGGCTTCTTCCGTCACTTCGGCTCAATAGACGCCGCGGGCGCGATGGGTTGCCGGCGACCGGATATGATCGGTTACGGACCGGCGGTTGGCACGTGCTGCACCTGCGCCTCGATCACTCCGTCGGCGCCGTAGATCCACCAATTCATCATCTGCATGTCGAGCGGGCCGTCTTCCTGGGCGACAAATTCGCAATGGGCGCCGATGGCAAAGGGATACTTGTGGTTGACGCGCCCTTCGAGAAACCAGACCAGGTCGCCCTGATGGTCGCCGTCCGGCACCACCATCCCCTCGGGGCCGCAGACGAGCCTATTCTTGCTCATGTCCGTCCCGCCGCTCCACTGGCCGCGGGCCGTAACTCGGTAGCGTTGTCCCTTTTGTACGATCACGGTCGTTTTCCATCGCTCGTGCGCGAAGATGGAGTAAGCTTGAGAGGCCTGGGGCTGTGTAATCTGCTGTGAGGAAATGGCATCCAACGCCAGCTTGTGCTCCTTGAGCGTGTCGGCCGCGGCGTCCCCGGCGGCCTTGAGGCGGTTCGCTTCGTCGAGGTTCGCCGCATTCATCGCAATCTTCATCGCCCGGTCGAGGTCGGCGATTTTCTTCTGATCGGCATCCATCATCGAGCGATAGTAAGTTTGGCGCGCCGCGACATAGGCAACCTCGTAACGGCGAAGCGCTTCCTTGGCGGCGGGCGATTGCAGGACGTCCGACGGTGTCGTTTCATCGCCTATTGAAATCGCACAAATGCAGAGGATCAACGCGGCTCGCCACATGAATTGGGTCTCCCTTCTTGTTTGCCGCAGGGCATTAGACGGCAAGTATACCGGCATCGATCCGCTGGTTCCAAACGCCAGGGAAATCAGCGTGTTTTGATCGTCAGCACCGAGATGCTATTGGGCGATACGTGCCAGACGAACAACGGTTTTACGTCCGGAACGGTTGAAGTGACGGGTATGACGGCGGTCGGATGGTCCAGAGAATTTGTCGCGGTGGGGTCCGCAGCCATTGTGAGAGCGGTCGCCGTCGGCTGCACTGAGTTGATGCCGTCCAGTTGAATTTGAAGCGATTCCCCCACCGGGGTGGGGTTCACCATCTTCAAGAAAATTTCTCCGGTGCGGCTATCGCGCGTGGCGGAGGCCTGCACCGAACTGGCGCTCACCGCGATGGCCAGACATTCATCGCCCAGGTTCGTGCTGAACATGCGGATGGCGTAATAGCTGGGCGAGCCGAATGCGTGCAGTGCATCGTACCCGATCAGGTCGGGCCGCCACTGCGACGCGCCGGGGTTGACGTTGACCAGCAAGGGGGCATAGCAGTTCATGACGACCAGGTCGCTATTGCGCTCCATGGCGGTCATCCAAGCGGCATCGCCGAGAGCGGCTTTGAAGTTCGGCGTCCGCGGCAGCGACTTGGAGCCGGGATCCCAAGGCTTGGTCTTCGGGTCCTCGTAGGATGCCCATTCGCCGACGAAAATCTCCGGGCGCGTGTTGCGGGCATAGGCTTCGTAGTAAGCGGGAGACATCTTGATGAAGTCTTCGGCCGCGCGGTAATAATGCTCGTCCACCACGTCGGGAGCGCGGCTGTGGACCAGCAGCGGAAGCGGATTTTCGTTGCCCACCGACGAGATGACCTTTATCTGTGGATATTTCGATTTGATCGCATCGTAGAACTGAGCGAACCGCCCATCGTAGCTGTTCGATTTGTCAAAGAAATCCTCGTTGCCGATCTCCACGTAATGCAATGTGAACGCCTCGGGATGCCCATCCCTGGCGCGCTGGGCGCCCCACCGAGTGCCAGCCGCATCACCCGTTACGTATTCGATCTCATCCAGCGCGTCCTGCACAAAAGGCTGCAACTGGGGCCCTGGATCAACGTGGGTGTCGTCACAGCAGTACCCGGCATACACAGCCATCACCGGTTCGGCGCCCATGTCCTGACACCACTGCACGAATTCCAGGAGTCCCATTCCGTCGGAGGCGCGATAGCCCCACAGGCCCGCATGCCCGGGCCGACCGGTCAATGGGCCGATCGTTTTCTTCCATTGGAACCGCTGGTTGATGTTCGACCCCTCGAGGAACGCCCCGCCGGGAAAGCGCAGGAACTTCGGGTGCAGATCGACCAGCATCTGCATGAGGTCTTTGCGGAACCCGTTGGGCTGGTCGTTCCAAGTCGGCGGGAAGAGCGATACCAGATCGAGCCAGATTGTGCCGGGCTGGTCGACGGTCAAGGTGAAGCGGGCTTGCGTCGTGGGCAACACGTCGGAGGCGGTTTGTAGAACAGCCTCGTAACGCTTCCACTGACCGGTGAGTCCATCCACCTGGGCGCGAGCATAGACGGTGCGCCCATCAGTGCTTTGGATCGCGAGCGTGAGAGCGCCCGCAAAGCCGGGCGCTGCCTTGGCGTAGAACGACGCCCGGTACCGGGTGTCGGGCTGAACGGGGATGCCCCAGTACCCGCTGTTGGCCACGCCGGCGGGTATCTGAGCGGACGCTCGGGATACCTCCAGCCGCAGACTTGTTTTGAGAACCTCGCTCAACGGCTGCTGAGGATCCAGCGAAATGGTCGCGGCCGACCCGCTCCCTTGGATTACCGACCATTGGACAGGCTGCTGGGCATCGTCGAGGAACGCGCGGTTCCGCACCAGTTCGGCATACAAACCGCCGTCGTAGGAATGATTGATTTCCTCTGTCATCAGCCCGTACATGAGCGGACTGACTTCGTGCGCGGCGTTAGCCGCATTTATGGTGAGCGTCGGATTGGCGGAGGCCGGCGCCGCCTGCGCGATCGAGGAAGACGAAAGGGCACAGGACAGCACGAGCAAAAATCGAGTCAAGATTTTCCTGAAGGGCATTGGGGGCGTCGCGGCCGCGCGCGCAAAAAGGGGTAAGGGTTCGTCTTACGCGCTTTGAGTATAGTGGATATTCAACCAGCGCGAAATCTTCGCGGTTACGCGATCATGTCGCGTCAATCAACCTACGGAGGATAGATCGGAGAACGATCCTGGACGAAAACGGTTGGAGGAACCGCGCCGCCGTTGACACGGTTGATGAACAGATTGTCGAAGAGCGCGGTGTTGCGGGCGTCGCCCTCGCCGCCCGTCGCCAAGCCCGCCAAGCCGTGGTCGAACTCCCCGTCCTGTGCCGTGATGACGGCGGCATCGTCGACGAGCACCGTGATCGTCTGCCTCTGGAAGCGCAACTTGAGGTTGTGCCAGCGATGCCATCGCCAGGGTTCAACCTCGCCAATGGCAAGCTGTCGATCGCGTGAGCCCTTGAATCGCGAGTTGGCCACGTAAAGCGCGCATCCGCCGTCCGCGTAAAGCCGGGCATAATAGCCGTCCGGATTGCCGTCCCAGCCATTGCCGGTGTTGCACACGCGGCCCATGACGCCGGCCCACCCGCCGTCGTCGAAGTAAACGTCCGAGCTAACCTCATAGTCGGTCCATGCCGCATCTCCGATGATCGTGTAGGGCATCCATTCCGGGGCCCAGCTTTGGGCCTTGCGAGCGACGACTTGCCGAAGGCACTTGCCGCCGCCGTCGGGACGTTCGGCGATCTCAAACACGCCGCAGATATCGGCGGTGTAGTGCGGCAGGTAGCCCCATCCCTTCGGCTCGGCATAATGGTCAAAGGTTTCAAAGTAGGGAAATGGAAAGGGCGTTTCATCCGGCACGGCGGCAAAAGTTTCTTTTTGTTGGCCGGTCGTGGTGGAAAGAGAATAGATGGCGTCCGGGTCGAACGTCACGGTGAACGTCCCATCCTGATCGGGCGTGACATCCGCCTGTCGCTCGAAGTACGCGTCGCGCGTGGTTCGCCATACGC
Organism: Tepidisphaeraceae bacterium; assembly: GCA_050010915.1. Classification (GTDB taxonomy): domain Bacteria; phylum Planctomycetota; class Phycisphaerae; order Tepidisphaerales; family Tepidisphaeraceae; genus PALSA-1353. The sequence continues at coordinate 12,980 of JBEKKC010000042.1, read as the reverse complement.
ACAGGGCGTTCGATTTCAGTCCGGCGCCGATTTTGAACGTGACTTGCCGAGGCGATCTGGCGCCGGCGGTTTCGGCGATCACGCTGTAATCGCCGTCCTCTGACTTGAGCGTCACCACCGTTCCGCCGCCCGCCAGGGCCAGACATCCGCTGCCGACGTATCTCCAACCGATGCGGGTGAATTGCCCGTAGTGCGCGTACGACCAGATGATCGGCTTGAGCGCGTAATGCCCGCTCCACGGCGACCTGGCGATGAGGGCGGGCGGCTGATCGGCGTATGGCTCGATCGCATAGGTGGAACCTGCCAGATACCAATTGACAATTTTTGTCGCGCCCCGCGAGATGAAATCGTCGTTGAACAGGTGCACCGCGCCCAGCGCGCAATCGAAATCGTCCTTGTAAAAACGCCCATCGCCGTTGTAAACGTGCTCTTCGGTGTTCCATATCGGCTTGCCGAGTCGTTCGATCGTCTGGCGGACGGAGTCGGGAAACGGTCCGAGCATCAACGTGTGGTTTCCGACAACGTTCACGGCGGCCGCCAGGTCCTTGTCCGCCTTGAGTTGTGGAATCCAGTCCCACATGCGCCGGTTGCCGGGGTTGTCGAAGGCGTGAATGCGCACGCGATTCAGCCCGTTGTCGTCGAGCGTGCGGCGGAACAGTTTAACCCAGCCGGTTACCGCGCCGCGCTCGTTGCGGCAGCCGATCGCGTCCAGGTCCAGCCCGTAATTGGTTTTGAGACCCTTGATCCACTTGGCGTAATAATCGGCCATGTCCTGGGACCAGAAATCCCCGTCGCCGATCCAACCGGGGCAACTCCACGCACAGCCGTCGAGCGTGATGGCCGGATTGCGTTTCTTGGCCTCGGCCATCAGCCACCATTCGTAGCCGCGGGAATAGTTCTCGTCGTTTCGCGACCGCATGTGGGTCGGCTCGGAACCTTGCGTCGAATTCCCGTCGCCGCCGACCTCGACGTAAAGCGTTTGCATCGAGGCTGCGAAATCGGGCTTGAACAGCACGTCGAGGATCTGGCTTCGTTGCGGCTCGAGGTAGTCCTTGAGGAGCACCGAGGTTGCGCCGCCGCCGCTGATGGCCCCGACCCCCTCGAACAATTTCCCCGGCGCGACGCCGTCAAGGACAATCACCTGCCCCGAAGTGGCCGCGAACGTCAACCCGGCATCGGCCAGAACGGCCGAGGCCCAAACGAGCGAAAGAATCAAACGAATTTTTGATCGGCCCTTCATCGCCGGCCGAAGTTATGGGGCCGGACGAGGCGTGTCAAACGGATCGACAATTTTCACGCCTGCCTGCGGCTGCTCAGCGACCGGTCATTTTCTCCAGCCTTTCGGGATACCGCGCACCGTGCACCGTGATCTTCGAAGCCGCGCTGTCGATCTCGCGCAGATCGTCGGATGTAATTTCGACTGCAACCGCTCCAATGTTCTCGTCCAGCCGATGCAGCTTCGTGGTGCCTGGGATCGGGACAATCCACGGCTTCTGAGCCAATAGCCACGAGAGCGCAATCTGGGCCGGTGTCGCCTTCTTCCGCTGGCCGATTTTGCCGAGCAGATCAATCAGGGCCTGATTTGCCTTGAGCGCCTCCGGCGTAAAGCGAGGCAGGGTGCTGCGGAAGTCGGTGCTGTCGAAGGTCGCCTTCTCGTCGATCTTGCCCGTCAGGAAGCCCTTGCCCAGCGGGCTATACGGCACGAAGCCGATTCCGAGTTCCTCAAGGGTCGGTATCACTTCCTTCTCGGGGGTTCTCGTCCACAGCGAGTATTCGCTCTGGAGAGCGGTGATCGGCTGGACCGCATGTGCGCGGCGGATCGTCTGCACGCCGGCTTCGGAGAGGCCGAAGTGCTTGACCTTGCCCTGCTGGATCAAACTTTTCACCGCTCCGGCCACGTCTTCGATCGGCACGTTGGGGTCAACCCGGTGCTGATAGAGCAAGTCGATGGTCTCGATCTTGAGCCGTTTGAGCGAGCCCTCGACGGCCTGCTTGATGTGCTGGGGCCGACTGTTCAGCCCCGGCGCACCCGGCCGGGTATCGGCGCCACTGAGGTCGAACCCGAACTTGGTGGCGATCACCAATTGCTTGCGGAAGGGAGCGAGGGCTTCGCCCAGAAGCTCTTCGTTCAAGAACGGGCCATAAACCTCCGCGGTGTCGAAGAACGTGATGCCGCGTTCAACCGCTGCATGGAGAAGAGTGGTCATCTCCTGCTTGTCCTTGGGCGGGCCGTAGGAAAAGCTCATCCCCATGCAGCCCAGGCCGATGGCCGACACTTCCAAATTGCTCTTCCCAAGTCTGCGCTTTTGCATTGTTTTGTCCTTGACGTTGACGTTGGTCATTCAGCTTTAAGAGACGCCATGTCGATGCAGAAGCGGTATTTCACGTCGGACTTGACCAGCCGCTCGTAGGCTTCGTTCACCTTCTGGATCGGGATCACTTCGACGTCAGAGGTGATGTTGTGCTTGCCGCAGAAGTCCAGCATTTCCTGCGTTTCGGCAATGCCGCCAATGATGGAGCCGGCCAGATTGCGGCGGCCCATCAACAGAGCGAAGGCCGAAACGGCCAGCGGCTTCTCCGGCGCGCCGACGAGGGTGAGGGTGCCGTCGTGCGCGAGCAGGTTCAAATAGGCGTTGAGGTCGTGGTCCGCCGCGATCGTGTCGAGGATGAAGTCGAAGCTGCCCGCGTGCTTTTTCATCTCGTCGGCGTTGCGGGAGACGACGACCTCGTCGGCGCCCAGGCGACGCGCGTCCTCTTTCTTTTTCGGCGAGGTCGTGAAGACGACCGTGTGCGCCCCGAACGCGTGGGAGAACTTCACGCCCATGTGGCCCAAACCGCCAAGTCCGACGATGCCGACCTTCTTGCCCTTGGTGACGCCCCAGCGGCGCAGGGGCGAGTAGGTCGTGATCCCGGCGCACAGGAGCGGTGCGGCCCCGGCGAGCTTGAGGTTCGAGGGAACTCGCAGGACGAAGTGCTCGTCCACGACGATGCTGTCGGAGTAGCCGCCGTAGGTGACCGGCGCGGTCTTGTGCTTGTCCGGCGAGTTGAAGGTGAGCGTCGGGTTCGGACACAGGTTTTCGAGGTTGGCCTTGCACTGAGGACAGGTGCGGTCGGAATCGACCAGGCATCCAACTGCGGCGAGATCGCCGGGCTTGTACCTGGTGACTGCCGAACCGACCTTGGTGACGCGCCCGACGATCTCGTGGCCCGGCACGATCGGGTAGACCGTCGGCATAATGCTCTTCCACTCGTCACGGACCTGGTGAAGGTCGGAGTGGCAGATGCCGCAGAAAAGGATCTCAATCTGCACGTCGCGATCAGTTGGATCGCGCCGCGGGATCTTGGTGGAAGCCAGCGGCGTGGTCGCGCTGGCAGCAGAATAAGCTTTTGTCTTGTACATGGATTGATGCTCCTATCGGTTTGATTCGGGGGCTTGGTACTGTTCGTCGGTAACCTGTTCCATCCAGTCAGCGGACTTCCCGTCGAGCTTTTCCACAATGGCAATGTGCGTCATGGCCGTGGTAGCCGTGGCGCCGTGCCAATGCTTTTCACCCGGAGGAAACCAGATCGCGTCGCCAGGCCGGATTTCCTCGACCGGGCCGCCCCAGCGTTGCGCCCAACCGCGGCCGGCGGTCACGATCAAGGTCTGGCCAAGCGGATGCGTGTGCCAGGCTGTGCGGGCGCCGGGTTCAAAAGTCACACTGGCACCGAAGACACGCGCCGGATCGGGTGCATCGAACAGCGGATCAATCCGAACCGCGCCTATGAAGTAATTATCAGGTCCCTTGGCGGAAGGCCGGGAACCACTTCGTTTTATGTCCATTTGTTTTCTCCTTCAGGCGGATCGCTTGTACCAAAATCCAAGGTCGCCGCCGCTCCTCGAGTGGCGTCTGGACCATTTCGCGGGATTTTACGCATGAGATTGGCCGGCGCGGTGGCTGGCAAGGATGTTTATGATACCAAAGATGATGAGCCTAACGAGCGAACGACAGTCCCAGGCCAATCCCCCGCTACGCCGGTTGATTCACCTGCTCCGCCAGGACGCGCTTCAGGACCTTGCCCGTGGGCGAACGCGGGAAATCCGGCGGAAAATAAAATTCACGCGGAATCTTCCACTGCGCCAGGCCCTGATCGCGACATAAATCCCGCAACGCCTCCGCCGACGCCTCCTCGCCCGGACGGCGAATCACGAACGCCACCACCATCTCGCCCCGGCCGGCGTCTTTCTTGCCCACGACGGCGGCTTCGGCCACGCCCGCGTGAGACACCAGGATCTCCTCCACCTCGCGCGGAGCGACCTTTTCCCCCGCCACGATGATCAAATCCTTCTTTCTTCCCGTGATGTAGAGAAACCCATCCGCATCGACCATGCCCAGGTCTCCGGTTTTGAAGAATCCGTCGGCCGTCAGCGCCGCCTCCGTTTCCGCCGGAAGATGGTGATACCCCTTCATGACCATCGGCCCGCGCAGCCAGACCTCGCCGCTTTGACCCGGCGGCAGGGAATTGCCCGATTCATCCGCGATCTTGATCTCCACCCCCGGCACCGGCTTGCCGGCGCTGCCGGGCCGGTTCACCCATGGCATGTTCAGCGACACCACCGGGCTGGTCTCCGTCAGGCCATAGCCCTCGAACAACGTCAGCCCGAACCGCTCCTGAAAAATCTCCCGCAACCGCGCGGGCAACGGCTCGCCGCCGGTGATCATCGCGTAGATCGTCTTGAAATCTTCCGCGGCCGCGCTCTTCAAATGCGCGATCGCCGCCAGCATGCTCGGAACCGCGAACATCAGCGACACCCCATGCTCGCGCACGGCGTTGACCGCGCCGGCCGGGCTGAACCGCGCCATGTAAATCACCGTCGAACCAAGCTGGATCGGCGCCAGCATCATCGCGGTCATCCCGAAGGAATGAAACAGCGGAATCACGCCGAGAAACTTGTGCTTTTGCTGCAATCGCGCATGTTCGATGCACGCATCCACGTCGCTCTGGAGGTTGCCGAAGGTCAATTCCACCCCCTTGGGCAGCCCGCTGGTTCCGCTGGTGTACATCAACACGGCCATGTCGTCGCCCTTGGGCGCGGGCAAGCGCTTTTGAATCGCCGCCAGCAATTCCCCCTGCGTCGCCCCGGCCGGACGCCTGGCAAGGTCCGCCAAATCCACCACTTTCATCCCAACGTCCTTGATTTTCCCCTTCAGTTGCGGAATCGTGACGATGGTGTCGATCCCGCCGTCGGCGATCACGTGCGCGACCTCGCGCTCGCTCAGCAGAAAATTGATCGGCACCACGCTCTTGCCAGCCAGCAGCGTTCCGTAGAAACTCGCGACAAACCCCGCGCCGGCGGGAAGCATCAGGCCGACGCTGGGGCGCTGCGTGGTCTGGGCCAGATGCACGGCCATGCCCGCGGCCGATGCCGCCAAATGCTCGAACGTGTGCGCCCCGCTCTCGTCGCATACCGCGACGTCCCGCGGAGTCCGGACGGCATGGTCCAGCAGCGGCTCGAAAAGCATGGAAATAATATAGCTGACGGAGGCAAGGATGCGAAGAAAAACCGGAATCACGTCATTGGTCATTGGTCATTGGTCATTGGTCGTTCGATCGGATTTGATTCGTCATTCGAGCATCGGTTTTCTGATTTTCGGCCTGCTTGTGTCCGCTTGCACCGGCAATGCGCAATCGCGCCAGCGGCTGGACGCCGGAAAACACGCCCTCGACGCCGGGCAATACGACCAGGCCATCCGCGACGCCGATGCCGTGCTCGCCGCCAACGATTCTCCCGCGCTGGCCGAAGCGCACTATCTCCGCGGCTGCGCCATCGAGCAGCGACCCAAGGAGGACAACGCCGCCGCCGCACGCGATCTGGCCATGGCCCGCGATTCCTACACCCAGGGACTGAGTTGCGATCCCCGCCCCGTCCTTGCCGCTCGCCTCCATGCCCAACTGGGCAACGTCTGCTATTACCAGGAAGATTATTCCACCGCCGTCCGCGAACTCGGCGCCGCCTACGCCCAACTCCAGGAGCCCCAATCGAAAGACCTGATTCTCTATCACATAGGCATCGGCCAGCAGCGTCTGGGCCGATTCGAGGATGCCGACCGCTCGTTCCTGTTATTGCAGCAGGCCTATCCCAACAGCCCGCATTGCGCAGGCGCCCGCGCGCACCAGGGCATCCGCGGATTTTACGTCCAGGTCGGGGCGTATTCGCAGGCCGCGGACATCGACAAGGCCGCCGGCGCCGTCGCCGCCGCGGGGTCCGTTCCGCTGAAAACAACCGACAAGGGATTGACGATCGTCCGCACCGCCGACGTGCCGTCGTTCGCACAGGCCGAGCAGCTCAAGTCGCGCCTGGCCGCGCAATATCCGGATGCGCGGGTGATGCCGTGACCTTCCATGATCTCTACGATTTTTCAAAGGGGCCGGACGCCAGTCCCGCAATCTTGTACGAGCGGCTCGGACAACTCCTGCGATCCCGATGCTCCAACCTCGGCCGGAAGTTGGACAGTCACGTTGAATCTAATTAGGCTGCCAACTGGCATGAATGGGATCAGGCGCTGCACTGCCGCCTGTTCGGGGCATTCTCAAGGGCCTGCCAATCGGGCAGAATGTTTTTATGTCCCTTCTTTCTCCGCCATGCGTTCATCACCTTTCCTTCCCTGCACTAACACAAAGGACCAACGCCATGAAAACCGGTTTCGCCAGTTTCTTCGCCGCTTTGGGATTCCTGATGCTCAGTGGCTGCATGAGCTCTCACGAAGGCGCCACGATAGATGCCACCGCCTTCAATCAGCCGCTTCCCACAATCCACATCATGCCGTTAATTGATGCCCGCAAGGATAAATCCGGCTCGCTGGACGTGGACGATATCCAGCGCATTCGCGACCTGACCCGGACCAAGCTCGGGGATATGGGCTACCAGGCCGTCATCGAGAACGTCTGGCAAAAGGACGTTTCCACGACCGATCAGCAGGTGGCGGCCATGAACGAAGCGGCCTTGAGTCGCCTGGTGCCGCCGGAAACCGGCGTATTTTTGGTCCTGACCGTTACGGATGTGACAGACAGGTACGGCGGCGTCATGGCCTCATATTCCATCACGGCCACGTTTACCCTGATCGACAGAACCAAGGGCGCCGCCATCTGGAAGGACGTCGGCACCGGCAGCCATGCCGCAGGAGGGATCATCGCCTCGCAGGTCGCCGAGGCCGACAAACGGATCGAAGCGGAAACGGGCCTGGTGAACACTCTTTCCAACTTGCCGAAAAACAAGACCTAGCAGGAGGCTGAAAAACCTCTTGATTTAAATTGTCGTCATCTTCTTGGATCGATTTTGCGATTTCTATTGACGAATTTGTGTTGATGGGTGGTGTTTTTCAGGCTTTTCCGCCTGTTCTGCGCGCACCGCCAGCCCGCGACCTCAGGCCGACAGGTTGCGCAGTCGGATGAGGTTGAAGGCCGCACCGGCAATGTGGGCCTGCTGGTTGGTCTTCCAATGGCCAATCATTCGGGTGCGGGCCAGCCCGCCGATGGTCTTGGCCCAGCCGAATAATTCCTCATCTAAGTAGACTGCCAACCGGCATGAATGGGATCAGGCGCTGCACTGCCGCCTGTTCGGGGCATTCTCAAGGGCCTGCCGATCGGGCAGAACGTTTTCCCGTCCCTTCTTTCTCCGCCAAGCGTTCATCACCTTTCCTTCCCTCCACCAACACAAAGGACCAGCGCTCATGAAAATCAGCATCTTGTTCGCGGCATTGGGGTTCTTGATCCTCACCGGCTGCATCACCAATCCGGATAAGCCCACGATGAATGCCAGCGCGTTCAATCAGCCCATTGGCCGCATTGACGTGATGCCGGTGATTGACGCTCGAAAGGATAAATCCGGCCAGTTTGACGCCGGGGATATACAACGCGTCCGCGATTTGGTTAGGACCAAGCTCCAGGGTCTGGGTTATCAGGCCGTATTGGTGGACTCCTGGCGCAAGGAAGCATCCACCACCGATGAGCAACTTGCCCAGATGAGCGACGCGGCGTTGTGCCAACTTGCCCCGGCGGAATCCCAGGTATTCCTCGCCATCACCGTTACCGACGTGAATGACACCTACGCCGGCGTAATGTCGTCGTACACCATCACCGGCACCTTTACGCTGGTCGACCGCGCCCAAGGCGCCGCCATTTGGAAGGGCTCCGGCACCGGCGCCCACGGCGGCGGCATCATCGGCTCGGTGGTGGTCCAAGCGACAAAAGAATCGAAGCGCAGACAGGTTTTGTGAACATCCTGTCATCCGTGCCCCCGAATAAAAAATAATTCTCGATCGCGTTGCCTTTATGAAAAAGGGGACATTCAAGATTTCCAGAAAATCTTGAATGTCCCCTTTTTATCTCCCTACGCCTCCGAATCACCGGCCCAAGCGCCCAAATCGGTCATCGACCTAAGCGTTGACGACACTGACTCTGGCGCTGAAGCCGGGCGATTTTAGAAGCTGCTGGCACTCGTCCCAGGTCAGGCCGAATTCGCGCACGTCCGCCAAGCCCAACCGCGCCGCGGCATCGCGCGACTCCGGCGAATCGAATTCCCCATCCATCATTAGGTTCTCGGCCCAATCCACCAAATCAGCAAGGGAGATTTGCCGCCGCAAATAGGCTTCGACCTTGGACGCGATCATTTGACGGGTAATCGGCATGACGGAATATTCTACACGTTCCGATGTTCTTCCGGCAGGATCATATCACGGCTTATCGCCGGGTACTCGCCTGACTCTGGCTCCACCAATCCGTCCATGCCTTGGCGTCGTTGCCGAAGGGCTTGCCCGTCAGATGCGTCAGCTCATCCAGCATTTCCAGGGCCTGGTCCGTGTCGGCCAGGGGCAGGGCTTGGATCAGATACGGCACCGCTTCCGGCTTGCCCATGGCGCCCAGATATCTCGCGGCGTTCATGCGGATTTGTTCATCGTCGCTCTTGAGAAGTGTTTCGGCTTTGGCGATGCCTGCCGGATCGCGGCGGTCCTTCAAAATCACCAGGGAATAACTCACGACGTTCGAATCGGCCGAATCGAGATCGCGCAGATGCCGAGCGGTCGGAACATGCATTGCCCACGTCAGCAGCACCGAACCCACGATCATGATGATGGCCATCACGATCACCACGATGCGGCCGCGTTGCGGGGAATCATTGGCCATATTCGCTCGTAGGCGGACAGGCGCAGGCCAAGTTGCGGTCGCCGTAGGGATTGTCGATGCGTCCGACGGCCGGCCAGAATTTGAAATGCCGGGTCCATGCCGTTGGAAACACCGCCCGCTGGCGCGAATACGGATGCCGCCAGTCTTCCGACGCGATCGCCGCCGCCGTGTGCGGGGCGTTTTTCAGCACGTTGTCGTCCCGGCTGGCCTTCCCCTCCTCGATTTCGCGGATTTCCCCGCGTATGGCGATCATCGCGTCGCAAAACCGGTCCAGTTCCGCCTTCGATTCGCTCTCCGTCGGCTCGATCATGAGCGTTCCCACCTCCGGCCAGGACATCGTGGGCGCGTGGAACCCGTAATCCATCAACCGCTTGGCGATATCTTCAACTTTCACGCCGCTGGTTGCCTCGAAATGCCTGGAGTCGATGATGAACTCGTGGGCGCATCGCCCGTTCTTGCCCTTGAAGACCACGGGATAATGCGCTTCCAGGCGTTTGGCCATGTAGTTGGCGTTGAGGATGGCGAACTGGGTGGCCCGCTTCAGCCCGGCATCGCCCATCAGCGCGATGTAGACGTAGGAAATGGCCAGGATGCCGGCGCTGCCATAGGGCGCCGCCGCCACGGGTCCGATGCCGCGCTCGCCCTTGCCGGGCAAAAACGGGGCCAGGTGCGACGCCACCGCGATCGGGCCCATCCCCGGACCACCGCCGCCGTGCGGAATGCAAAACGTCTTGTGCAGATTCAGGTGGCAGACGTCCGCTCCCATGTCGGCCGGGCGGCACAGGCCCACCAGCGCGTTCATGTTCGCCCCATCCACGTAGACCTGTCCCCCGTTGTCGTGGACGATTCGGCAAATGTCCAACACCGTCTCCTCGAACACGCCGTGCGTCGATGGATACGTCAACATCAGCGCCGCCAATTCCTGGCGATGCTGCCGGGCCTTGGCGGTCAAATCCGCAACGTCGACGTTCCCCAGCGCGTCGCAGGCGACCGGCACGACGCGCATTCCCGCCGCCACCGCGCTGGCCGGATTCGTGCCGTGCGCCGATACCGGAATCAAACAGACCGTTCGCCCGCCCTGGCCGCGATCTTCCTGATACGCCCGGATCACCAAAAGCCCCGTGTATTCCCCCTGCGACCCGGCGTTGGGTTGCAGCGACACGGCGGGAAACCCGGTGATCTTCGCCAGCCATTGCTCCAATTTGCCGAACAATTCGCCATACCCGCGCGTCTGATCCGCCGGGGCAAACGGATGCATCCGGGCAAATTCCGGCCACGTCACCGGCAGCATTTCGCTGGTCGCGTTCAGCTTCATCGTGCACGAGCCCAGCGGAATCATCGACTGCGCCAGCGACAAATCCCGGCTCATGAGCCGGAACATGTACCGCAGCATTTCCGTTTCGCTGCGGTGCCGGTGAAAGACCGGATGCGTCAGGAACGGACTTTGCCTGGCCAGATTTGCCGGGAATTCCCCGCCCTCGCCGGCCAACTGATCGACGTTCACGCGGAGCGTCGATCCGCCGGCAAACGACTCCACGATCGCCTGCACGTCCAGCCGGGTTGTCGTTTCATCCAATGAAATTCCGATGGCGCCATCGCCGAAGTCGCGGAGGTTGTATCCCGCGTTTTTCGCCGCCCAAAGCACGGAATCCTTCGGCAGCCCGTTGACGCCGACGCGAAGCGTGTCGAACACGGGCCGATCCGGCACCGAATGTCCCAGCCGGCGCAATGCCAACGACAGCGCGGTTGTGAATCCATGAACGCGCGCCGCGATCCGGCGCAGCCCATCCTGGCCGTGATACACCGCGTACATCCCCGCCAGCACCGCCGGCAGCACCTGCGCCGTGCAGATATTGCTGGTCGCCTTATCGCGGCGAATGTGCTGCTCGCGCGTCTGAATCGCCAGCCGCAACGCCGGCTGCCCGGCGGAATCCTTCGAGAGTCCGACGATTCTGCCCGGCATCTTGCGGACGAACTGCGCCCGCGTCGCCAGATAGGCCGCATGCGGACCGCCGAATCCCATGGGCACCCCAAACCGCTGCGTGGAACCGACCGCGATGTCCGCGCCGAATTCCCCCGGGGCTTTCAGCAACGTCAGCGCCAGAACGTCCGCCGCCATCACCGCCAGCGCCCCGTTGGCGTGCGCCGCCTGAATCACGGCCGAATAATCCACGACCGCGCCGTCCGTGGCCGGATATTGCAACAGAATCCCGCAGAACTGGCCGCCCGACAAATCCGCTGTTTGCGCCGCCCCGACGACGCATTTCATGCCGATCGCCTTGGCGCGGGATTTCACCACGGCGATCGTCCGCGGATGGCAATCCTCGGCGACAAAGAACGATCCGTCATTATTTTCCTTGATCCGCCAGCACATCACCATCGCCTCGGCCGCCGCGGTCGCCTCATCCAAGAGCGAAGCGTTCGCCACCGGCAAAGCGGTCAGGTCGCTCACCATCGTCTGAAAATTCAGCAGCGCCTCCAGCCGGCCCTGTGCGATCTCCGCCTGGTACGGCGTGTACTGCGTGTACCAGCCGGGGTTTTCCAGGATGTTACGCTGAATCACCGGCGGCGTGATCGTGTCGGAATAACCCATGCCGATGCAGCTTCGCAGAACCGAATTCTTCGCCGCAATGCCCCGCAATTCCTCGAGCAGCTCAAATTCCCCGCGCGGCCCGCCGATCCCCAGCGATTCCCGGAACCGGATCGATTCCGGGACCGTCTGATCGATCAATTCCTCGAGCGATGAAACCCCCAGCGTATTCAGCATCTCCCGCAGATCGGCCTCGCTGGGGCCGATGTGCCGATGTGCAAACTCATCCGTGGAAGCCAGAAATCCCTGCATGATCTAATGGCCGGTCTTTTTCAGATATTCCTCGGCCGAGAGAAGTTTAGCGAGTTGGCCGGCATCGGCCACTTTCACCTTGATCATCCACCCCTTGCCGAAGGGGTCGGAATTCACCAGCCCCGGATTGGCATTCAACTCCGAATTGACCGCCGTCACGGTTCCGCCGACGCCGCTGTAAAGATCGCTGGTCGCCTTGACCGATTCGATCTCGCCCCACGCCGCGTTGGCCGCGACCTTCGCCCCGACCCCCGGCAGCTTGACGTAGGTGATGTCCGTCAATTCATCTGCCGCGATCTGTGTGATGCCGATGGTCACCACGTCTGCCGCGAGTTGATGCCATTCGTGAGTTTCGAGATATTTTCGATCTTTGGGAACGGGCATAGTTCATCCTCATTTGGCTCGTTTATAAAACGGCAGCGCCACGACCCGCGCCGGGGCGGTCGATCCGCGAAGCTCGACCTCCAATGCCTCGCCCGCCGTCGATCGGCTCGCATCCACGTACGCCATCGCGATGCTGCGCTTCAGCGTCGGGGAAAACGTGCCGCTGGTCACCTCGCCAACCACCGTCGCGCCCGATTTCACGGGCGATCCCTGCCGCGCGATCCGCGGGCCTTCCAATTCCAGGCCGACCAGTTTCTTGGCCGGGCCGGGCTGGGCAATCACGCGCAGCGGTTCGGCGCCGATGAACGCCTTACCCAGATCGACCGCCCAACTCAATCCGGCCGAGATCGGGTCGATCCCGTCGGTCAATTCGTGGCCGTAGAGCGGCATCCCCGCCTCCAGCCGCAACGTGTCCCGCGCTCCCAGGCCCGCGGGCTTGATCGGCGAATCCGGCTTGCTCATCTCGCCGGACATCGACTTCACCATGTTCCGCGCCGTCCCGTTGGAGACGATGATCTCCACCCCGTCTTCCCCCGTATATCCGCTGCGGAAAAGCGTGAACCGGCTCATCATGTACGTCCCGCTCTCA
>JBEKKC010000041.1:0-27983 GCA_050010915.1 Tepidisphaeraceae bacterium | reverse complement strand
TATGTGCAATTATTGTAATATTAATCAGAATAATGTTGACGTCCCATATTATGTAGCGTAGATTTGTTTTTTGTCGTTTGTGGGAAAGGTGTGGTCGCATTTCGCCGGGACAGCATCCTGGATAGGCAGAGAGGAGAATCCAATGAAATTGGTAATAGTTTTTTTGGGGGGTCTGGGTTTCGCAGGAGTGGCGCTGGCGGCGCCGGAGTTGCTCGTCACCAAGCCACCTGTAGTCTCCGGATCGGACCCGTTTACGGGGCCGATTGTGGATCCGACGGCCTCGTATGGCCAGTGGTTCACCGGCGTAACCACGGGAATACCAAGCAGCGGGGGCGGCCTTCCGACCGGGGGCCAGTTTGCTCTTCCAGTTCAGTTTTATGACAACCCGGAACAGCCGGTGAACCCGGTCAACGGCGGGGGCGGGTGGGATGGAACCAACGCGATCACCGGCGTGGTAAGCTCGGTGACGATGGTTGGGGGCGACATCACGGCGTTTCAAATTCAGGCCGCGATCACCTACGACATGCCCCCGCAATCGCCTTGGCCCGCTGGAAGCAACTCGCACGGCGAAACGTTGAACAACACGAATTCATTGAACGTCGTGGCGCCGCCGACGCTGACGGCGAACTTCGCAATTTCAAGCGTTAACAACCTGCCCGCCGCGTTCACGGGACCGTACGTGCTGCAATCCCCTCAGATCGTCGCAACGAACGAGAACTTGCTGGCCTGGTACTGCTGGACGCCCGGGTACGCTCCAAACGGGCAGGCCAATGGGGGGTATTATGTTCCGGCATGGAACAACTTCACGTACTCGGGAAACTGGCAGTGGCAGGATACGCTCGATTTTACGGTTCAGGGCGCCGGATTGGCACCGACCGATCCACGAGCGAGTAATATCGAAAGCTCCTACGTCAACGGAAAGGACATCTTCACCAGCCAAAGCAGCGCGTTGAAGATCAGCAACTGGCAGTCGTCATTAAACCTGGACCCCGGCACGCTGTATCCAACGGGACAGGACCTGAGCGACGTTTCGGTTTTCGTTCCGCACCCGATCATCTTGAAAGTCCTGTCCGTGCCGAGCACGTCCGCGCCGACGAACTATGGCACCAATGAAGGCATACTGACTGTCGGGGGGGTCCATAACGCATACACTACTGGCTATTTGCCGGTCGCCCCCGCCGCAATTAGTTACGTCCAAGTCAACGGATTCTATCCAGAAACAGACGAAGAAATCTTCGCCTTGGATGTTCAGGTGAACGGAGTTGAGGCCACCCCGGCGCAGATCGCCATATTGATCGATGCGATCGATGGTACTGATGGGTATGCCCCGGCGTCTCCGGGCGTGGCGGCGGTTTCTAATACCTGGGCCGGCTTGGGCCTCGGCGGCGCTGATCCGTTCATAGACACGTTAAGCGTAAGCCCGTTCAATCTGTTCCTGGATATGGGTGACGTCGTGGATATGGGCACCGGCCCATACACCTACTTCGGCTGGGATGTAAGCAGCGAGGATCCCAACCTCGTCGGTTACACCATCGAAGAGGTGGCGGTGGTTCCGGAGCCGATGAGCCTGGGCCTCTTGGTCCTGGGCGGTTTGGGTCTGATGAGCCGTCGGCCTCGTAAGGCCTGATTCTGAACAGACAGATAAGGGGACATCGCTGATTGAATCTTAGTGATGTCCCTTCTATCTTCGCCGGCGATGCCCGAGGCCGCTTCCCTGGTGGTTGGAGCGTTGTAACTCATGATGACGCGGTCGGTTCGTCGGAGCAGCAAGCAGGGCGCTGCGCGAGATAGTGGACCAGTAGAACAGTAGAAAGTTGAGCAGCCCAGACGGGGAAGTGCTTGGACGCCGAGGGAGCGAAGATTAGTTGATACCCCGCTTGAGGGAGCGGGAGAATAACGGGGACAGGAAGCGACGGCTTCGCATATAGGAAGGACACGCCCCAGCGCAGGTTACGCGTTCCCATCGCGTTGACGGTGGCATGGCACGCTGGGGACATAAAACAATGGAGGACAATCATGGAAAATGTAAAAAAGGTTCGCGGCACTTTTAGTTCCTCGGCGATTTGTTTGCGTGTGAGTTCGGTGGCATTAGCGTTTATTGGAGCGCTGCGCGAGAGAAGTGGACAGTGGATAGTGGACAATGGACAGTGAAGCGGGGGGCGCTGTGCGCCGGTTGCATTCCAAATCATCGAGTTCATTTCCTACCCGGAACGAGCGAGAGCGGCTAAGATTGGGGTTCCATGGAAAAGCCACTGAGCCAGACCGCAACCGCTCCTTCGGCGCAGGCCGGTGTGCGGCCGATCACGCGGCAATTCGTGAACTTCGCGTGTTTCAAGGTGGATCCGGCGATCCGGCGGTTGCCGGACCTGGAAAAGGAACAGGCCCGCGCCCAGTTCGCGGCGCTTTTCAATCAGCCGCGGCAGGGATTGCTGTGTTTGTCGTACAGCACGGTCGGGCTGCGTCCCGACGCGGATTTCGTGCTCTGGCGGATTTCGGCCGGGACCGATGAGTTCCAGGCTCAGACGCAGGCGATCAATCGTTCGCGTTTGGGGGGATATCTGAGCACGCCGCATTCATTCGTGTCGATGACCAAGCGCAGCATGTACATCGACAAAGTCGATCCGTTCCACACTGCCCAGAGCCGGACGCATATCGTTCCGGGCCAGCGGAAATATCTGTTCATCTATCCGTTTGTGAAGACGCGGGCATGGTATCTTCTGCCGCTGGACCAGCGCCAGGCGATCATGGACGTTCACATCAAGATCGGCAACAAGTATCCGAGCGTGAAGCTGAACACGACGTACAGTTTCGGGCTGGACGATCAGGACTTCGTGGTGGCGTTCGAGACGGACGAGCCGGCGGATTTTCTGGATTTGGTGATGGAACTGCGGGAAACCGAAAGCAGCAAGTACACGCTGCGCGACACGCCGATCTTCACCTGCGTTCAGACGCCGATGGAGAAGATTCTGGAGCAATTGTTCTGAGAGGAAATGGCACGGCATGAGATATGCAATCACATTTCTGGCGCTTTTCTTGACGAGCAGCCTGGCGCTGGCCGACAGCGTTCGGCTGGAAGAGCTTCCGCTGGACGCCCTGCATCAGGATTGGGGACATGCGGCGGCGGACAAAAGCGTCGAGGGAAATCCCCTGTCCATCGGCGGTGAAAAATTCGCACACGGTTTGGGGAGCCATGCGACGTCGATCTGGCTGATCGACCTTGGGGGAACCGCCCAGCGATTCACCGCGAAGGTGGGATTGGATGATGAAGTCAGCAGCGCTCATTTCCCGTCGTACAGAAGCATCGAATTCAAAGTCGTCGGCGACCATAAAACCCTGTTTTTATCAGGGCCGATCAGGCTCGGTGATCCGGCCAAACCGATTGACGTGGATTTGAGCGGGGTTCATGACCTGTTTCTGGAAATTGAAACGGGCGGATCGATTGATTACGCGCACGCCGACTGGGGGGACGCCCAAATCACTTATACGGGCAAGCGTCCGACGCCGATGGCGTTGCCCGAAGAACCGCCGGCGGAGATTCTGACTCCCAAGCCGCCCGCGGTACCCAGGATCAACGGGGCCCGGGTGTTCGGCGTTCGGCCGGGACATCCGGTGCTGTATACGATTGCCGCGACGGGCGAGCGGCCGATGACGTTCACGGCGGAGGGTTTGCCGGCGGGGCTTTCGCTGGATGCGGGCACGGGGCGGATCACGGGCATCGCGGGCGCCCGCGGAGAATCAGTCGTCAAGCTCAAGGCGAGCAATACGTGGGGAAGCGATGACCGCGAGCTTCGGATTGAAGTCGGGGACAAGATTGCGCTGACGCCGCCGATGGGATGGAACAGTTGGAATTGTTTCGCGGGCTCGGTGAGTGACAAGAAAATTCGCGCCGCCGCGGATGCGATGGTCAATTCCGGGCTGATCGACCACGGCTGGACGTACGTGAACATGGATGATTGCTGGGAGGTGCGCGCGACGGCGCCGCCGGAAAAGCGCCGTGCTTCGGACGGGCATATTCTCACCAACGCGAAGTTTCCGGACATGAAAGCGCTGGCGGATTACATTCATTCCAGGGGCCTCCGGGCCGGCTTGTATTCCTCGCCCGGTCCGGCCACCTGCGCGGGATTCACTGCCAGCTACCGGTTCGAGGAAAGGGATGCCGAGCAATATGCGCAATGGGGATTCGATTATCTGAAGTATGATTGGTGTTCATACGGCGGCATCGCGGACAAAATACGCAAGGGGCCGAATCCACCGTCGCAGCTTGAAATTCTCCAGCACCCGTATCTGGTGATGCGGGACGCCCTGCTGCGGCAAAACCGTGACGTTCTTTTCAGCATTTGCCAGTACGGCATGGGCAACGTCTGGGAATGGGGCGAGCAGGCGGGCGGGAACTGCTGGCGGACGACGGGCGACATCAGCGACAACTGGGGCAGCATGACGCGCAATGGCTTCGGCGAAGCCGGGCACGAAAAGTACGCCGGACCGGGGAACTGGAACGATCCGGACATGCTGGTGGTGGGGAAGGTCGGCTGGGGCCCATCGCTGCACGCGACCCATCTGTCTGGCAACGAGCAATACACGCACATCACGCTCTGGTGCCTGCTTTCGTCCCCGCTGCTGATCGGCTGCGACATGACGCAGATGGATGATTTCACGCTCAATCTTTTGACCAACGACGAAGTGCTTGCCGTCAACCAGGACGCGCTGGGAAATCAGGCGTCGCGCGTGGCCAAGGGGGACGACACCGAGGTCTGGGCAAAGAATCTCCAGGACGGGACCAAGGCCGTGGGACTTTTCAACCGCGGGGAATTGCCCGAAACCGTGACGGTCAAATGGTCGGATTTGGTCCTGGACGGCAAACAGCCCGTCCGCGATTTATGGCGTCAAAAGGATTTGGGCGATTTCGACGGACAGTATGAATGCCAAGTCCCCCGCCATGGAGTGGTGCTGGTCCGGGTGGGACAAGTGAAGCAATAGAGGTTGATTTCCGGCTGGAAACGCCGTACGGCTCAAATCGGCAGATCACGTCCGCCCAATTCCCCCAATTCACTGGCCAGGCCGGTTCCGATATGGTATGCTTGGGGAGTCAAATCTTGGGCTGGGAGTGAAAATCAATTCGGGAGGATGTCATGATTGACGGTAAGCCTGGCATCGCGCAAGGAACTCATACGAATCCAACGATGACGCCAACGGTGCGGCCGGTTGCCCCATCGTCGGGGATCAGCCTGCGTCCGCAGTCGGGAGGCATCGCCCCGCCGCCGGTTCCACCGATGCGGCCGGCGCACGCGGAAGAGCCGCTGTCGCTGGTGACCGAGGAAAAGCCCGGCACCCCCGAAGCAGCCAAGAGCAAGATTCACAACATCTCCGCGGCTTCTTCGCTGGCGCAGCACACCTACAGGCGGCCGACGAATACGGACAAAACCGGCGCGGTGCGCATGCGGACGTTCCATTGCCGGCTCAGCGAGCAAGGCGTGGAATACCTCGATCAGACCATCAACGACTGGCTGGAATCGCATCCCGACATCGAAGTGAAGTTCACGGCCAGCACAATCGGCATGTGGGACGGCAAGCTCAAGGAGCCGACGCTGATTATCAACGTGTGGTATTGAGGGCGACCTGCCGAAGCTTGCCGGGGGCAGTCCACGGTCATTTAGAATTTTGGCCGCACCAGGTCGTCCACATCGATCGATACGCCGCTTCGATATTGCGGGCGAATCGCGGGGCATCCATCAACGCCGACGCCTGCATCCGCCCGCGCAGCGTCCGGCGCAGCTCCGCCAACCGCGGCACATCCTCGGCCAGAGCGGCGGCGATCTGTACATATTGATCCGGTGTCTGGGCGATGAGTTCAGGCAGTCCCAGATTGGTCAATTGCGACAGCCCGGCTCGTCCAACAACCGTCTGGCCCACCAGTGTGACGACCGGAACGCCCATCCAAAATGAGTCCAGGCTGGTGGTGTGACCGTTATACGGGAATGTATCCAGCCCCACGTCGATGTGATGGTAAAGCTCCAGGTATTGAAGACGCGGACGGCCGGCCATCAACTCGATTCGATCGGGATTGATTCCTTCCCGTTGCAGCATATCCAGTAGCGATTGACGATGGCTCCCTTCGGGACAGAGGACCATCAAACGCGATTGATCGACAGTCTTGAGCACCTGCGCCCAGAGCCGCAGCACCGGCTCGTTGACTTTGCAGAAGTTATTCAGGCATCCGAATGTGATGTGGCCGTTTGTTTGCGCGGGCAGCGGGTTGACCGCCAGTTCCGCAACCAGCGGATCGTAGCACCAGAAGCTGTCGGGCAGGCGGATTGAGGTTTCCGAATAGAAATGATCGGCCAATCCAGCGGGGTCCAGATAAGGATCGGTGAGGCGATAATCGATGGTGTCCAGGCCCGTCGAGCCGGGATAGCCGGCAAACGTCACCTGCACCGGGGCGGGTTTGTGAGCAAACAGCACAAGTCGGTTGTTCCCCGTGTGCAGCGCCAAATCCACCAGGATGTCGATCCGGTCCTGCCGGATCAGATCGGCGGCTTGCGAATCCGACAGCCCTATGATGCTGCGCCAAACATCCGCGTAGCGACGGAATTGCTCGGTCACCGCATCGGCGCGGACCAGGTTGGCGTAACAGAAGATCTCCATCTGCTGATGGTCGTGCTGGCGCAACAGCGGCAGCAGATTTTGGCCGACGACATGGTCGCGGAAATCCGGCGAAAGGTAGCCGATGCGCAGGCGGCGGCCTGGGTCGCGGTTGTTGGTGTGCGGCTGAATCAGCTTCTTGAGCGGCTCGGCATGCCTGCGGGCCCAGTCCGCTTGCTCGCGCACAATACTCGCCGGATCGGAGTCCGGATGGAATAGACGCATATAAATCAGATTGCTGTGGGCCGCGTGATCCGGCCGAATCTCAATGGCGAGCCCGCAATGTCCAAGCGCTTCCTCCAATCGGCCCTGATCTTTCAGCGCCACGGCCAGGTTGGCGTGCGCTTCGGCATATAACGGGTTCAGTTGCAAAGCGCGATGGTAGTGCTCGATGGCCCCATCGAAATCGCCCCGGTCTCTCAGGACGTTGGCCAGGCTGTTGTGGGCTTCGGCAAGTTCGGGATTCAATTCAATGGCCCGGAGGCACTCGGCGATCGCTTCGGCGGGCCGGCCCGTTTCCCACAGCGCGACGCCCAGATTGTTATGCGCCGCCGCATAGGCGGGTTTGATTTCGACGGCCCTCTGATAGGCCGCGACCGCTTGATCGAATTGTCCCAGGCTCCGCAGAGTGTTTCCGAGGTTGTTATGGGCCTCGGCATACGCCGGCCGGAGTTCCAGCGCCAGCCGATAGGCCGCGACGGAATCGTCGAGCAACCCCGCCTCGCGCAGGGCGACGCCGAGATTGTTGAGGGCTTGGACGTGATTCGGATTGATTTGCAGGGCTTGCCGAAACGCCGCGATCGCCTCGTCGCTTAATCCCTTGCCCGACAGCGCAATGCCCAAGTTATTGAAAGCATCCCCATAAGCGGGCTTCAGAGCGACGGCCTGGCGGCAGGCGGCGACGGCCTCATCAAACCGCCGGGCTTCGATATGACCGTTGCTGAGATTGTTGTACGCCTCGGCAAAGGCGGGCTTGATCCTGATCGCCTCGCCAAACGCGGCGTTGGCGGCTTCCAATTGCCCGGAAGCGCGAAGGGCAACCCCGAGATTGTTATGCGCCTCGGCAAAATCCGGATTGAGGCGGAGCGCCTGGCGATAAGCCGCGATTGCCTCGTCGATCTGTCCACGGCCCTTGAGGAGCTTGGCCAGGCTGTCGTGATAAAACGCCGAGTTGGGTTTGATGCCGATGGCCCGGGAAACCAGTTCGACGCCCGCATCGGCTTGTCCGGCCTGTCCGGCCAATATTCCCAGCAAATGAAGAACGTCCGGTTGATCCGGCAGATCGGCCAGGATTTGGCGGTAGATTTTCTCGGCCTCGGCAAGCTGGCCGGCCTGATGATGCCGCATCGCCGCTTCCAGCGACCGCTGAACGTCCCGCGCGTGTCGGGCGGCGGAGGGCCGACGTTGTTCCTCCAACTGGGTCATGTTTAGCGACGATCCGCCGCCGGGCTAAACAGGTTATCGGCACTTGGGGTCGGTTTTCAGGAGTTTAGCGCCACCGGAATACGCTCAGAATGTTGGAGAAATCGTCGGTCCAAACCCGAGCGGCCGGGGTGGACGGAAGCGCTCGCCAGCGCGGATCGTTGGCCAGCTTCGCCAGCGAGGCCTTATCGCGGGCGATGACAACCCATTGTGATGCCGATTTGCCTTCGGCCACCTCGGCGGGAGTCACTTCCAGGTCGTTCCGATACAGCCCCACGCAACCTGCGTCGGCGGCCAACGCCGAGCAGATCGGCAACAGATCCAAATACATATTCGAAATGTGAAACGCCAATATCCCTTTCCGATCCAGCTTGTCGAGATAGATGCTCATGGCCTGACGGGTCAGCAGGTGGACTGGAATCGCGTCGCCGGAGAATGCGTCGACGACCAGAATGTCGCACGAGCGGCTGGCGGCTTGGCGGAGCGTCAGCCGCGCGTCGCCCATGACGATCCGAACGTTCGCGCCGCGATCCTGGGCTGATTTCAGAAAAGTAAAGTAGCCGGAATCCTGGGCGATCCAGCGAACGGCCGGATCGATTTCGAAATAGGTGAGCTGGGTGGACCGATCGGCGTAGGCGGCCAGGCTTCCCACGCCGAGGCCGACCACCCAAATGCGCTTGGACCCCGGCGAGGCGGGCAGGTCCGTCAAAACCTGCCCGATCGGGCCGGATCGGGCATAGTAGGTCAGGGCGACGGTCGGCTGGGCGGGCATCCCGGTGATGGAATCCACGAATTGCCGGCCGTGGACGGTCGTGCCGTGATAGATGTCATTGAACGGGCCGTCGGGGTTGCGGACGACACGGTGAATTCCGAAAAAGCTTCTTCGGACGAGTTGGACCCGGCCTCGCCCGGCATCGGCGCCGGCGACCAGAAAGAGAACGGCCAGGGCGGCGACGAATCTTCCCCGCCGCGGGATCGCCGCTCCAACGAACATGACCGCGATCCCCATCGCCAGTATCGGCAACGAGATGGCGTCCCGGCCGGCGACCGCTGCCGCCGCGCGCGGCATGCCCCATGCCAATGCGCCGGCGGCGGCCGGCCAGATCACGTCCAATGCTCGCTCCCGCAGCCCCGTCATCGGTTTGGCCGGTTTGAACCGCGGACAGAGTGCGCACGCGGCGATTAGTGCGATCGGATATTCGGCCGCGCTTTGGAACAGCAGCGGCGCCGCCAGGGCGTTGAACAATCCGCCCAGCACGCCGCCGAGCGACATCATCAAATAGAAATCGGTCAGCCGGCCGACCGACGGCCGGTCGGCAGCCAATTCACCATGACAAGCCATGGACGAAACAAACAGGCACGCCAGATGCACCGCCAGCACCATCCACACCGGCTGGCCCACCTGCCCCAACATCAACAGGGCGACCCAAAGCACCAGCACCGGCTGCAACCGCACCATGATTCGATGCGGAATGATCGGCCGCGATGCGAATACCAGGATGAAGCTGAGAAGATACAGAATCAGCGGCACGATCCAGAGCATCGGCACGGCCGCGATGTCCGTCGTGATGAAGGTGGTCGTGCCCAACAGCAGGCCGGATGGAATCATCGCCAGCAGAATCCACCGCGCTCGCCGCAATGCGGGGATGGATTCGACAAGCAGGCGTTCGGCTTTTTGGGCCGATCCCGCCAGCAGCGCACAGCACGCCGACAGCCCGATCAAACCGGCGTAACCGAGCGACCAGAGATTGCTCTGATCGGCCAAGCGCATGAGCGGCTCGAAAATCGTGGGATAGGCGATCAGGGCGGCCAGGCTTCCCAGATTGCTGGCGGCATAGAGGAAGTAGGGATCGCGGCCGGCGCGATGACCGGTGGATGCAAACCATCGCTGCAACACCGGCGCCTGCGTGGCGAGGGCGAAAAAGGGCGCCCCCACGCCCACCGTCAGCACGGCGAGCAACCAGAGCATCGGATTCCGCCCGGCGGGCGGCTCCCATCCACGTGGAAGCGCCACCGGCAGCGCCACCGCCGCGATGAACAGCACCAGCAATTGCAGCAACGCCTGCCGCCGAATTCCCAACCAACGGATCGACCAATGTCCGTACGCATAGCCCGCCAGCAGAATCGCCTGGAAACAGACCATGCAGGTGTTCCACACCGCCGGCGTCCCGCCCAGCAGCGGAAGCACCAATTTGGCGAACATCGGCTCGACGAGAAATAGCAGGGCCGAGCTGCACAGCAGGGTGAGAACAAACAGCGGAACGACCAGCGGCTCGGCAACGGCGCGCATTGCCGAGCGCGAAACCGGCGCAGAGAGATACGACTGGCCCACCGATCGGTCGGTCATGCCCCATATATCGGCCAAATCGGAACGGTGATTTTTATGGGATGTTTTGGCGAATGGCCGTCCGGCTCGACGGCGAAGCGCAGCCGCTCTTTCTTAATCCCCTCGCTTGGGCGTCCGATATAACCGGCGGAGATCACCCCCGAGGAACCGAGCGTCCAAATGAGGAATAAGCATTGGTGCTTCCTGGCGGCGGCCATGTTCGTCATCGCCGCTTATACGGGCCAAGCTGCGGGTACGGATTTTCACGGCGCGTCGGCCGGCATCACCGTCACGGTGCCGGATGGTTGGGTGCAAATTCCAGACAGTGCCGTCCGGCTGGGGTTCGCCTGGCTCGCAACGCAAAGCAATTCGAATCCGCCCCACTGCCTGGCGGTCTACCAGCAGAAAAACGACGATTGGTTCCGTTACCCGCTGCTCTACGTAGGTACGATGCCCTATTCTGGAAATGCGCAGCCCAGTGAGGATCGGATTGCCAAGGAAGTCAAGATGCTCACGGCCATCGACGTGTACCGGCAAATGAAGGACGACCATTCCGAGTTGTTCTCGAAGGTCATTCTGGGCGCATCGGTCGAATCCGCCCAGTGGGACGGCGCACGACATGTGGTTTACGCCGTCGGCCATACGAACGTGGCAACATGGGGATTGGTCAAGAGCTACAACGCCATCTGCTTTGCGAAAAGAGAGATGATTCTAGTCGCGTGCAGTGATACAGACGATCAATTCGAAGCGCGGCTGCCGCTGTTCCGGAAGACGTGCCAGTCGTTCCGGTTCGATCCGGGCTTCGCATACGATCCAAGCTTGTCGCCGCCCTCCCAAAGCGAGAATGCCCCGGCCAGCCCGCAACAAATGCGCATATTCGGCGAACCAATCTGGACTTGGGTCGCTGTCATCGGCGTCGGACTTTTGATTGGCTTGATACGGGCGACGGCCCGGTCCAATCAGAGCCCCGACAACGTGCATGTCAAACCGTAACCATTTCCGTCACAGAATGAACTGGCTCAAATCCTCGTCTTTCACGACGCCGGCCAGGCGCTGGCGCACGTAATCGGCGGTGATGGAAATCTTTTTCTCGGCCAGGTCCGGAGCATCAAAGCTGATGATCTCCACCACGCGCTCGATGACGGTGTAAAGCCTGCGGGCGCCGATGTTCTGGCTGCGGCGGTTCAGGTCGTACGCCAACTGGGCCATCAGGTCGATCGCATCCTCGGTGAACTCGATTGACACACCCTCGGTCGCCAGCAGCTCAACCTGTTGGCGGGTCAGGGAATTCCTCGGCTCGTGCAGGATGCGGACGAAATCGTCCTTGGTGAGGTCCGACAATTCCACGCGGATGGGAAACCGGCCCTGCAATTCGGGCATGAGATCGCTCGGCTTGCTGCCGTGAAACGCGCCGGCGGCGATGAATAAAATGTGGTCGGTCTTCACCGGGCCGTACTTGGTGATGACGGTGGAGCCTTCGACGATGGGCAGCAGATCGCGCTGGACGCCCTGGCGGGAAACGTCCGGGCCATGCTTGGATTCGGAACCGCAAATCTTGTCGATTTCGTCGAGAAAGACGATGCCGCTCTGCTCGACCCGCTCGATCGCCCGCTGCTGAATCTTCTCGCGATCCACGAGCTTTTCCGATTCCTGGATCAGCAACACCTTGCGCGCCTCGCGTACGGACAGGCGGCGCGACTCGCGGCGAACGGGCATCATCTTTTCGAGCATCGACTGGAACTCGACGTCCATCTCCATCCCCGCCGGACCCAGGACGCCGATGCCCGAACTCTGCTCCACCTGAATCTCGATCTGCCGGTCCTCCAGATCGCCGGCCCGCAGTTGCTCGCGGAGCTTTTCCCGCACCCGCGCCCGCTTGGCCTTGGCCTCGTCATCCTCGAAGGCCGAGGAACGCTCGCCGGGCAACAGCAAATCCAAAATCCGTTCTTCAACCTGTGCGGTGGCCGGGTCCTTCACGGATTGGGTCATCTCCTCGCGAACCAGCGCGATCGCCGAATCCAATAGATCGCGGATCATCGAATCGACGTCCCGCCCGTGATACCCGACCTCCGTGAACTTGGTGGCTTCCACCTTGATGAAGGGCGCGCCGGTCAGGCCGGCGAGCCGGCGGGCGATCTCCGTCTTTCCCACGCCGGTCGGCCCGATCATGATGATGTTTTTCGGCGAAACGTCCTGGCGAAGGCCTTCGGCAAGCTGCTGCCTCCGCCAGCGCCCGCGGATGGCCACCGCCACCGCCCGCTTGGCATCGGCTTGGCCGATGATGTATTTGTCCAGTTCCGAAACGATCTGGCGAGGGGTCAGGTGTTGCATGATTGTGTATAATAGCCCAACACTGGAGAAGATCATGCCGGCAACTGAAGAAGAACTTCGCAAGGCGCTCAAGGCGTTCAAGAAACGGCTGAAACTGACGCGATTGGACGATGATTCCAAGATCGGCCACGGCCCGCTCAGCGGCACGGGCAAGATTCAGACCGTCTCCATTCAACCCCCAGCGGGCTTTGGCCGCGAAATCTGGGAGGAATTGGCGGAGAAAGGCTATCTCAAGCGGGATACCGCGGGGTTCTATGAGTTGGGCGAGCGGACGTAGGGCTGCTGAAGAAATAGCTCACGCAAGGGCGCAAAGAAGAAACCTTTGCGCCTTCAGACAGCCGCCGCGCCGGCTGACTCCTGCTCCTTTCCCTTCGGCACAAAATCAAACCGATATTTCTCCCCAAGCTGCTGGCGAGTGATATGAATGATTTCCTGAACATGGCCGCGAAAGTGCGGGATGGTGTCCATGATCGCGCCAATGACGTTTGTCTCGAATCCCTGAATCCGCCGGGGGGAGAGCAGTTGCTCGGCCGTCAGCTTCGCCAAAACCGCGTCGGCGTCGGTCGCGGTCCCTTTCAACATCGCGATCACCTCGGCTTTCGGCCGATTTGACCGGTCGGAAAATTCCAGGGGGCGATTGCGGGCGTCCTTGGCTCCGCCGACGCCGGCGACGATCCATTGCCGGAGATTTCCCGATAGGTGCAGCATCAGGTTTGCGATGCTGTTCATCTCCGGGCGAGGCCGCCACCAGATCTGCTCGTCATTGAGTTGCCCGACGCAATGCTCGATTTTGTGCATGCCCTCGGCAAGCACCTCCCGGCTAACGGCGATAAACGCGCTGCTCAAGTTGCCTTCCATCGAATCCTCCTACAGCGCCTCCACCTTGATATTCGTATTCGTATAAATGCAAATCTGTCCGGCGATTTTCAGGGCTTCCTCGACGATCTGCTTGGCCGGCAGACTGGAATGCGCCACCAGGGCCTTGGCGGCGGCCAGGGCGTAGGGGCCGCCGCTGCCGATGCCGATGATGCCGTCGCTCGGCTCGATCACGTCTCCGGCCCCGCTGACGATCAGGCTCACGGATGCATCGGCCACGGCCAGCATCGCTTCCAATCGGCGAAGCACGCGGTCGGTGCGCCAATCCTTGGCCAGTTCGATCACCGCCCGGCGGGTGTTGTCGGGATGTTCGGCTAATTTTTTCTCGAATCGTTCCAGGAGCGCGAAGGAATCGGCGGCCGAACCGGCGAAGCCGGTCAACACTTTGCCGTTGCCAATTCGGCGAATCTTCACCGCATCGTGCTTGGCGATGGTTACGCCAAGGGTCACCTGCCCGTCGCCGCCGAGGGCGACCTGACCGTCTTTGCGAACGCTGAGAATGGTTGTGGATCGTGCCGGTTTCATGGGTGCCGGAGATTATAATCGCGATTCATGCCGGTTGCCTCAGTGGTATCCTTCTCTTCGCTGGATTGGGGGTTGGGGGCATTGGCGCTGGGCGTGGCCGCGATCGCCGTCGCGCGATGGCGGCGAATCGACGTTCCGGCGGTTTCGGCATGGCTGATGTCGGGAGGAATCGTTCTTCTGGCCCTGGCCGCGGCCGGGCCGGTTTGGCATCGGCCCCGGCCGGGAACAATCGCGGTCATGGTGGACCTTTCGCCCAGCACGCGCGGGGCACATTTTCGAAATCCTGATTTCCTCCGCCGCAGGCTTGGGCAGCTTATCGGCGACGCTCCATTTCGACTGATCGCGTTCGCGGCGGAAAATCGTCCGCTCGATCCGGCCGGGCCGTTCGACGAGATGCCCGCGGATCGAACCGTCTTCTCGCCGCCAAACGCCGATGCCATCGTTTTGTTCAGCGACGCGCGGTTCGACCTGCCGGATCAATCGCCGCCGGTTTACGTGGCGCTGGATGAGGGATTGGAAAACGTCGCCGATGGATCGGTGCGGAACCTGGAGGTTCGTGGCAATTCCCTGGCAACGACGATCGCCAACACCGGCCCATCGCGAGAAGCCTCATTTCCCGATTCGACGATGCCCGTCGGGACGGGAACTTTTGTCGTGACGCGCCCCATTCCCGACGGCGTATCCACGGCGACGGTGAAATTGAATCCATCGGACCTCTGGCCGGAGAATGATTCGCTCACGCTGGCCATCTCTGCGGTCCCGGCCAGCGAAAAGTGGTGGATCGGCCGGAACCCGCCCGGAGACGGCTGGCGATCCTTTCGGCCCGAGCAAACGCCCATATTAACGCTGCAATATCTTGGCCCGGCAGTCATCGTCATCGACGATCAACCGGCCGAGCGGTTCGCGCCGGCACAATTGGATTGCCTGATGCAATATGTCCGCGATCTGGGCGGGTCGCTGCTGATCGTGGGGGGCGATCATGCGTTGGCGGCGGGTGGATATCCGGGCACGACGCTGGAGCAAATCAGCCCGCTGGCCAGCTCGCCGCCGACGCCGACGATGCGGTGGCTGCTGCTGGCCGATGCGAGCGGGTCGATGTCGCAGGAACTCGGCAGCGGCGTCTCGCGCTGGCAGGCGGCAACGGGAGCGATGGTGAAGTTGTTGCCCGCGCTTCCTCCGTCCGATCCGGTTCAAATCGGACAGTTTTCCGATGCGGTGAGATGGTGGCTTGGGCCGGGGACGGTGGCCGACGCCGCCAAGGCCCCGCTTCCCCCGCCGGGTCTGTTTCCACATGGGCCGACGAATTTGGAATCGGCGCTGGAGCAGATCGCGGACCGGGCGGAAGGCAAAGCCTCCGCGGCGGATGCGAATCTGCCGATCGCGCTTCTGCTGCTTTCCGATTGCGACGCGCAATTCGATCATCCGGACAAATTGGCGGGTCTCTTGTCGAAGAAACACGTCCGGTTGTACGTGCTGGCGATCGCGCGCGGCAGCGGGCTGGAGACGATCCGCCGGATTTCGGCCGATTCGGGCGGGACTGTGGCCGAGGAATTCGATCCGCGGGAATGGGCACGGTCGATGCGGACATTGTCGCAGGCCGCCTTGCCGCCGGCTATCGAGCGCGAGCCTGCGACCGTGGTGTTTGAAAATGGCGCGAAATCGCTTGGAAGAACGACGGTTGCGGTTTGGAATCGGAGCTGGCTGAAACCGGATGCCGAGCGCTGGGCCGCGGCGTTTGGCGGGGAGGCCCAGGTCCCGATGGCCGGATACTGGCGAGTCGGAAGCGGCTGCGTCACGGCCACGGCATTTCAACCAGACGACCGCGAAATCGAGTCCCTGGCGTCGTTGATTGCCGAGAAACCTCGCGATCAGCGCTTTTCCGTGCAAATAGAAACCGGCGGCCGGCTGCACGTGACCGTCGACGCGGCGGACGCGGGAGGATTCCTGAACAATCTAGCGATCACGTTGGAACTGGCCGGCAACGACGGAAAACACCAGGCGGCGCTCGAGCAGACGGCGCCGGGGAGATACCAGACGAGCGTGGATTCATCGAGGGAAACGCGGATCGCGACGCTCCGAATCGCCGGCGAAACGATCGATCGCTTCGCCGTTGCCGGCCGGTATCCGCCGGAGTTCGACGCCGTCGGCAACGATCACGCGGCGATGCGCCAGGTGGCGCAAGACAGCGGCGGGAAAATCATCTGGCCGAGCGATTCCGGCCGGATCGACTTCCGCTGGCGGAGGATCGAAACGCCGGCTGGCCCCTGGATTTGCCTGATGGGTTTGATTCTTGTTTCGGCGGGCTTGGTGCACTGGCGCGTCAAGCGCTCGGATGCATGGTGATTTGAAGGATTTCGGCCGGAGCGCCGATGCGGAGCGGAAACCAGTTGCCTACGCCGTTGGAGACGATCAGTGTGGAGCGCGGAGGGCGAAGCCCTTGCGGGCCGGGCTTGTCGTAACGGCCGGTCCAGTGTTTAAATCGCAGCGGCCCGCCACCGATGGTTTTCGTCAACATGATTTGGCCGCCGTGCGTGTGGCCGGAGATCACCAGCGGTATCCCGTGCGCGGCGGCGACGTCCCAACTGTCGGGATGATGGGCCATCATGAGGGGAAACAGGCCGGATTGGCGCAGCCCGGCCGTGTAGGCAACCGATCCATCGCGGAGCCAGGCGTTCATCCAGCGAGTGCCGAGCAATTGGAACGGCACGCCGCGGACCGTGATGATCGCCGCTTCATCAACCAGCAGTTTCACGCCGCGGCGGCGAACGGCATGGTCAAACCGGTCCGGACCTTGGATGACATCGTGATTCCCCTGAATCATGTAAACACCGTCGCGGGAGTCCAGACGTACGACCATGTCCAAAGCCCCCGGCAAATCGGCGTGGGAAATATTGATCAGATCGCCGGGCAGAAGAACCAGGTCCGAGCGCAGCCGGTTGCTCGTCTCGACGATGTCGTCGAGCATTTTCGGCGAGGAAAACTCTCCAACGTGAACGTCGGCAATGACAGTGATGGTGTAATTATCTAAACCGCTCGGCCAACCGGCGAGGGCCAAGTCATACGATTTCACGCGGAATTTCCCGAGTTGCGCCAGACCCGCGCCGACCATGGAAGCGGTCGCGGCCGGAACGGCCAGCATCGCAACGGAGGTGAGGAATGCACGCCGGGAATGCACTGGCGGCGGCGGCGCGGCAGACGGTTCGGCCGGCGGTTTGGCCCTTGGAAACGCCTTGCGCAGCGTTCGAAATACTATATGGAAAAACAGCCCCAGCACGACGACCGGCAAAACCAGAAAATGCCAGAGAAACTGACCGGCCACGAGCCATTGGGGGAAGGGATCGCGTCTGCCGCCGAGCACCTGATTGGCGAACATGGCCATCAGACAGAAGGCCGCCGCGGTCAATATCCAGAGCACGAGAAACGCCCGCCAATATTTCCGTCCCGGCGCCGGCCGCAGGAGAACGTAAACCCGCCACAAAACCAGCAGGTCGAGCAGGATGAACAGCGAGATAACCGTTGGAAATATGTACGCCGAATTTTTCATCTTCAAACGACCTTGCGATAGTGTAGGAAATCGGGCGGGTGAATGCGATTGCCGAATGCCGATTGCCAAATGCCGATTGGAATACCAAGCGTCGTAAATCGCCCTTCTTTCAATTGGCAATGGGCAATTGGCAATCGGCAATCTTGTCAACCCTCCCCTCTCCTCTATACTTCCGCACGGCATGAAACGACTTCTCGGGCTGCTGGGGTGCATCGCGGTCTTGCCGGCCGTCACCGGCGGCTGCGTGGAGCGGATTCTGACCGTGCAGACGAATCCGCCGGGGGCGCTGGTGCAATTGAACGGCCAGGAAATGGGCCGTACTCCGGTCAGCCGGGATTTCACCTGGTACGGGGTCTACGAGATCACGGTTCGGCGTGACGGATATCAAACGATCCACACCTCCGCCAAGGTGATTGCTCCGATCTACGAATGGATCCCCCTGGACCTGATCAGCGAACTGCTGCCGATCCCGCTGAAAGACCATCATATTCTGAGTTACGACCTGACCCCCGCCCCACCGGCCAGCGGCCCCAGCCCTGGAATCCTGACGCGCGCCGCGGAATTAAAGGGCCAGTTGGAATCCAGCCACTATCCGCCGACAATGCGGAAGGGGAAGTGAATCGCCCGGTCTATGCGGCGGCGTTGGCCCAGGACATGACCTTCTAGGTGATTTCACCCATGTTGGATTAGGCCTTGTTCCCGATTGACCGGGGCGACGAACACTCGTTTCATAAATGCTTGGCGAGGGTTCGGCAAAGGTGCGTAGCCAGCGCAC
The DNA here is from genome assembly GCA_050010915.1 of Tepidisphaeraceae bacterium. Lineage (GTDB taxonomy): Bacteria > Planctomycetota > Phycisphaerae > Tepidisphaerales > Tepidisphaeraceae > PALSA-1353. The sequence goes on along the minus strand of JBEKKC010000041.1, from coordinate 9,545 downwards.
ATCCCAGTTGACAAAGCGCGTCCCCACACGGGCGTGGTCTACGGGTGCATTCCGATGAGAATGGCGATTTCAATCGCGCTGGCGCTGGGATTGCTGGTGACAGGTCTTGCCCAAGACAAACCCGATCGCCACGTGAGCGCGACCAGTGCATCGACACAGCCCACCTCAGCCGGCGAGCCCACAACCCAGCCCATTCAGCAGTTCCGGGATGAAATCGACCGGTTGCGCGCGAAATCCGTCTTGGCTCACGAGGCGCTCGACCGCGCCCGCGCCGCCGCACTTCGTCGCCTCTCCCAAACGTTGCAGTATCAGCAGGGCGAAGCGGCGCTGGCCCATGCACAGAAGGAACTGGATGGGGCCGATTCGGAGGATGCACGCGCAACCGCGGCAACGCATATCTTAAATGCCAAAACTCGCCTCGGCCGTCTGGAGGAAAATGCCTGGGCCTCAGATGCCGCGGTTACAGATGCAACGAAATCTTACGCGGAGGCGAGTGCCCAACTCAATCTGGCGGAAGCTGGGTTGGCCAAGGTACAGGCGGATGAGGCGGCAGCGGCGAAAGCAACCAAGGCGGGGGCCGAGGCCACCACTTCGCCGGCCGAGGCAGCCACTCCGGCGGCAAATAACCCGACCACGCGGCCAAGCCGCTGGGAGGAAGACCTCGACTATTTCGCCAGGGAACTTCCTGTCAGGGAAAAAGACTTCTTCCTGCTCATGCCCCAAGACAAGTTTGAGCGCGAAGTCGCGGAATTGAAGCGCCAAGCCCCACAACTTTCGGATCCGGATATTGTTTTCCAACTCATGCGCATCGTGGCAAGCATGGGCGTGGCGCACACGGAGGTCGCCTTCGGGTCCGCTACCGAAACCATGGCACTCCATTCTTATCCAGTTCAATTGCAGTGGTTTTCCGACGGGCTGGCCGTTGTGGCCGCGGCTTCGGAGCATCAAGAGGCGATCGGCAATCGCGTGGTGCGGATTGGGTCGAAAACGCCTGAACAAGTCGAAGCGGCAGTCGCTCCTTACATCGCCCACGAGAATGACGCTCATCTGCACGTCGAGAGTCCGCGGTATATGATGCTGGTGGAATTGATGCGGCACGAAAACATCGCCGACCCCACCGGCCGATTGCGCTTGACCTGTGCCAAGGCGGGTGGGGAGGAATTTACCCTGGAAATTGCGTCGGAAGGTTTCGCCAAGGCCGGACGGTCGTTGATGAATGCCGCCGACGTTCTGCGCATTCCCAAGGAATTGTGCCGCAAACACCCCCGCGCTTTCTACTGGGATGAATACCTGCCCCAAATTCAAACCCTCTATATTCAATACAACAGATGCGCCGATGCGCCGGACAATCCCTTCGAGGATTTTGCCACCAAACTATTCGCCTTTATCGACGCCCATCCAGTCCAGCGCGTCGTCTTGGACTTGCGTTTCAACGGCGGCGGCAAGACACAAATCGTCGATCCCCTCCTGGACGGTTTGAAATCGCGACCCGCGCTCAGTGCCAAGGAACATCTCTACGTTCTCATCGCCGGCCGCACGTTCTCCGCCGCGATGGACACGGCGCTGATTTTCCGCAGGCATCTTAATGCCATCCTGGTCGGCGAACCCGCCGGCAATAAACCCAACCATTATGGTCAGGCCGATCTCTTCACGCTGCCCAACACGAAGCTGCAGGTGCAATACTCGACGGAATATGTCCACCAGATTCGCGATGCCGATCCGCTCTTCCTCGATCCCGACATCCTGGTGCCGTATTCGCTTGATGATTTTCTGGCTGGGCGCGATCCCGTGTTAGAAGCCGCGCTTCACCACGGCTCGGCGGCTTCCACGACAATGCCGAGTTCCATCACCAACGGCGCCCAATGGGCGGACGGCCTGCCGGTGGCGTTGCCGGGCGCGCGGCGGCCGCAGGTGGACAGCGTTTTTATCTCCCGTCCCGGAACCGAGTGGACGTATTCGCATCACCCGCACCTGGGTTTTTTCAAGGGCCGGTTCTATGCGATCTGGTCCAACGGCAGACAGTACGAAGACCGGCCGGGCCAGCGCGTGCTGATCTCCACCGCGGAGGACTTCACGCATTGGACTCCGCCACACCCGCTGGTTGACACGGTGAAGGATGCCGCGGGTGTCGAGCAGGTATTGACCGCCGTCGGTCTTTACCCATACGAGGGCACGCTGGCGGCCTACGTCGCGAGCTTCGGGCCGCACAAGGAAAACCGGCTCGTGGAGGCGCTGACCACCCCCGATGGACAGAACTGGAGCGCGCCTCGGGACATCGGCCTGCCGCTGTGTCCCAACCACGCCCCGGAACCCACGGCGTAGGGGCGGCTGATTATCAGCGGAAACATCGCATATCCGTGGTCGGACGATCCCTCGGGCCTGAGTGGCTGGCACATGGCTGGCATCTACCCGCCTAAAACGATTGCAACGATTGGGAACGACCTCTCGTCATTTCGTGATAACGGCCCTGGCAACGGCCTGCGGGACGGCTTCTGCGAAGGATCGTTTTATCAGACCGATGACGGAGTCATCCATATGCTCTTGCGCAACGGGGAGAAGGAAATCCCGCATCGGTTATGGCTCACGGAAAGCCGCGACGACGGCTCGACCTGGTCGCCTCCCGTTCCCACCGGGTTCAGTGACGCCGGTTCGAAGTTTCATTTTGGCCGGTTGCCGGACGGGCGCTTTTACTACGTCGGTAACCCGCTGGTAAAACGCACGCCACTGGTGTTGTCGCTTTCGCGGGATGGCGTGCACTTCGACCAGCATTTTATCCTCGCCGAGGCACACCGCGATCTGCCCCGCGGCAGCGACGAATTTGGCTACCCGGCCTATCCGCACAGCATCGTTCACGACGGGCAACTCTATGTGATCGTCTCGCGCGACAAAAACAAGATCGAGGTGTTGCGCGTGGCGCTGAGCGAGCTTTAGGAGCAAACCCGACCGTTAATGGCAGTCCACGCGAGGCTAGAATTCGCGCGGATCATTGGAATTCACCAATCGCTTGGCCGCAGCGCGGGAAACAAAACGGGGACGTGTTTGAAACCACGTCCCCGTCCGGTTCATTAGTCAAATCAATTTCAGATGCGGCGAGGGCGGCGCACACCCAGCAGCCCGGCCATGGCGAGCAGGGACAGAGACGCCGGCTCCGGCATAGTGGCAGGTTCCACGGTGTGAACGACGCCGGCCTCCATTTCAGTAAATTGGCCTGGCCAGAAGTCGTTGGTAACGTCGTTGCCGTTAAGCAAATTATCGACGCCATTGATCAGAACAGCTCCGGGAGGGGCAGTGTCGCTCCAAGCCGCGCCGGAATTGCTCAGTAGGGCATTACTCTGAGCAACGATCGGGCCATTGAGCGCCCCATAGTGCACATCGAAAAACACGTCCAACGAACTGGTGAACGTTCCGCTGGTATTGGTGTTCCAGTTAATCGTTATAGACCCGGTGCTGGCCGGTCCCGTGCCGTCCGTGGACTGGAGGTCAACGTAATAAATGCCGAGCGGTCCACCGCCCAAGGAAATGGGCGTATCAGAAACGAGTTGCAATAGGTCCATCTGGAGAGGAACCGTGGGACTGGCGGGAGTCGCATCTGCCAAACGCTGGACAATGGTGTCGGTCTGCCCAACGCCTTGCACGCCGATCGCACCACCGAAATTGTAGGTTCCAACTGGGACGCCTCCGAAGGGTGCACCCTGGAATGAAGTGCCGGGGTCCGTCTGAAATAGATCGTAACCGGCGTCCACCTGCTGGGCGGGAATAATAAGGGCGGAAGCAAACGAGCACCAGCCGAGCAGACTGCCCACCGCTAAGAATAATCCGACGTATCGCATGATTTCTCCCGACCCACTACAGGATCAATGGTTGGAAAACAGTTGCAGACGACTTGTCCCGCACAAACCAAGCCGCCAAAAGACGGCATAACGATACCACAGTCAGCTATTCAAAACAACCATATTTTGCGAATTGCTTTTAAGAATTTGGCTTGCCAATGCGATGCTCTATAAACCATTTATCCACCCAGTCTTAGCGGGTGGATCGACATTCATGACCGAAATTCGCCAGTTGAATCGAGTGACCAGAGTCGATTTATGATAAAATCATGTCGCGATTTACGCAATCGTTGTCGCAAATATCTCCGGGTGGAAACGCGAATCAAGTCGGCAATCCTTCGGCGAGCGGGGGATTCGCGGCCCGCGGCAATTTCCGCCAATCTTCGTCCGTCAGCGCAAAGACCATCTTATTGCGAAGCGTCCCATCGATGCCGACATGGTGGCCCCTCAACTCCCCGGGTCGCGGCACGCGGATCAGCAACCGCTCGGTCTCGAACGATTCCGGAATGTCCAGCAAAATCGGGTTCGTCATCGCCAAAGATTATCTCAATAAGCGATGGAGGGCGCCCAGGCGGCATCGGTCGCGGGGGTCAGCGGCTCCTCGTAAGGCCCCATCGCCATCAGCGACGTGAGTTTGATGGATCGCATTTTCAAATCCAGCGCCTGGCGGAAAAGTTCTCCGTTTCGCGCGGGGATGAAAACTTTGTGAGCCGGAGGCGGCACATTGCGCGCCGTCTGCGTGACGGTCGTCAGAAGGTCGTCGGCGGATTCGGCGACGCCATGGCCGAAGAAACCGGGAATAACGTATGCCATGAGCCTTTCGGCCTTGAAGCGGCCGTGGGGAATAAAGCCGGCCTTGCCGCCGTGCTCGATCATGAAGGCCAATTCATTCTTTCGCGATACTTTCAAGATTCGGGCGCACAGAGCGTCGCAGGCCGGCAAGTCGCTCGATACCAGCGGCCGAACCGTTGCGTCGGAATGATCGGCCGGCGAGACCGCCATCAGCACCAACGGCTCGACGACGGTAAACCCGATCGAAGTGTACAGCGACAACGACGCCATGTTAAAACCGTCTTGAACAAGGCGGACCATCGGACCGTGGTTTGCCAGCGACCAGTCGACGACGTGCTGCATGAGTGCGCGGCCGACACCCCGCGACTGGCAAGAGGGGTCCACGGTGATCGGCCCCACGCCGGAAACGGCGTCGCTGATCTGCGTAAAGTTCGAGCCGACGATTTTGCCGTCGAGCACCGCCGAAACCCCATAAAAATCGGGCCGATGGACGAGCATCTCCGCCATCATCAGGGCGACATCCGGGCTGGGGACGTCAAGAGGAAACCTGTGGCGATCGTGAATCCCCTTGAACGCTTCAAAGACAATCCGAGCGATTTCAGGAATGTGTTCCGCTCTTGCCGGCACGATTTCCAGGCCCATGGTTGCTTCCTCAATCGAGATATAGATTTCGGATTATCGCGACATGGCAGGCCAAAATCGAGATGTATCTCCACGGAAATCGAATCGACCGGAATCGAATGGCGCGCGGGACATTACACGCCGTCTGGACAATTCGCGGAAGTGTGTCAAGTCATAGACAGCGGTAGGTGGGACGCTGTATTGTAAGCCAATGAAATCACTTGACGAATTGGCGGCCTCCATCACGCGAAGCCGCCGGAATCTCACGAAAGCGATCGTGAGGCGGTGGGAATGATCCCTGTTGGATCCCAGGCATGCGGTGTGTTTTGCGGACTGGCTGCCATCTTCGTCTGGGGCTGGAGTTCGACGGCAACCGTATTTGCCACGGAGACACAGCCAGACATTCCCTCTGAGCCGGCGCTGCGCGTGCCCCAGACGCAGATGGATATCACGCAATTGTCCAACGAAAAGCTTGATTGGCTGCTCGATGCCAAATTCGGAATGTTCATCCATTGGGGGCTGTACTCCGGACCCGGACGCGGGGAATGGTTCATGCAAAATGAGGGAATGCCCCCGGGGGTGTACCGTCAGTTCGCGTATCCGGAGAGCGGCGAAGCGTACTTCGACGCCGCCGACTATCACCCGGAGAGTTGGGCGCAATTAGCCAGGGATGCCGGCATGAAGTGGATGTGTCTAACCGCACGGCATCACGACGGTTTTTGTCTGTTCGACAGCCCTCACCCCAACGCCTTCACCAGCATGCAGACGCTGCATCGGGATTTGGTTGGCGAGTACGTCAGGGCATGCCGTGGCGCGGGCTTGAAGGTCGGCATCTATTATTCGCCGCTGAGTTGGCGCTATCCCGGCTATTACGACGTGACCGGCGCCAATTGCCTGGCCAACAGTTTCGGCTATAAGACCGATCCATCCCACATGGAGAATGCACGGCTGATGAAGGAGGAAAACTACGTTAACGTCAAGAGACTTTTGACCGGTTACGGCAAGATCGACCATATCTTCTGGGACGGTGGTTGGCTGGGGCAAAAAGGCACCGACGCGGACGCGGCCTACTTTCACGAGCCCGGCAAATATCTCGACCCCGCCAATCGCTGGCCGATCGGCAAGGAATATCAGGACATTGAACAGAGCACGGGCAAGGCGTTGGGAATCATGGGGATGGTGCGCAAGTACCAGCCGGATGCGATCACCAATCTTCGCTATGGTTGGATGGGCGACATCATCGAGGAAGAAGGCGATCGAGAAACCACGGGAAAGATCCGCAGCAGCGTGATCTGCGATAAGAATCTTTCCATGCAGAACGGCACCTGGGGCTACAATGCCAAATCCATCGCCAGCGGCAAAGTGATGACGCGGGACCAACTGGTGCGATACCTGGCCAACTGCGTGGTTCGCAACATGGTGTTTTTGGTCAACGTGGGGCCCGATCGGCACGGCGTAATTCCCGGCCTGGAGCAGCAGCGTTTGCGGGAAATGGGCCAATGGATGGCCAGAATGGGTGACGCCATCTACGGCACCCGCGGGGGACCGTGGGAACCGGTAGACCACGAATATGGCTATTGCTACAAGGGATCCGTGGTTTACGTGCACCTCTTGAAGAACTATGCCGGAAATACTTTCAAGATGCCGCCGCTGGGCAAGTTGCGCGTCACGAAAGTGTACGAGGTCTATACGGGCCGATTACTTTCGTACGAAGGGGATCGTGAAGTGACCATTCACGACATTGACCGAACGGCGTCGCCCGCGGATTCGGTGGTTGCAGTCGCTTTCGACGGTGACATTCAAAGTGTTTGGAAGAACTAAGACCCAATCTGCCGACGATGTGAGCTTCGGAGCGCCAGGATTGAACGATTGGTTCCCGCCGCGCTTTGTGCCGCGTTCAAATTGTAGTATCCTACCGCGCCCGTTCAAAAGGCCGATCGCGATTATCGAATGCCCGAGAATGAACCGATCGAATATCTTGATCACGGAATTTCGCCGGCCTCTTCCCGGATGGCGACGATCGCGCTCATTCCGTCGGCCGTCGCGTTTAACATCGCGCTCTCGCAAGTCGTCCTGGCGCTGAAATTGCCGGTTTATCTCGATTGCGTCGGCATCATCACGACAACCCTCATCGCCGGACTTGGGCCGGGATTGATCGTCACGGTGCTGGCGTTCGGCATGATGGCGCTGCTTTTCAATCACATCATCATTTTCTTCACCGGCACCGCCGCCATGATGGCGGTCGGCACGCATCTTCTGGCCATGATCGGCGGCTTCAGGACCCTCTTTCGGACTGTGCTCAGCGGTCTGGTGCTCGGCATCATCTCCGCGCTGGTTTCGCTGCCGATCTCGGTCTACCTTTTCGGCGGCGTGACGACGGCCGGGTCCACTTTCGTGACCGCATGGTTCATCCATCGCGGGTTTTCTCTGCCCGTGGCCGGATTTTTCTCCGGAATGATCTGCGACGCCTCGACCGACAAGATTGCCGAAGCGCTGCTGGCCGTCTGGCTGGTGCGGGCCGTGCCGCACGATCTGCTCCGCCGTTTTCGTGGGCCCACTTTGGCGAAAAACTTCAAGCTCAGCGGGTAGTCGATGTCCCGAGTCCCCCCGGTGGCCCGTCTGGCCACGCTTCTCATCCTCATCGTCGCCACATTCATCAACCTGCGGCTCCAGCTCCTTGGGGTGATGATCGCCGCCCTGGCAACGGTGTTGGCGACAGATCATCTCTTGCCGAGATTTCTTAAATTCCTGGCATTCGTTCAATTGCCGATGACCCTGATGCTCGTCGCGGTATGGGGCTGGGTCGCCAAGGCGCCGCCCGGCATGCCCATGGGCTCGGACCCGCGCGGAGGAGCGATGTTTGCCCTTCTCATCGCCCTTCGCCTGACCGTGCTCGGAGGCGCATTTCAGTTAGTCATGCTCTCCATCCCTTCGCGCCTTTTGCCCGCGACCCTGCGTGGATGGGGCCTCCGCGGCGAAGGACTCGTCGTCGCCCTGGGCGTCTTTGCCGTCGAGCCGGAACTCAAACTGCGCGCCGAACAAATCCTCGTCGCCCGCCGCGCCCGCGGGCTCCTCGGCGGCAGCCGGTGGGCAGGACTCAAACAATTGCCCCGGCTTCTGCGCCCGTTGTTCGTCTGGTCGATTCGTTCCGCCGTCCACCGCGCCGAGGTATGGGAACAACGCGCCATGCTTCTGCGGGTTCAGCGGCTTCCCACCGAATCCCTGCCGTTTTCGCCCGCCGCCGGCGCCGTCTCGGTGGCGCTCTCGGTGATATGGCTCGCGGTGGCGATCGCTTTTCGCTGGCCGGGATTGTTGGGGACCCGATGAGCCGAAAATCCACCGAGCTTCTTCTGGCCGCCATGGAATGCAAGCGCCTCCTCGCCATCGACGGGCCGAATTTCTCCGGCCGCTCCGATCTCCTGCGCCGGTTTTGCCGAGTCATTTCCGACGGCCGCATGTACCTGGGTCCGGAGGTCTATTTTGCACTCTCGGGCCTCACCACCTCCGTCCGCCAGGAGCTTGAGCTCCATGCCGGCAGCACCCTGGAATCCGGCGATTGCCTTGAATCCGCCGAACAATTGAATCTCACCAAACTCTACGAGCAGCATCCCGCGACGCTGTCCGGCGGAGAGCAAACCTGCCTCGCCGTATTATGCGCGATAATTCTCAAGCCCAAAATCCTCGCCGTCGATTGCGCACTGGAACAACTCGACAGCCACAAGCTTCAGACCTCGCTCGATCTGCTGCAAGGCACAACCGGGCCGATCGGCGGCGCCGTCATTACCGACAATCGTCTGGATGAATGGGACCGCGCGATCCCAACCGTCGCCATCGCCGACCTGTCGCCCGGTCCCTCCGGTCATCCGGCCATCCCGCCGCTCGATCCATCCCAAATCGATCGCCTCGACCCCATCTCCGCGCCCGTCATAGAATTGCAAAACGTCACCGCCGCCTACGGCAGAGGTTCGGACGTTCTCCGGGGAGTCGCATTGACTCTGCAACCCGGCCGCGTTTACACCCTGCAAGGCCGCAACGGCAGCGGCAAGAGCACCCTGGCCAAGATTTTGTCCGGCGTCCTTCGCCCGGTCGCCGGCCAGATTCTGGTGAACAACGCCGCTTCCAATTTGACGAAAACCCCCGGTCGAATCGCCGGATATCACCTGCAAAACCCCGACGTCGGGCTGTTCGAGGCAAGCGTCCGGGCGGAATTAGGATTCAAGTCCGGCTCGATCAACGCATCCGCGGTCGCCGCCGTCCGCGACGCCTTTGGCTTGCAGGATTTCGCGGCGTCCAATCCGCTGG
>JBEKKC010000040.1:0-28037 GCA_050010915.1 Tepidisphaeraceae bacterium | reverse complement strand
TCCTTCGCGCCTTCGCGGTAGCGCATTTGAAGATGGGCCACGGAGCGACGAAGCGGCGTGATCTTGGAAAATCTTCGCGTGGAGAGAAGAAATTGCAGGATATCATCGAAGTTGCGCGAAGAATTGTCGTTGTGTCAAAGGAAAGCAAACCGCGGATTTCGCGGATAACGCGGATAAGAAACGGGACGACCTCATTCTTCCCATCGGTCTTATCAGCGTAATCCGCGGTGAACTCTCCGGTTCAATTCGCCCGTGCCTGGGCGGAATGAGCGACCGACTTGTCGGCGGGGGGATCGAGGTAGAGCGTTCCCCAAGTGTTGGGGCGAAGCTCGGTGCGGGAGGATTTGGGGGCGGACCAGAAGAAATCGGCGGCGTTGGTGAAGTCGCGGACGTGGAGGTTGAAAGCCAACACCGGCTCGCGGGATGGATCGTAGCCGTGGAGGGAAGCGGCGGGAATGAAAAGCTCCACGATGTAACGGTCGGGGAGGATTTTTACGACCTTGCGAATGTCGGGGTCGGGGATGAGATTGTCCTTCAGGGCGTCGCCGTCGCGGTGCCATTGGCCGACGACGGCGGCATCGGCGGCCGTGGAGTCCTTGGGGACGACGAAGAATTGATGGCAATTGAGGTCGTAGCTGATCTGGTCGGCGGCGACGGGGTGCGTGGAAACGAAGAGTTCCACGTTGTCGCGCGTCCACCACCAGGCATTGGCCGGCGCGGTTTCGATTTGCCGGTCGAATACCTGGAGTGCGAGGTAAAGTCCCTGCTGGGTCCAGCCCAGGAAGACATCCGGGGTGCGGACTTGGCGGCGATCGAGACCGACGGTCTGCTCGCGCCGAACGTTGTCGAGCGGAGCGCAGCCGGTCCAATGGCCGAGGTCTCCGTCAAGCAGGGGCGGATGGAGGAGGAACGGAACGTGCATGGCGGGCATGACGACGTAGCTTTCGCGCCAGACACCGGACTGGGAATCGCTGGGACTGTGGGCATGGATGGCGTCGAGCAGGGGGGCGGTTTGGCGGATGGAATCGACCAGGAGACCGTAGGGCTTGTCGTGGACGTCCACCACGCCGAAGTTGACGTCCTCGCCGTCGCTGCTGCGGCCGGCGGGTGGCTCGTCGCACCATTGGAACCAATCGGCGCCGACGATGTAGGGGACGCGCGCCAGGCGAGTGGTCATCAGGCGGTATCCCTCGGCGCGGGCCTGCTGGTCGGGAACCTGGGCGCCGAAGCCGACGGTGTCGAGGTTGCCGCTATGGCCGTCCATGGAATGGAAGGAGTATTCGCTGATGATGATCGGCTGGCCGGAGCGCTGATACATCGTATTGAACATGTCGGCGTCGAGGCGTGCATCGGCGACATAATAGTTGAGGGATTGGGAGTCGGTGTAGCCGCGAGAGGCGGCAACGACCTGCTCGGGGGCGAAGCCCTTGAAGCGGACGCCGAGGATCAGGTGATTGGGATCGTACCGCCGCACCAGATCGGTGGTCAGGCGGAAATAGTCCTGGGCCAGGTGAGAGAGCCAGGCGGTGCTGAGACGATCATAGGCCCAGGTTGGCTCGCGGGGGAGAACGGGCCAGGATTCGAGTGCGGACCAGTCTTTCAGTTTGGTATCCCAGGCGAGATTGAAATCGCGAAGCTGCGGCCAGACGTAGTGAACGGTTTCGATGACCTGCTGACGGTTGGGATCGTTGTTGGGCAGATTGTCGAAATAGGCGCCGGGGCCGGCAAACCCGTCGCCCCAGTCCAGTTCGTTGTCGAGGAAATAGCCTAGGAGATTGCGGTTATCGCGGAGCGGCGGCACCTGTGCCCTGACCGCTTGCTGGGCCATCTGTGCCCAATCGGGCGAATAGAGCCGCTTGGAAGCATCCGTGACCCATGCCCAAAGGTTAAGGTCCTGGCTCATCGGGACATCGAGGGCGTGGAACGCGGGATTGCACCAGGCGCCCAGGCCCTTGAAGCCGTAGTCCTGCACTCGCGCCAGCGTCGCCTTGGCCCAAAGTTCGAGGTCGGCGGCCTGGTAATGGTTATCCCAATTCGTCGAGACGAAATGGATGGAGTCCTTGTCGCGCCCATCCTGCTCGGGTTGTACGGTGGTGACGGTGTTGAGGAATTCAAGTTTTCCTTCGGGCGAGAGGAACCACCAGACACCGGCCTGATCTTCGGCCAGGCGCCAGAATCCGGGATGGCCGTGGAGTTGTACGAATGGGCTTGTGGAGGTGAGTTCAGGGATCGGTGCCGGCCGGGTTGCGGGGAGTTGTGCGGTATCGCCGTGGGTGGAGAGATAGGGGTAGCCCATCGCCCCAATGAGCATGACAATCGCGGCGGTAATGAGAATCCGTCTCATGAGCGTCCTTCATCATTAATACGACATTTGGCCGGCAGAAGTTGTGTGGCTGAGCCCGCCACAAGGAATCCCCACGGTAGCCGACCCTGCGGGAATCGGGGTTTTCAGCACCGCAAGGCCGTTCGATTTAACCTAGCCAGAATAACCGGTTTATGCCCATCCGAAGGCTATTTCCGATTCTTAGTCTTATCGGCCCGCGTTTGCCAGTGAGTTAAGCGAAAACTCGGTTGCGGGAAGATACGTAAAAAATTCTGGGGAATGCAGTTACACGATATTTACCCATGTTTTGCGTATTGTTTTTTTGTTCCTTGACGTCAACGATGCCGACTGAAACCGGGAAATTATGCAAAGTGATTCTCAGGAAGCGGCCGGGGCGCGGTTCGGTACGCTTGACGATTGACTTGGGCCGATTACATTACTCCGCTCTTTCGGCGGGGCTTCGGGTGTGTCAAGGTCGAAAACTTTGGCCGCTACGAGGGCGCAGTGTTTATATTGATCGGTCCAGAAGTGGCAGGGTTTTTATGGCTCGCGACCTGACGAAAATTCGGAATATAGGAATAGCCGCCCACATCGACGCGGGCAAGACAACGGTCTCCGAGCGCATTCTCTATTACACCGGCAAGATTCACAAGATGGGCGAGGTGCACGAAGGCACGGCGGTGATGGACTTCGACGAGGAGGAACAGAAGCGGGGCATCACGATCAATTCAGCGGCGACGACGTGTCCGTGGGACCGGTTCGGCGAACGGTACACGATCAACCTGATCGATACCCCGGGGCACGTGGATTTCACGGCGGAGGTGGAGCGCTCGCTGCGCGTGCTGGACGGCGCGGTGGCGGTGTTCGATGGCAAGGAAGGGGTCGAGGCGCAGTCGGAAACCGTCTGGAGGCAGGCCACCAAGTACAACGTTCCCCGCGTCTGTTTCATCAACAAGATGGACAAGGTCGGCGCGGATTTTGATTTCAGCTTCAAGTCGATCCGCGAGCGCCTGGGCGCTCCCGCGGTGGCGGTGCAGATTCCCATCGGCCAGGCCGGCACTTTCAAAGGGATGATCGACCTGCTGCGCGGCGTGGCGATTTATTACACCGTGGGGGACGACAAGGACCGGGGCATGACGGCGATCGAGAAGCCCATTCCCGCGGACGAGAAAGAACGGTACGCGCATTGGCGGCACGACCTCATCGAAAAGGTCGCCGAGACCGACGACCATCTGATGGAGAAATATCTCGTCAGCCAGGAGCCGACCGAGCAGGAAATACGAAAGGCGTTGCGGGCGGCGACGATCAACTTCAAGCTTCATCCGGTGTTTACGGGATCGGCGTTGAAATACGTGGGAGTTCAGCGGCTTCTGGATGGGGTGATCGACTATCTGCCGTCGCCCATGGACATGCCGCCGATCAAGGGGCATGACGTGAAGCACCCGGACAAGATAGTGGAGCGGCACGCGAATCCGGATGAGCCGTTCTGCGGGTTGGTGTTCAAGATTGTGAACGACCAGCACGGGGATTTGACGTACGTGCGGATTTACAGCGGCAGGCTGGAGAAGGGGAGCCGGGTGCTGAACAGCAACCGGGGCAAGCGGGAGAACATCAGCCGGATGTTCCAAATGCACGCGGCGGACCGGAACCCGATCGACGTCGCGGAATCGGGGGACATCGTGGCGTGCATCGGCATCAAGGATGCGTTGACCGGGGACACGCTGTGCGATCCGGACCATCCGATCATTCTGGAGCGTCCGACGTTTCCGGAGCCGGTGATCAGCATGTCGATCGAGCCGAAGACGGCCGCCGACAAACAAAAGCTTGGGGAGGCGCTGACGACCCTGAAGCGAGAGGACCCGACGTTCCAGGCGCATTACGACGATGAAACCGGCCAGACCATCATCGCCGGCATGGGGGAGTTGCATCTGGAGATATTGCGGATGCGGCTGACGCGCGATCACGGCGTGGAAGTGAACGTCGGCCGGCCGAAGGTCGCGTACAAGGAGACGATCGTCGGACCGGCGTTCAACGTGAGGGGTAAGCACGTGAAACAGACGGGCGGGCGCGGTCAATACGGCGATTGCACGATCAATATCGAGCCTTTCAACGGGACCGGGGTGGAGCCGGAGGTGCTGAAGAAATGGGGATGGAAGGACGGAATGGCGTTCGAGAACAAGGTGTTCGGCGGCTCGATTCCGAAGGAATACATTCCCTCGGTGGAATACGGCTGCCGCATGGCCGCCAAGACGGGCGTGCTGGCGAATTATCCGCTGATCAACGTGAAGGTGACGCTGATCGATGGCAGCTATCACCAGGTGGACAGCTCGCAGATCGCGTTTGAACTGGCGGGGCAGATCGCGTTCAAAGAGGCGTGCCAGAAGGCCGGGCTGACGCTCCTGGAGCCGATCATGAAGCTGGTGGTGACGACGCCGGAGGAATTTGTCGGCAACGTGACCGGCGACCTGAATCGCCGGCGCGGGGGAATCCTGAGCAGCGATCAGCGCGGCAACACGCGGATGGTGGAAGCGGAAGTGCCGCTGAGCGAAATGTTCGGATACACGACCGAGCTTCGTTCGATGAGCCAAGGAAGGGCCAGTTCGGTGATGGAGCCGTTGCGTTATGCGCCGGTTCCCGTGAACGTGCGAACCGCGATATTGGAGAGCTTGCGGTAAGGCAGGAGAAAGCAAAGTAGGTCGGGGCTAATCCTCGTAATCCGTTTCATAATTCGGCGGGTCGGGGATGTTGTTCGGCCGGACTGGTTTGAGCCACCAGGGGTTTCTGAATTGATCGATGTACACCGTGCGGTGGAACGGGGGAAGCCAGGCGATGTAATCGACGGCGCCGAGGGATGAAGGGATGGTCTCGGCGGCGCGGGGGTATTCGAGCCGGTAAAGGCACTTCAAGGCGGGGGTATATCCTTGTGATTCGTTGAACGCGTGGGGTGGATTGGTAATTCCGTATCGGTTGACGTGGCCCATTTCTTCGAGCTGGGTGTAGAAATCGTATTCGAAACCGGCGGCGATTTCGGTGCGGGGGATGCCGTGGGATTCCAGGCGCTCGACGGCCGCGCGGCGCGCGGCGGCAAGGGCGAGGTTGTCGTGCGTGGAAGCCAGCGCGTAGGCGATGTAAACCGCCAGAAGCGGCCAGCCGATAGCCAGCCGGCGGCCGCGCAGAAGGGGAATGGCCAGACACGGGATCAACGGCAGGCAATAGCGATCGAAGACCTGGTCCTGGGCGGAACGCACGATCAGCACAGCGAAATAGGCGATGGCAAATATCGCCAAAACGGGGCGGGTTTCGGGCGTCGAAAAGAAACGGCGGAGTTTGGATAGGGAGAACCGCGGCATCAGGGCGAATTCAACGCAGCGGGTGACGAGAAGATAACAGGTCGCCAGCACCAGGGCGGAGACGAATCCGCGCGCTGCCAGCGGCAGCGCGATGGGCCGCCGGCCGGACAACTCCAGGCTTCCGATCACTCCCTTGACGGTGACGATGTTGTAGAGCCACGGGCCCATGCCGAGTTGCGGCTTGAGGGACATGGCGACCGAGAGGATCAAGACGACGGCGGCGACGACCGCGGCCTGCCATGTCTTTCGGCCTCGCCATAGCCGGGAAATGCATTCGACGTCAAACGCCAGGGCCGCGGGGAGGGTGAACATGACGACCGTGAAGCCGACCATGAGCGTGTTGGTAAAACAAATGTGCGGATGAACAAGCCCCATGCGGACGCATTGCAGGATCGGGGGATCGAGATAGACCCACGGCTGGCGGTCGAACCATCGAAGGGTCATCGCCACGTCGACGACGACCAGGAGCCAGGCAGCGGCGGCGGCGGCGATGAAACGCGGTTCGGACCGGCGGAGAACGGCGAGATAGGGAATGATGCAGAGCGGCACGACCCAGACGGTTTGCCGGCCCATGCCGCCGATCATTCCGCAAACAGCGCCGACCGCCAGCCACGCGAGGGCCGCGCGGATTGAACGAGCTTGGGCGGCCAGCACGAAGACATACAGAGCTATCAGGCTGTAGCACAATGCCGGGACGTCGGTCATGAACGACGCCGCCAGGGGAAGAAACAGCGGAGAGAGGCATAACAGAAGCGAAAGAAAGATGGCGGCGGCGGGCCGGAGGTCGGCGCGGCGAGCCAGGAGATAACAGAACAGCGCCGACCCGGCGGCGAAGGGAAGCGTGCTGAAACGCAGGACGACGAAGGAATAGCCGAACACTCGGGCAAACATCGCGCCCCACAACACGTGCGTGAGGATGACGGGGGCGCTCCAGCCGTTGTAGTCAATGCGGCCGGTGTCCAGCAGTCTGCGGACGACGAAGGCGTACGACCAATCATCGTCGAACGGCATCTGTGCGAATGGGTTGACGATCAGGAATGCCGCGACGACAGCGGCGGCGCAAGCAATGGCATTGCGGACATCATTTCGTGGCATAGATGCCTTGGGGCATTTTAGAGCGGCGATGATATGAAATGTTTCCACATCTCGCGATAGGCGCTCTCGACGTTTCGGGCGAAGCGCGGCGCATCCATCAGCGGCGACGCCTGCATCCGCGCACGCAGCGTCCGGCGCAGCTCGGCCAGCCGGGGCAGGTCCCCCGCCAGGTCTGTGGCGATATGCACGTACTGTTGCGGCGTCCGGGCAATCAGTTCGGCCACGCCGACGTTGGTCAGGATGCTTGCGCCGCCGCGCCCCACGGCCGTCCGGCCGACGAGGCTCACCACCGGCACGCCCATCCACAGGGCATCGCAGGTGGTGATTCCCCCGCCCCAGGGGAACGGATCCAGGGCAATGTCGATCCGACCATAAGTGAGCACGTATTCCGGCCACGGCTGCCGGCTTGGAAATTCCAGACGATCCGGCGAAATACCGTTGCCGGCAAATCGCTCGCGCACGGCATCCAGGTGTGGCCCCGGATGTGAATGAACGATCAACCGCGACCGCGGCAGGCATTGCAGAATCTGGGCCCAAAGGTCCAGCGCGGGCGAAACCTTCGCGAAATTATTCAGGCAGCCGAAGGTGACGCATCCATTTGCCGAGGCGGGCGGCGGCGATGGCTCGGGAGTCGGGCCGCGAGGGTTGTAACACCAATAAGTTTCCGGAAGATGGATCGTCTGCTCTCCGTAAATGGATCGATCCGAATCCGGGGGATCCAAATGCGGATCCGACAGGCGGTAGTCCATCGTCTCAAGGCCCGTGGTGGAGCAATAACCCAGGTACGTCACCTGCACCGGGGCCGGCTTGCGAGCGAACGTGAGGAGACGATTGTTCGCCGAGTGAAGCGTCAAATCGACGAGAACGTCGATCCGGTCCTGTCGAATCAGATCGGCGGCCTTCGAATCGGATAATCCAACGATGCCGCGCCAAACGTCCGCGTAACCCCGGAGTTGATCGGTTAGCGCGTCAGGCCGGGGAACATTGGAGTAACAGAAAATCTCCAATTGCCGATGATCGTGCTGGCGTAACAGCGGCAAAAGACTTTGGCCGACGACGTGGTCGCGGAAATCCGGCGACACGTAGCCGACGCGCAGGCGGCGGTCGGGATCACGGTTGTTGGCGTGCGGCTGAATGAGCTTCTTGAGCGGTTCGGCGTGTTGCCGGCTCCACAGGCGGTGTTCTTCGAGAATCATCCTGGCGTCGAAGGCAGGATGATAATGGAGAGCAAAGAGCAGATTGCTGTGCGCTTCGGCAGAATCAGTTTTGAGCCGAATGGCCTGCCGATAGGCGGCGATGGCCTCATCCAGTTGCCCCTTGTCCTTTAGGACGCTGCCCAGATTGCTGTGCGCCGGGGCGTAATCGGGCTTGAGCCGAATGGCCTGCCGATAGGCGGCGACGGCGTCGTTAAATTGCCCCTTGGCCGCCATTGCGGCGCCGAGATTGCTATAAGCTTCGGCATAATCAGGCTTGAGCCGAATCGCATGCCGATAGGCAACGATGGCCTCATCCAGTTGCCCCTTGTCCTTCAATGCATTTCCGAGATTACTTTGCGGCCCGGCAAATTCAGGTTTAAGCCGAATGGCCTGCCGATAAGAAGCGATGGCCTCGTCAAGTTTCCCCAAGCGGCTTAGGACGTTGCCGAGATTGCTGTGCGCCTCGGCGAAATCCGGTTTGAGTTGGATCGCCCGCCGGTATGAGGCCAGAGCGTCATCGAGACAATCCATCTCTTGCAGGGGTTTGCCGAGGTTGTTGTGCGCCTCGGCGAAATCGGGCTTGAGTTGGAGGGCGCGGCGGTAAGCGGCAATCGCTTCTTCGTGCCGGCCCTTTTCCGCCAGCGCGCTGCCCAGATTGTTGTAAGCTTTCGCATAATCGGGCTTTAACCGAATCGCTCGTTGGAATGAGCCGATTGCCTCATCAAGCCGGCCGGTCTTCAACCGCACGTCTCCGAGATTGAAATGGGCCTCGACATAATCCGGTGTGAGTCGGATCGCTTTCTCGTATGAAGCGATGGCCGGATCGAAGTCGCCGCGTTCGGCAAGCGCATTGCCGAGATTGAAAAGTGCTTCGGCATACTCGGGGTCCAGCTCGACTGCCCGACCGATGAGATCGATTGCTTGGTCATTGCGGCCCGTCTGATTGGCGATTACGCCCAGCAGATGAAGCGCATCCGCATCGTTCGGATCAGCGGACAGAATCTGACGATAGACCGCTTCGGCCTCGGCTAACCGACCGGCCCGATGATGCGACAAGGCGGAGTCGAACTGTTGCTGAAGGTTCACGTGGTCGGACATTTTAAGCTCGAATTTTCGCCATGCTGGCACCAATTGCGCCACATTTGCCGGTACGCGGCTTCGATATTGCGCGTGAATCGCGGGGCATCCATCAGGGGTGATGCCTGCATCCGCGCTCGCAACGTCCGGCGCAACTCAGCCAGACGCGGCAGGCCCCCGGCAAGGTCCGTTGCGATTTGAACGTACTGTTCCGGCGTCCGGGCGATGAGTTCCGGCAGGCCCAGATTGGTCAATTGCGACAGTCCGGCTCGCCCCACCACCGTCCGTCCCACCAGCGTGATGACCGGAACGCCCATCCAAAATGAGTCCAGGCTCGTGGTGTGACCGTTGTATGGGAATGTATCCAGTCCCACGTCGATGCGATGGTAAAGTTCCAGATATTGGAGACGTGGACGGCGGGCAATCAACTCGACGCGATCGGGATCAAATCCCTCCCGTTGCAGCACGTCCAAAAACGACTGACGATGGCTCCCTTCTGGACAGAGCAGCATGAACCGCGACGTAGGGATGGTCTTGAGGACCTGCGCCCAGAGCCGCAGGACCTGCTCGTTAACTTTGCAGAAGTTATTCAGACATCCGAAGGTGACGTGGCCATGCGTTTGCGCGGGCAGCGAGTTGACGAGGAGTTCGGTAATCAGGGGATCGTAGCACCAGAAGGTATCAGGCAGACGGATTGAGGTTTCGGAATAGAACTGATCGTTCAAACCCGGCGGATCGAGGTACGGGTCGGTCAGTCGGTAATCCATTGCCGATAGCCCCGTCGTTCCCGGATACGCCAGCCACGCCACCTGCACCGGCGCCGGCTTGCGGGCAAAGAGCAGCGGCCGGCCGCGGGCCATGTGCATGGTCAAATCCACCAGGATATCGATCCGATCCTGGCGGATTGTCCGGGCCGCCTCTGTATCTGTAGTCCCCAAGATCGACCGCCAGACCTGGGCGTAGCCGCGAATCCGCTGGGTTACCGCGTCCGGCCGGCGGAGGTCGGCATAACAGAAAACTTCGAATGCTTCCCGATTTTGATTCGAGAGAAGTGGAATCGTGAAGAACGATTGGCAATGCTCGCGGAAATACGGCGACACATAGCCGATCCGCAGCCGGCGCTCGGGGCCGCGGTCGTTGACGTGCGGATGAATGAATTTCTTGAGCGGCTCGGCGAATTGATGGCTCCAGTTGCGGTGTTCCTCACAGATCGACCTGGCGTCGTGGCCGGGATGAAAATGGAGCGCGTAGAGCAGATTTCTGTGAGCTTCGGCGAAATCGGGCTTGAGCCGAATGGCCTGCCGATAGGAAGCGACCGCCTCGTCAAGTTGCCCCATGTCCTTCAAGGCGTTGCCTAGATTATAGTGTGCGTCGGCAAGATCAGGCTTGAGCCGAATGGCCTGCCGATAGGAAGCGATCGCCTCGCCAAGTTGCTCGTTGTCCTTCAAGGCGTTTCCGAGATTGCTCTGCGCTTCGGCAAAATCGGGCTTTAGGCGAATGGCTTGCCGATAGGAAGCGATCGCCCCATCAAGTTGCCCGATTTCCTTCAAGGCGTTGCCGAGATTACTGTGCGCTTGGGCAAGATCGGGCTTAAGCCGAATGGCCTGCCGATAGGAAGCGATCGCCTCGTCCAGTTGCTCGTTGTCCTTCAAGGCGTCTGCGAGATTGCTGTGCGCTTCGGCATAATCGGGCTTGAGCCGAATGGCCTGCCGATAGGAAGCGACGGCCTCGTCAAGTTGCTTCTTGTCCTTCAATGCGTTGCCGAGGTTGTAGTGCACTTCGGCAAGATCAGGGTTGAGCCGAATGGCCTGCCGATAGGAAGTGACGGCCTCATCAAGTCGCCCGATGTCGCGTAAGGTTTTGCCGAGGTTGCTGTGATAAAACGGATTGGTTGAACAAATCGCAATCGCCTGCCGGATCAAATCCGTCGCCTCATCCAACCGGCCCGCCTGCGCGGCCAGCGCCCCCAACAGATGTAATGCGTCCGCATGATTGGGCTGCTGGGCCAAAATCTGGCGGTATAACCTCTCGGCCTCCGCCAAGCGGCCGGCGCGATGATGCGACAAGGCGGATTCGAGTTGTTGCTGAAGGGTCATGTGTCCGGGCATTGTAAGCTCGAATTTCAGCCGCGCTCGCACCAAGTCCGCCACATCTGGCGGTATGCTCCCTCAACACTGCGGGCGAATCGCGGGGCATCCATGACAGGGGAAGCGGATAGTTTTTGGCGAATCGCGTGACGGTCCATGTGGGGAGCGCTCGCGGCGATCTGTATAAACTCTTCGGGGGAACGAGCGACCAGTTCGGGCATGCCGGCGGTCGTCAGGATGCTCAGGCCCGCGCGGCCGGGGGCGGTTTGGCCGATCAGGCTGACCACCGGAACCCCCATCCACAGCGCGTCGAGCGTCGTGGTGATTCCATTGTACGGAAGCGGGTCGAGGCAGGCGTCGATGGTGTTGTAGAGCTTCAGATACCTCGGCCGGGGTAGAAATCCGGTGAATTCAAGGCGATCTTCGCCGATCCCGGCGTCGGCAAAGAGCCGGCGAATCCGGCCGCGGTGATCTTCAGAAATGGCCAGCAAAAGCAGCCGTGAGCCGGGCACGGTCCGCAGGACGCCGGACCAGAGCGACAACGTTGAATCGTTCAGCTTGGCGGGATTGTTAAGCGAGGCGAATCGAACGAAATCTCTCGGATGCGGTTCGATGGCGGCGTTGGAAAGCGGATGGTAGCAGCACCAGCATCCCGGCAGACGGATCGATCTCTCGGCATAATGCGGATCTGAATCCGGCGGATCGAGCAGCGCATCGGTCAGGCGGTAATCGATCGCCGGCACGCCCGTTCCGCCGGGATACGCCAGCCAGGTTGCCTGCACCGGGGCGGGCTTGCGGGCGAAAACCAGCAGGCGATTGTTCCGCATGTGCATGGTCAAGTCGATCAGGACGTCGATCTGGTCGCCGCGGATGCGCTCGGCGAGGCGATCGTCGGCTTGCGCCGCGACTTCGTGCCAGACATCGGCATGCTCTTTGAATCGGCGGGTGACGTAATCGGGGTGGAGGACGCTGCAATAGCAGTGAATCTCAAAATTCCGGCGGTCGTGGGATTGGAGCAGGGGAAGGAGGAAGAAGCATTCGGCCTGGAAATAGAAATCGGGCGAGACATAGCCGATTCTGAGCCGGCGATCGGGATCGCGGTGATTGGCGTGGGGCCGGATCTCGGGCGCGAGGGGCTGCGCGAACCGCTGGTTGTATTGCCGCATTTCGCGGTGAAGCGCCGCGCGATCGAACTGGGGATGGAAATGCAGCATGTAAATCCGCCCGCTGGCACATGCGGTCACGTCGGGGGCCAGTTCGCTGGCGATTGCTTCGGATTCGACGGCCAGGTCGATGCGGCCGGAATCCGCCAGCGCCAGGGCGAGATTGTGATGGGCCTCGGCATATCGCGGATTCGCTGCCAGTGCCCGCCGGAAGCATGCGAGGGATTCGTCGATTCGCTTCTGCTCGCGAAGAACCGAGCCGAGATGATTGTGCGCCTCGACGTAACCCGGATTCAGGGCGAGGGCGTGGTTGCAGGCGTCGATGGCGGCGGAAGGATTGCCGATCTCGGCCAAAATCTGGCTGAGATTGAACCAAGCCGAAGGCGCCGCGGGATCGAGCGTGACGGCCCGGCGCCAGGCAGCGGCGGCATCGCCGGGGCGGCCCATGAGGCGAAGGGCATAGCCCAGGTTGGCATGAAAGACCGCGACGTTGGGGCGAAGAATGATGGCCCGCTCAATCAGCTTGGCGCCCTCGGGCGCGCGGCCCATCTGCGCCAGCGCCAGCCCGAGCAAATGCAGCGCGTCCGGTTGATTGGGTTGGAGATCGAGGACCTTGCGATAGAGGCCGGCCGCTTCGTCGAGCCGGCCGGCGCGATGATGGGCAACCGCCGTGTCAAAAATCGCATCGGGCATCGGCGGATATGTTAGAGGATTTTGAAGCCGCGTGCAGCGAGATTGGACGTTTCTTCGAAGTGCTTACAATGCGGGCGCGGTTTTGTAATTGTGATGATCGCGGGGGCACGGATGATTCATTGGGCGGTTTGGATGGAAAACGCGGAAGCGGAATTTTTTCGGTGCCAGGCGTGCGGCAAACAGTTCCGTTGGAGGAACGAGTTGGCCGGGCGGCAGGTGCGCTGCCCATATGGACAAGTGATGCAATGTCCGAAGAATCCGCCGTCGGCGGATGAGATGTACGATATTGCGCCCGATCCGGCGCGGCCGGGTAAATCGGATCGACCGGCGGCCGCGAAATCAGCCCCGGTCGTGCCCACGCTCTCCTATCAAACGCCGCGATCGGCGGAGCCGGGGAACCTGGATCGTGGGGTGGACCCGGAACTGCTGAAGAAGCGATATGCGCCGCTCTGGCTTCTGTGCGGCGGAATCGTGGTGGAAGTCATCTCCGCGTATTGGCGGCACCCGCACGACGTGCAGGACGCGATGATTCAACTTGGAATCGGCTTGGTCGGCGGAACGATCGTGATGTTGGCGGGGGTGCTTCTGGCGGCGAAGATTCGGAAGATCGACATCGGCTCGTTCGGGAGCGCGGCGTTGAGATTGGCCGCCATAGGGGTGGCGCCGATGGCGGTCGGAGACCTCCTGTGGCCCCTGAGGTACATTATCTGCCTCGGTGGGCTGCTGATCCTGGGCGTCCAATTCGTGCTCTATTTCGCGCTGCTCGGTGCGCTGTTCGATCTGGATCAGAGCGACACCTGGTACTGTGTCATTATCATCTTCCTCGTATATCTGGGCGTGTACTTTCTGCTCCTATGGATTCGCGCGCGATAGCCAGCCCCGAACCCGCCTCGGGTTGACGCGATTTTCATTGCCAGAAATGCTCCTACTGCGGAATGATCTCGATCGCGTTGATCTCGGGGTTCTCGACGTTGGGGGTAAAGGTGATGCTCAGCTTCCCGTTGGTCACGGCAACATCAAAGGTTTCGACGTCGGCCGTGTTGGAGCCGACTTTGGCGACGATGTCGAAGTCCTTCACCTCGTGACCCTGGACGTTGAAGCTGAAGACCCGCTGGCCAGGGCCGGTGATCCCTTCGTAGGTGTCGGCAAAGTAGAGCTTCACCTTGTACTTGCCATTGGGCAGGTTGTAGGAAAAGGAGGTCATGCCAAAGCGCTCGGAGCGGAACATCGCCGGGTCCTTCGTGTTGGCGATGGGTAGGGTGTCGTCCCGCGTTACGACGTCGCCATCGGCGAAGAGGCCGGTATCGGGCATCCAGATGTTGCCTTGGTTATCTTTGAAGGGGGCGTCGACGCCGGCCTTGATGCGAATCGGCGCAGCGGAAAGCGCCGCCGGCGCCGTGGCAACCGCACCTTGCGGTGATTCAGCTCCACCGCCATGACATCCGGCCAGAACAAGTGCCGCAAATGCCGAAATCAGAAGACCCAATGACCTCCTCACCGCTGGTTCCATCTCGAACATATCGCCTCGCTTTCGCCGAAATTGAAATGTTCCGCACAATTGGATGCCCAATATAATAATTGCCAACGGCGGCCACAACCGGCTCGGTGCCACGGCTTGGAGAGATGAATTGGAAAATCTGCGCCGACTGGTGTAATAGAAACCGCCATGTTCATTCATCATGTGTATTTCTGGCTGAAACCGGGGGCTGGGAAGGCGGCGACGGAGAAACTGGTAACGGATTGTCGTTCGCTCCTTGCAGAAATTCCCGGGGTCGAGCGGTTGTGGGCGGGCGAGCCGGCCGGGACGCAACGCGACGTGGTGGACAACTCCTATTCCGTGGGTCTGGCCGTCGTATTGCCGGACAAAGCGGCCCACGATGCGTATCAGAAACACCCGCTCCACCTGGAATTCATCGCGCGCAACCAGCCGCATTGGGACCGCGTGCGCGTGCATGATTTCAATGGCTGAAAATCAGGGGACAACCATGGGCTGTTATGCGATTTCCAGCACGCCGGACCCGCTGATCCCGTCATGCTTCAAAAGTTGCAGCGCGCGGTTGGCATCGGCCAGGGCAAAGCGCGTCGTTTGCGGCTTCAACGGGACCTCGGCCGCCAGGCGCAACAATTCTTCTCCGTCTTTGCGGGTGTTGGCCGTCACGCTTGTCAGGTTTTTCTCGTAAAACAAATGCCGCTCGTAATTCATCGCCGGGATATCGGTCAGGTGAATGCCGGCGACGGCAAGGGTGCCGCCACGGTCCAGGGCCTCCAGTGCGGGCAGGACCAGCTCGCCGACCGGCGCAAACAGCACGGCGGAGTCGAGCGGTTCAGGGGGTCGCGCCTCGGCACTGCCGGCCCAGGCGGCGCCGAGTTGGCGGGCCAGGCGCTGGTGTTTCTCGTCGCGCGTCATCACGAACACGGTGCAGCCGAGATGCCGGGCGATTTGTATTGCGATGCTGGCAGACGAGCCGAACCCATACAGTCCCAGCCGGCAACCGGGGCGCATCTGGGCGCGTTTCAAAGCCCGGTATCCAATGATCCCTGCACACAGCAGGGGCGCAACCGTGACCGGATCGAGAGAAGCCGGCACATGATAGGCGAATGCCTCTGGAACGACGGCACACTCGGCATAGCCGCCATCCTCGTCGTAGCCCGTGAACCGGGCGTTGGGGCACAGGTTCTCATTGCCGTTGCGGCAATAGCGGCATTGGCCGCAGGTCGAGCGCAGCCAGGCGATCCCGGCGCGGTCTCCGATCTTGAACCGAGCCGCGCCCGCGCCGAGCCGATCGACCACGCCCATCACCTGATGCCCCGGAATGATGGCATTCTTGCGAGGCGGCAGTTCGCCCTCGATGACGTGCAGGTCCGTGCGGCAGATCCCGCAGGCCAGCACTCGAAGGCGAATTTCGCCGGGCTTCGGCTCGGGCGCGTCAAGTTCGCGCAATTCAAGCGGCGAGGAATCAATCGACGCCGGAGACTTCAATACCATCGCTCGCATTTTCATGTGACTTCCGTATTGACGTTCACATTATGATCGATGGCGGCCATAATGAGAACGTGCCGTTTTAGGGGTTACTTGCGAAGCGCGTCGGTCCGGCGGACAATTTTGCCATGCAAAAACGAAAGCCGCGGTAAATGCCCGGCCGTACCGAGTTTGGCGGCACACCAGCCGGCGGGCCGATCGTTGCCATTGCCAAAACCGAATCCATTTATCCACTGGCCTTTTCGGACAAGCGGCAATCCGGCGTTACGGAAATCTATCTCAGCGATCCCGCGATCAAAAAGCTGGCGGAATTTTTCGAGGCTAAAGGCCTGGCGGCGATCAAGGCCGAGGATCGGGGCGAACAGTGGTGCGAGGATTGGATCGCGTATCAGGCCGGGCATCGGCTGTACGCATCGGTGCTTTCGCCCCAAGCATATTCCACGCTCGGGTTTAAGTTTGATTTGCTGAGACTCACGCGTTTGCTTGAAGTCTTCGCCTATTTCAGTCCCGGGCACGGATACAGCCTCCAGGTCACGTTCCTTGCACTGTTTTCGATTCTTATGGGAACGAATGCCGATTTGAAGCGAGAGGCGGTCGCCGCGTTGGAGTCGGGAGGTTTGCTGGCCTTCGGCGTGTCGGAGAAGAAGCACGGCTCGGACCTGCTGGCCAACGAATTCACGCTGGAGAAAATCGGTCCCGGCCGTCTGCTGGCCAATGGCGGAAAATACTACATCGGCAACGCCAACGCCGCGGCGATGATCTCGATGCTGGCGCGAATGGACGATCGAGGGCCGGCCGGCCGCGGCAAGCGAGCGCCGCCCGTCATGTTCGTCCTGCGCCCGGGCCAGTCGAAGGGATTTGGCCCGGTTCGAAAAATCCAAACGCTTGGAATCCGCGCGGCCTATGTCGGCGAGTTCGAAGTCAAAAACCACGAGCTGTCCGAAGCCGATGTGATCGCCGAAGGCCGCGACGCATGGGATGCCGTGCTGGGGACGGTGGCGCTCGGCAAATTCTTCCTTGGTTTCGGATCGATCGGCATCTGCGAGCGGGCGTTTGAAGAAGCAATCACGCACCTGACCCAACGGCTGCTTTACGGCAAGCCGGTCATCGACATGCCGCACATCGGCTCGGCCGTGGCCCAGGCATACGCGCGATTGACCGCCATGAAGCTTTACGCCTACCGGGCGTTGGACTACGTGCAATCCTCTAGCGAAGCCGATCGGAGGTATCTGCTCTTCGCGGCGGTCCAAAAGGCAAAGGTCAGCACCGAAGGCGTGAAGGTCATGGGTCTGCTCTCCGAGTGCGTGGGGGCAAAAGGCTTCGAATCCGACACCTATTTCGAAATGGCTCTGCGGGACGTGCAACTCATCCCGGGCCTGGAAGGCAGCATGCACGTCAATCTTGGCCTGGCCGCGCAATTCGCTGGAAAATATTTCGGCGATTTCGATCCCCACCTCGCCGCTCCCAATTCGTTGATCGCCGGCGACGGGGTAGCAGGAGAGAATCCATATCTGTTTGAGGCGCGCGCCGGTGGGATCAACACCGTCGCGTTTGCCGATTATCTGAGCGCCTACGCCCCGCTGGAATCCGTGGCAAACGTCAGTTTGTTTGCCCGGCAAAGCAAAGCCTTCAGTCTGTTCGTCAAGAGTCACCGGCCCAGCCACGCGATGGACATGGGGATCGCATTGTCCGCCGGGCAATGCCTAGCCACGATTGCGTACGCCCAACTGATCGCGGAGAACGCTGTTTGTCTCAATATTCCCGTGCAAATGATTTCGGTAATCTTCCACTTTCTGGTAAATGACCTGAGCATTTGCGCGTTGTCCATGGCGTCGGCGCGCGGTTTGGACGTTGAGAGCCGAAAGCTCATCCGACGGCTTGTATCCATTCCCAAAACCACCGATGCCGAATGGGACTTCATATTGCAACGTGCCCGCGCGGCGGGCGTTGAATAGAAGACCCCACGGCAGCCGCGGAGGCTTCGCCTTCCGCGCTGTGGGCGTTGTTGGCAAGGTCATGTTGAAGGAATCTGATCGGGCGAAACCGTCGGGCGGCCCATCAGCACCAGCCACCTGAAATGTGAAGCGACGGCGGAGAAAAACGTCTTGTGCTCCGAGTAGGTGATGCCAAATTCCTTGCACGCTTCCTCGACCACCTTGGAAAGGGCGGGGTAGTGAACGTGGCAAATCTTGTGGAAGAGATGATGCTCGATCTGGAAATTGAGTCCGCCGAGGAACCAGCAGAGCAGGCGATTGCCGCGGGCAAAATCGACGGTGGTCTGAACCTGATGGATGGCCCATTCGTTTTGAATACGCTCGCCGCCGCCGGGAATGGGGATCGGCACGGGGAAGTCGGCTTCGCCGACGCAATGGGCGAGTTGAAACACGATGCTCAGGACCACGCCGCTGACGAATGCGGCGATGGCGTAGACGCCAAGGACCGCCCACCAAGGATGCAATAGCATGGGGATCACAAATGCCAGGGAGAAAAACGTCACCTTGCCGGCGATGAAGATCACCAGGTCCTTGCCCTTGGGCCGGGGGATTTTGTGGCCGCCGATGTGGCCCGTGCTGACCTGGTGGAAATCGTCGATCAGGTGCCATTTGATGGCCAGGAAACCATAGAGCAGCCACATGTAGATGCCTTGAAGACGATGGAACCAGAATCGCCGCTGTTGGGGCGAAAGGCGGCCAAGGTAGCCGATGTTGATGTCGTCGTCCTGCCCATTGACGTTCGGATAGGTATGGTGAATGGCATTGTGCTTCCAATCCCAGAGATAGGAACTGCCGCCCATCAGGTCGAGCGTCAGGGCCATGACCTTGTTGATCCACGGCCGCTCGGAATAGGCCCTATGGCCTCCATCGTGTTGAATATTGAAACCGATGGCGGCCATCGAAAGCCCGAGCACGATGGCCAACGGCAGAACGATCCACCAGCTTGTGCAGACAAACACCAGCAGGACGTATGCGGAGAAAAACCAAGCCAGGATCGTGGCGGTTTTGAAGTACATTTGGGGACAATCGCGCCGGGGGCGGCCGGTGCGCTCGAAATACGCATCCACTCGCCGCCGCAGTTCGCGTAGAAAACGGTCGCTGCCGTTGAATTTAAGCTTCGGCGCGTGGCGGTCATCGGATTTTACGCTAATTGTCGCTTCAGTTGTTCCTATCGTGGGATTACTCATAACAGACTTGCTCCGATCCATGTCCGGATGCCGGACGGTGGGCCTTTTTTTTCTGGGCGTCAACTTAAACAGCGCGAATCACTCGAGGACTGAAGGGGTCAGGGCTGACTCCCTTCGGGGAGGGCCGTGTGCCATTATATCGTTCACCGCGGCTCGCGTCGTCCAAAAAAATCGGAAATCCGGAAATATCCACCGAGGGAAATCGCGGCCCGCATGGGCCAGAAGGGCGTTGGGCGCCGCGGGATTGCCACAATATTCCTCGGCAAGGCGCAATCCCAACGACTGCTGACTAACATTCATGGCACGCTTCTCTGGAAGGATTTCGTCCGAGTAACACAATCAATACCCGCGAATCGAACAAGCGGGCTCAGGTTCGGTAACGGGGAAGAGCCATCGGCCGCTTGGAAATTCGCCCAGGTGTTTTGCAGAATCTTCACCACTTGCTGTTTTGACCTTGAAGTTCATGGCCAGAAGCACGTTCCGCGCCACGGAGGGGTGTTGCTCGTCTCGAACCACCAAAGCTATCTCGATCCGGTTCTGGTCGCGGTGCGGCTGGAGCGGCCGCTCAATTACATCGCCAAGTCCGAACTGTTCGAGAATCGCCATATTGCGCGGTTGCTCCGCTGGCTGAATAGCTTCCCGGTGCGTCAGGGGGCTGGCGACGTCGGCGCGATCAGGGAGACGATCGCCCGCTTGCAGGCGGGGCGGGCGCTGATCATTTTTCCCGAAGGCTCGCGGACCAACAACGGCGAACTTTTGCCGATCGAGCGAGGCGTGAGCCTGATCTTGCGCCGGGTCAGGGTGCCGGTCATCCCCGTCGTCATCGACGGCTCATACCAGGCATGGCCGATGAACCAAAGCATCTTTCAGCCCAGGAAAATCCAGCTGACATACGGACCGGCGATGGAGTTGTCGGGATTGAACGACAAAGAGATTGTGCAGATGATCGAGAAGACGCTACGCGGAATGCTTGAAAAGATGCGACTGGCGGCATGACAGGCTCTTCATATCATTCGGCGATGGCGAGATCGGGCGTCAAATTTCGCCCTTGCTCAATCCTGCCGAGCAGGCGAAGCAGGCCATCCAGGATCGTCAGCGGATGGGGCGGGCAGCCGGGAACGTACAGGTCAATCGGCACGGCCGCTTCGGCGCCATTTTGAACCTCCGGGTGGCCGGCGTATGGACCGCCGGAGATCGCGCAAGCGCCCACGGCGATGACGATCTTCGGCGAGGGAACCGCGTCGTAGGTCTTCATCAGCGCAAGCCGCATGTTCTGGGAAATGGCCCCGGTGATGAGCAAGCCGTCGGCGTGACGAGGGGAGGCGACGAATTGAATGCCGAAACGCCCCAGGTCCCAGCCGACCGTGCCGAGCACGTTCACGTCCGACTCGCAGCCGTTGCAGCCGCCGGCGCTGACCTGGCGTAGTTTCAGGGATCGGCCGAAGAGGCGTTTGAGTTTTTCGTCAAATGCCGCCGCGAGTTTGATTTCGCGGTCGGGATGGACGACGAGGTCGGCGCGCTGCCGGACGGCCAGGCGATAATCGCGGGTGTAGCGGATCGCGCCGGCCGGGCAGGCGTTCACACAGTCCGAGCAGAACAGGCAGCGGCCGAGATCGATCCGGGGCTTATCTGAATTTTCAATCGCCTGGGTTGGACACGCTTCGGCACAGAGGGCGCAGCCGTCGGGACACTTCGAAGCGTCGATCGTCGGCCGGCCGCGAAAACGCTCCGGCAGCGGCGGCGGCGGGGCGTCGGGGTATTCGATCGTCCGATGGCCCTGATGAAGCCGGGCTAACAAGGCATTGAACATGAAACACATCCTCTTGCTGCTTGAGCGATCGTCACAGGTCGTGCCCGCAGTAGGACAGGTTGAAGCTCTTGTTGCACAGCGGGAAATCCGAAATCTGCTGGTTGCGCAGCGCGTAGGCCAGCCCGGTCCAATTGTGGAACGAGGGATCGACGACCTTGTAGCGCTCGAACCTCCCGTTGGCGTCGGTCAGTGCAACGTGGCAAATCTCGCCGCGCCAACCCTCGATCAGCGAGACGGCAAGCTGGTCGGGGCAGGGCGGCTTCACGTCGCCTCGCACGGCCCCCGAGGGCAGAGCGCCCAGTTGCTCGCGGACGAAGTCGATGGAATGCCGGATTTCCAACCAACGGACGTAGGCCCGGGCGAACACGTCGCCGCCG
Source organism: Tepidisphaeraceae bacterium (assembly GCA_050010915.1). Lineage (GTDB taxonomy): Bacteria > Planctomycetota > Phycisphaerae > Tepidisphaerales > Tepidisphaeraceae > PALSA-1353. The sequence continues at coordinate 6,705 of JBEKKC010000040.1, read as the reverse complement.
TCGCAGGTGGAAACGGGAATATGCGCGAAACGGAAGATTCCCGAGGGGTGATCGTGACGTGCGTCGCGTTGCAATCCGCAGGCACGGGCGGCGGGGCCGACCAGGCCCAGGTCCTGGGCCGCGGCCAGTGGAAGGCGGCCGACGTCCTCGAAGCGCGACATCACTGACGGCGAATCCCAAAGCAGATCGACGGCGCTTTTGCAATCCTTCTCCGATGCATCGAGGCGTTCAAGGAGGTCGTCGAGGATCGGGGCATCGACGTCAAAAGCGACGCCGCCGGGGCGGATCATTCCGCGTCCGAAGCGGCTGCCGCAGAGCGTGGCGGTCATGTTGAGGAAATCGCCGCGGATTCTGCCGCAAAAGGAGGCGGTGGGCAGAAAGCCGACGTCGCCGGCCAGAGCGCCCAAATCGCCAACGTGATTCGCCAGCCGCTCTAGTTCCAATGCGATGCCCCGCAGGGTCTGGGAGCGCGGCGTTTTCTGGCAGCGCCCCAAGGCCTCGAAGACCTGGCAATAGGCGGTGGCGTGGCCGACCGTCGTGTCTCCCGCCAAGGTTTCGGCGTAATGAATGGACCGGGGATTCGGTCCGCCGATGAGCGCCCGCTCGACGCCTCGGTGCTGATAGCCCAGGGAGATTTCCAGATGGAACACGTCTTCGCCGTGACACTGGAATCGAAAATGCCCCGGCTCAATAACGCCGGCGTGGACCGGACCGACGGCGACCTCATGGACGTCCGTCCCTTCGACGCGGAAATAGTCAGTTACGCCGGCAATCAAGGGTTGGCTTTCACTTCGGCCCCAGGCGTCGTGGCCGGGCCGGTAGGAGCGGTGGTATCGGACGGGCTTGAGCCATGGATGGCCTTCGGCGCGAATTCCGAATTGTTCGGCAATTTCGCGTTCGAAGAGATGGAGCTGCGGACAGCGGGGAGTCAGCGAGGGATAGCGATCGCCGCGCACGCGCGTTCGGGCCAGCCGGAGCGACGATTGCTGATCGTCCGCCAGGACAAGGTAAAGGGGCACGATGGCCGGATCGGGGTCCAGCATTCCGAAGAGCGCGACGACGCGTTGATCGCGCCCAACGGCGGCCAGGATGGCTTGCTGGAATTCCTCCAGGGACAGTTCCGGGACGGCGGCGCGGTCAATGGCGCGGCCGTTGGCGACCGTCGCCAAATGGCTGTCGGAAGATGCCGGCGTTCCCAATGAACTCATGGCCGGACCTCCGGATAATGGACCGCATTCCGCCGCATCATTGGTTTGCCAACAAGTGGGCCGTCTCCCGGAGCAGGTGCGTCAAGTGGCCTGGAAGATAGATCCCCAGCAGCAGCACCACCGCCGCCAAAGCGGCCGGCGGCACAACGGCCGTCCAGGATTCACGTCGCGGTGCAATGCGCGGCGATACGCCCTGGGCCATGCGAAGCATGATCGTCGCCATGCCGATGAAAATCACCGCCAGCAGCGCCAGGTAGGTTACGGCCACGCCGATGCGCCCTGCATCCAACGCCGCCTTCAAAATGGTGAACTCGCTCAAGAACAGCCCGAACGGCGGCGAGCCGGTGATCGCCAGCAGACCCGCCACCCAGAGCGCGCCGGACACCGGCAGCACGCGCAAGGCGCCCTGCACGTCCGCGGTGGATTTCGTTCCGTAGGCGCCCAGGATGTTGCCGGCCAGGAGGAACAGCATCGCCTTGGTCAGCGAGTGATTCACCGCGTGCAGCATGGCGCCGAACACACCGGCGCCGCCCAACCCGATGCCCAGGGCGAGGATGCCCATGTGCTCGACGCTGGAGTAGGCGAGCAGGCGTTTGAAATCCGTCTGGCCGACGATGAACGCCGCGGACACCGCCATCGAAATCAGTCCGAAGCCGACCAGCAGCGACCGGGAAAAGTCGCCCAGCCCCCCGGCGGCGCACACCATCTGCATGCGAATGATTGCGAGAAACGCGCAGTTCAGCAGGGCGCCGGACAGGAGCGCCGAGATGACCGGCGGCGATTCACTGTGGGCATCCGGCAGCCAGGTGTGAAGCGGCGCAAGCCCCATCTTGGTTCCGTAGCCGACCAGCAGGAACAAAAACGCCGCCTTCAGCCAGGGCACGTTGAGTTGGGCGGACCGAGCGGCCAGTTCGCTGAAGACCAACGGCGTCGAGCCGGCGGCCACCGCCAGAAAGAAATTGCCCAGCAACGCCAGGGCGATTCCGACCGAGCAGATCAGCAGATATTTCCAGGTGGCTTCGAGCGAGCGGTGATGGCGGTGGAAATAAATCAGCGGGGCGCTGGCCAGCGTTGTCGCCTCCACGGCGACCCAGAGCAGACCAACGTGCTGGCTGATGGTCACCAGCGTCATCGCCGCCAGGAATAGCAGCAGACAACCCGTGAACGTGGCTTCGGGGGCGTTGGAAAATAGGAAACCTTCCACCGCATCGCGTGTCACGTGATCGTGCTCGCGTCGCAGGTAAGCGACCGCGTAGACCGCCGCCGCCAGGAACAGCGCGCTGGTGATGCTGAGAAACAACAGTCCCGGGGCATCCAGCACCAACCACCCGCCGGCGGTCGCGGCGGGCCGATGCACCCAGCACGCCGCGGTCAGCCCCGCGTGCGTCACGGCGGTCGCCACCAACAGGGAGCGGCGCAGCGGATCGTTCCGTACCAGCAACGCGAGGCCGCCAATCACCGCGGGAATCAAAACCAGAATAAGCACCATGGTCGTCAGTCCTTCAGGGTCGTCAGTTCATGGGTGTTGATGTGATCGAACTCGCGGCTGATGTGGAAGATGGCGATGCCCATCACGAAAACCGCCACGAACACGTCGAGCATTACGCCAAGTTCCACCAGCAGCGGCGACTGGCGCACCAAACCCGCGCCGAAGGTGTAGATGCCGTTCTCCATCACCAGAAATCCGAGCACCTGGCTGATGGCCTTCTTTCGCGCCACGATGAGAAACAACCCGACCAGGATGGAGAACAAAGCCACGGCGACCAGCAGCGAGGAATGCGCCGCATCCGGCAAGGGCAGGCGCTGCGCCAGCCACAACGACACCCCCAGTGCCGCGACGCCGGCCAACAGCGAGGCAATCGGTCCGACGAACGGTTCGAATTCGCGTTTGGCATCCGACGACCGCAGGGCCCGCAACAGCAGCCACGGAAACACCACGCCCTTCAGCACCGCGCCGCCCACCGCCACGAACCACACGCTCGCGGTCAAATCGCCGTAATGCTCCAGCACGGTCAGCAATCCAAGCAGAATTCCCTGTAAGGCCACGGTGCGTACGCTGGCCTCGATGCGGCTGGCTCCCAGCAGCCGCAGGTCGATCAGCACAACCAGAATCAAGATGACATCCAAAGTCATCGCATCACCTGAGGGTCAGAATCAGCGCCAGCGCCACCAATGCGCCGGCGCCCGCGAGCAATTGCGGCACGCGCAGCAACCGCAGCCGGGCCATGGAAGATTCCACCACGCCGACGGCCACCGCCACGGCGAAGATCCCGCCCAAGGCCGCGCCGACGTCCAGCCAGGCGTGGCCGGTGCGCAACGGCAACACCAGGCCGACCAACAGCGCGGCAAACACCCACAACTTCAACGCCGCGGCATAGAGGATGAAGGCCAGGTCCGGCCCACCGTGATCCAGCACCATCACTTCGTGGATCATGGTCAGTTCGAGATGGGTGTTCGGATCGTCGAAGGGAAGGCGCGCGTTCTCGGCCAAGAGCACCACCATCAACGCCGCCGCCACCAGCGCCAACACCGGGCCGGCTTGCCGCCAGGTCTGGAGCGTCATCCCGGCGTACATGCCGGAGAGCGATAAGCGCCCGGTCTGCCGTGCCACCACCGCCAAGCCGAGCAACAACGTCGGCTCCGCCAGCGCCGAGAACGTCACCTCGCGGCTGGCGCCCATTGCTTCGAAGCTCGATCCGGCATCCAAGGCCGCGGCGACGGTGAAGAACCGCATCAACCCCAGCAGGTATGCCAGCAGGATGAAATCGCCCGCAAACGCCAGAGGCGCCGGCTCGCCGCCCAGGGGCACAAGCGTCATCGCCACCAGTACCGCCGACAATCCGACGATCGGCCCGGCGCGAAACACCCAGGTCGTCGTGCGGCTATACGCCGCGCCCTTTCGCAGCAGCTTGAAGATATCGTAATAGGCCTGTAGCAGCGGCTGCCCACGCCGCCCCGCAAACCATGCCTTGGTGCGGTTGATCACGCCGAGCATCAGCGGCGAAAACAGCAACGCAAAGAAGGGTTGGATGAAGAAGGTTATCCGCATCGTTCAGCCCAGCTTCCACACCAGCAAAACCAGGAGCGTCAGCGCGATGTACAGGACGTAGAGTTGGATGCGGCCATGTTGCAGCCAACGCAGGCGTGCCAGCACCCAGCCCACACCGGAAAATGCCGGTTCAAACACCGCAATCCGCGCCGCGTCGGGGGTCGCGGTCGTCAACGACGCGGAGCTCGGGAAATATCCTTCCGGCGCGGCCAGCGTGCGCCGGGTGCGCAATAGCGGTGCGAACAACGTCATCAGCGGTTGGGCAAACGACGAGGCGGTGTATTGCATTCGAGCCGACGGTTGCGCGTAGCCGCAGTCCCAGGTGACAGTTTGGGCCACCTTTCGTCCCGCCAGGAGTCGGCGGCGTAACCACGCCAGGGCGGCCGCGAGCACCAGCATCGCGGCGCTGCCGGCGATTACGAAGCGCAGCAGGTCAGCAGCGCCGGCCAACTGCTCGGTGATCGTCTGCGGCGCCAGCCCGCAGACCAAGAGGAGCACGCCCGCCAATGGCCGCAGCGCCAACGGCGCGCACAAACCGATCAGCGCACATGCGGCGGCGAGCAGTACCATCGGCCAGCGCATCGCAGCGCCGGCCTCGTGGGCGTGCGCCGCGTGCTCGGTACGGGGCCGGCCGAGAAAGACAACTCCAAATGCTTTCGTGAAGCAAGCCGCCGCCAGGCCGCCGATCAGCGCCAAGCCGGCAATGGCCGCCAGCAGAGGCACGGCCACCCCCGCGTGTCGCGTGACGCCGTTGAACGCGCCGAGGTAAATCAGGAACTCGCTGATAAAACCGTTCAGGGGCGGCAGACCTGAAATGGCCACCGCGCCCACGAGAAACGTCGTGGCCGTCCACGGCATCCGTTTAGCCAGTCCGCCAAGATGATCGATTTCCAGCCTCCCGGCGCCATGCAGCACCGACCCGGCGCCGAGGAACAGCAGCCCCTTGAACAGAGCGTGGTTCAGCACGTGCAGCAACGCGCCGCCGAAGCCGAGGACCTCCAGCGCGGGTGAGCGACTGCTCACACCGAGAAGTCCAACGCCCAAACCCAACGCGATGATTCCGATGTTCTCCACGCTGTGGTAGGCGAGCAGGCGTTTCAGATCATGCTGTGCCAGGGCGAAAAGCACGCCGAGCACGCCCGATGTCAGCCCGACCGCGATGAGGACCCAACCCCACCACGGCGGCGGCGGGCCGAGAAAAGTCAGCGTGCGCAGCAACCCGTAAATTCCCATCTTGATCATCACGCCCGACATCAGCGCGGAGACATGACTCGGCGCGGCCGGGTGGGCTTCGGGCAGCCACACGTGCAGCGGCATGAAGCCGGCCTTGGTTCCGAATCCCACCATCGCCAGCAGGAACAATGCGCCGGCGTTGGCGGAAGAGTAATGGTCAAAATCGAGCGAGCCGCCGCCGTGGGCCAGCAACACGAACATGACCATTAGGAACGCCGTGCCGAGATGTGACGCCACGAGGTAGGTCCAACCGGCCTGGCGCACGGTCTCCTGTTCGTGCTCGAACGTCACCAGGAAGTACGAGGACAGCGTCATCGTCTCCCAGGCGAGAAGGAACAGCACGCCATTGTGGGCCAGGACCACCAGCACCATGCTGGCGACGAGAAAATTGTAGAAGAGCCACGCCGCACCGAGCGATTTGCGCCCGCGCCAGGGCAGCAGATACTCCGCGCCATAAACTGCCGCCAGGGCGGACAGAGCGAAGATCGGCAAGAGAAAGAATGCCGCCAGCGCGTCCACCTCAACGAAGAAGGAGCCGTAGGGCACGTTCCACGCAAGGTGCAACGACTCGGCCGGTGCGCCAAATAGAAAGGGCGCGGCAGCGATCAACCCCATGGCGCACGCCACCACCGCGCCGCCCGCGCCGATCGCCGTTGCAGCGCGCGGTGACGCCGCGGCCAACAGGGCGGCCAAACCACTGAAGACGAGAACCGCGACCGCCAGCAGCAACACCGTCATCATTGCACCCCCTTGGCGCCGGCAATGGCCAACTCCACGCGTTTCAGGGCCTCCAGTATTTGTTCGCGAGAAGCCTGTTGCGTCACGGCCGCTTTGAAGTCCGCATCGCGAAAGGCAAAACCGAGACGCGATAACAGATGCAGATGCGCCCGGACCGTCGGGCTGATGAGCGTAAAGAGGGTCGAAACCGCCCGGCCGTCCAGAGCGCCGAATTCCACGGGCCGCTCCAGGAAACACAGCGTCACCACGGGCTGCACAACGTGCAGGACGATGGGGTTGCGGACGTGAGGAATCGCGATGCCGTCGCCGATCCCCGTCGAGCCTAACGCCTCCCTCGCCAGCAGGACCTGATACAGGAATTTCCGGTCGACCTCCTCGGGCAACTTCATCACGTCGACCACGGCTTGAAGGACTGAAGCTTTGTCGGAACCGCCCATGCGGTAATAAATTCCACCCGTGGCCAGCGCCTCGCTCAAG
>JBEKKC010000039.1:0-28891 GCA_050010915.1 Tepidisphaeraceae bacterium | reverse complement strand
ATAGATTTCCGGAGATTTTGGGACCCAGTATCAACTCGAAGTTTCAGGAATGCAAGAATTCCTGTGCACCCGAGGATCCCCATAAGGATAATCGAGAGCAGGGGCCCGGACCATAAAGCATTGTACGATAAAAAAAGTACCTGAAGGAGCCACGTCACCAGTACCGCACCGATGAGGATCCAGCCTCTCCAGCCATTTTCCAGGTACTCGCGGTACATCCCGACAGCCCCAATCCCGACAAGAGCGGCAAGTACGAAGTGATCCGGTGCGGGGTGGAATTGGGCGAGACCAAGGAACCGGCGCCCGACGAAGGGCAATTGAGGATTCTGACGGTTTGCCGGCTGGTGGAGAAGAAAGGGATCGACACGCTGATCGGGGCGGGGGTGGAATTGAATCGGCGGGGGATTCCCGTGAAATTGACGATCGCGGGAGAGGGTCCGGAGCGGCAGCGATTGGAAAAGCTGGCGGCGGAGTTGGGTTGCGGCGGCTGGCTGACGTGGCTGGGCGAGGTAGCCAATTCGCGGGTATTTTCGCTGCTCAAGGAGGCGGACGTGTTGGCATTGCCGAGCCGGGAGGATTCGCGGGGAGACCGGGACGGGATTCCGGTGGTGCTGATGGAAGCGATGGCCAGCGGCACACCGGTGGTGGCGGGGAACCTTCCGGCGATCGGGGAGTTGGTGGAGGACGGGGTAAGCGGGCTTTTGGTGGAGGGGAACAAACCGGCCGCCCTGGCCGATAAGCTGGCCATGCTATGGGGAAACCCCGATCTGAGCCGGCGTCTGGCCGCAGAGGGAAGAAGGAGAATCGCATCGGAGTTTTCGCTGGGGACGACTCTGGAGCGATTGGAGCGCCGGTTCGCGGCGGGGCAAGGGATTACGACATGAGCGGGAATCGGCGATATTGTCTGATCACCCCGTGCCGGGATGAAGCGAAGTTCGCGCGACGGACGCTGGCGAGCGTGACGTCGCAGTCGGTTGCGCCGGCGTTGTGGGTGATCGTGGACGACGGCTCGACGGACCAGACGCCGGCGATCCTGGCCGAATATGCGGCGAAATTTCCGTACCTGCGGATTTTGCGGCGTGAGAACCGGGGCTTCCGCAAGCTGGGGGGCGGGGTGATCGACGCGTTTTATCACGGATACGAGACGATCGATCCCCGGGAATTCGATTTCGTGTGCAAGCTGGACTTGGATTTGGATTTGCCGGGCAGGTATTTCGAAGCGTTGATGGATCGAATGGATGCCGAGCCGCGGATCGGGACGGCGAGCGGCAAGCCGTTTTTCCTGGACGGGAAGACCGGGCGGAAGGTGATGGAGAAGTGCGGGGATGAGAACTCGGTGGGGATGGTGAAGTTTTATCGGACGGAATGTTTCGCGCAGATCGGAGGGTTCGTGAGGGAGTTGATGTGGGATGGAATTGACTGTCATCGTTGCCGGATGCTGGGGTGGATCGCCGTGTCCTGGGATGATGCGGAGTTGAATTTCGAGCATTTGCGGCCGATGGGGACGAGCGACAAGAACTGGTGGACGGGCCGGGTTCGGCATGGGGTGGGGCAATATTTCATGGGAACGGGGGTGTGCTACATGATCGCCAGCGCGGCATTCCGCGTGTTGCATCCGCCGATGGTCGCGGGGTCGATGGGAATGCTGTGGGGGTATTTCAAGGGCCTGATCGGTCGCAAGCCGCGTTATGGGGACCTGGAATTTCGTAGATTCCTGCGCCTTTATCAATGGTCGAGTATGCTGCATGGTAAGCGCGCGGCAACGGCGGCGCTGAACGCCAGGCAGGCAAAAATTTGGAACCCTGGGGCGATTTCGGAGTCGAAGATTCGATAGTGGGCGAGTTTGAGCGCATCAAAACAGCACGGCGGGCGAGGATCGCCGGCCACATAAAACGCTAATAGTACGCACAAAGTTTGCACGGCATTTGCGTTGCTGATGGCGTGGGATGGTTGTGTCGATAAGAGAACTGCGCCGCATAAGTTAGCAGGCGAGGCCCGAGAAAAAGTTTCCCTGGAGGCGAAAATCCAGGTCGGCAAATAGAGTTACGGTCCTATATAATTCAGGTTGCAATTAATCGCGGCGACAGCCATATTGCAGCGGTGATCCGTGGGTTCGGCGCGCGTTTTTGATAAAAATTGCCTCATCCATGGCGGCGAGTCCGGAGGTTCGCAGCAACATGCAATTGAAAGAGGGCGAATACAGATGGACCGATGCGACCGTTGGCGCCGCCATGGCGACGTTGTCGGCGGCGCGAACGGCGCCCGCGGCGCGGCGGTTGCCGACCATCCGGCTGCGCGGCATGCGCATCCATTGCATCGACGAGCTTACCTGCATCGAGCACATTCTCAGTCAGCTTGCCGCGGGCCGGGGCGGGTTCGTGGTAACGCCGAACCTCGATCATTTGCGGCGGTCTCAGCGGGACGTGAGCTTCTCGGTGTTGGTTGCCGAGGCGAACCTGGTGGTGGCGGATGGGATGCCGCTGGTCTGGGCCAGCCGGTTGCAGGGAACCCCCCTGCCGCAGCGGGTTGCGGGGTCGGACCTGATTTCGAGCCTGAGCGCGGCGGCGGCGGGGCAGGGAAGATCGATCTTCCTGCTGGGCGGGGAGGATGGAACGGCGACGGCGGCGGCAAAAGTGCTGCGGAACCGATATCCACAACTGACGATCGCCGGCACCCTCTGCCCGGCGAAGGGCTTTGAGAACGACGAAGCGGCAATCCAGGAAATCACCGCCAAGCTGCGAACGGCCCGGCCGGACATCGTGTACGTGGCGCTGGGATCGCCGAAGCAGGAGCGGCTGATCGATCGGATTCGCGGCGGGCTGCCGAAAGCGTGGTGGCTGGGTGTCGGCGTGAGCTTCAGCTTCTTGTGCGGGGACGTGAAGCGGGCGCCGCTCTGGATGCGAAACTGGGGGTTGGAATGGGTCCACCGGCTGGCTCAGGAGCCCAAGCGGCTGTTCAAGCGGTACGTGATCGCGGGAATTCCATTCGCCGGGATGCTGCTGTTTCAGTCCACGTTGCAGGGAGTCCGCAATCGCCTGATGCCCCGACGGGCGGAAGGCGAAGCCTCCGCGGCGGAAGGCGAAGCCTCCGCGCTGGAGGCGGAAATCGCCGCCTACGAGGATGAACCGGAAACGCTGGCCAGCGCCAAGGCGGTGTTCGGGGGTTCTTCCCAAGACACGGCCGAATCGGTGAACGAAAGAGCGACGCTGTTGGCGGCGGTGAGCGCAAAGTCGGCGGACAACGAGATTGAACCCAGCCAATTCCACGATACGGCGCCGATGGCGTCGCCCGGTCGTGGGCGGTTGCGCGGTCTGGTGCTGTTGGGCGGAGGGGTTCGACCGACGCCGCTGGCGATGTCGCTGAGCCGGAACGTGCTGGATCTTCCCGTGGGGCGGGGCAAGACGGTGCTGACGCGCTGGCTGGAGGAAGCGGCGATCGTGGCGCAGATGCTGGGGATGGACCACTTGCCGGTGCGGCTGCTGCTTGACCAGGAAGCCCCGGAGCCGCGGAGCGCGGCGACGGGCGAGGCGCCCCCATCCGCGCGAAATGGCGTGGAGGGTAAATCGGTTTCGGACTATTATCGCCTGGAGCGGGACACGGCGGAGTATCGCGGGACGGGCGGATTGCTGGCGAACATCGCCGAGGAATACGACGACGACGACACGATCCTGGTGGGAAACGCGGCACAGGTGCTGCTCGATCCGCTGTCGGCGCTGTTCACGTCGCTAAGGAAGACGCGGGGCGTGGTCAGCTTGATCGGGCATCGGGACGGGGAACCGAGCGGTTTGATGCTGATAACCTGCCGGGCCTTGCGGCTTATTCCGAGCGTAGGATTCGTCGATATGAAAGAGCAGGCGTTGCCAATCATCGCCTCGTCATACGACGTTCGGGTGGTGCAATGCCGAAGGCCGACGGGTCTTTCGATTCGGACGTTATCGGACTACATCGCGGCATTGCGGGCGCTGCATCAGCCGGTGCGCGCCACCGCGACCGATCCCTGGGCGGAGGACTGGAAATCGACGTTCGCGATCGTGGAGCCGGGCGCGGCGGTGTCGCCGAGCGCGCGCATCCACGACTCGGTGGTTCTGGCCGGCGCGAGCGTGGAGGCCGGGGCGGTGGTGGTGCGGTCGGTGATCGAAGGAACGGTGCGGCGAGACCGCAAGGCGGTCGACCAATGCGTTGAACCGTCCAGCGAGCGGGGATTCGAGGTTGTTTTTCCTGGGACGCGGGCATGAAGTTGCCGGTGCTGCGAGACGACCGCCTGACATTGGCCCACGTGGCACTGGCCACGGCGATGGGCGCGCTGGGGGTGTTGGCGACGCTGGACGCATGGCAGGACATCTATCTGATCGCCCGCGACGACGAGGAATACAGCCACATTTTTGTGGTGCCGCTGGTGGCGATATTCCTGGTGTGGGTTCGACGGATGCGGCTGCGGCATTGCAAGCCGACGGGGCGTCTGATCGGACCGTTCGTCGTGGCTGTCGGATGGTTCTTGAGTTCATTTGGATTCTACCGGGGCATCCAGAGCTTCTGGCACGGGGGCGCGGTGCTGGTGGTGGTGGGTTGCATGCTCTCGGTGCTGGGCAAAGGGGTGATCTTCCGGTTCTTCCCGGCATTTTTACTGCTGGTTTTCCTGGTGCCGGCGCCGGGGCGATTGCGTCTGGCGATCGCCTCGCCGCTGCAAAATTGGACGGCGTCGATCACGCAGCATCTTCTGGAGGCGTGCGGAGTGGTGAACACGGAAGTGAACGGGAACGCGCTGACGATCAACGGGCATGCGGTGTTGGTGGCGGAGGCGTGCAACGGGTTGCGGATGGTGTTTGCGCTGATCATGGTGGGGTTCGCGTTCTGCTTCGCGATGCCGCTGAGGAATTACATTCGGGCGATCATTTTGCTGCTCAGTCCTCTGGCGGCGATTTTCTGCAACGTGATTCGGATGATCCCGACCATCTGGATGTACGGGTACATGCCGGAACAGGCCAAGCAATTCCATATCTACGCCGGCTGGGCGATGTTGCCGCTGGCGTTTGGAATGTTGTATGGACTGATCCGGACGCTGCAATGGGCGATGATCCCGGTGAACGAATACACGTTGGCGTCGCAATGAGGAAGTCCGTGGCCATGAGGGAGTTTGGAGAGTGGGATTGAAGGCGAGAGCTAGAAAACTAAGCCGAGGCGTTTGGCTTTGGCCGACGATTTCGATCCTGATGCTGGCCGGGATGGTGGCGGAGGCGCGCACGCACGTTCAGCCGACGGAGGCGGAGCCCCATTTGCGGCGTTGCCGCGAGGCCATCGCCGCGTTCCCGATGACGATCCAGACGCCGTCGGGCACGTGGACGGGAATGGATACGAAGGTGCCGGAGCCGGCCATCAAGCTGCTGCGTCCCAACGGTGATCCCCTGAGCCGGGATTACGTGAACGACGAGACAAAACAGACGGTTTCGCTGTTGATCGTGAATTGCAAGGATGCGCGGTATTTGGAAGGGCATTATCCGAAGAACTGCTATCCCGCGCAGGGAGAGAAGGAGATCAAGGAGGATACCAAGCTGCGGTCGTGGCAATTACCGCATGTTGAATTGAGGGGGATGGAATATCACTTTGCGCCGAAGAGTCCGACGGACCAGGGGCAGGTGGTGTATAATTTTTTTGTGATGCCGCTGGTGCCGGACCGGACGGTTTCGCACAAGGAACTGGATGGAGTGATCTGTCCGGATATCGACAGCGTGCGTACGAGCGGGGAAGATTATCAGCGGCGTTATTACGGCGCGGCGGAGTTTCAGTTGGTAACTGGGCCGCTGATGTCGTCCCAGGATCGGGATCGGGCGTTGATCGACCTGCTGAGTCCCAACGAGAAATTGCTGTGGACGCTTGAGAACCGGCCTGAAGCCGGAGGTAAGTAGCCTATGACAAACGAAATGCAGTTGGCGCAGGCGGCGGGCCTGCCGGTTCCGAGCCACGACATGGCGACGGGCCAACACGGGAATCAGCAGGGCAAGCCTGTCGGGCTGAAGAGGATTCACCGCCTGATGCGCGGGCGGTATCCGCTGGTGATCACGCTGGGGCTTTTGTTCGGCGTGGCCGGCGGGCTGATGGGATTCCTCAGCGAAGAGCCGATTTACACCAGCAGCTTCACGGTTGAAATTGTTCCGCAGGTGCAAACCCCCGGCAGTTATACCGGCGAGATGATTCCGGGCTACACGATGTTTTTGCAATCGCAGGTGGCGGTGCTCAAGAGTTACGACGTGGTTCAGCGGGCGCTGGACGAGGATGCATGGAAGGCCACGGGCGCGCCTCGGGGAGACGACGCGGCGATAACTCGTTTCGCGGCCGGCGTGGAGGCGGAGAACAATCCGCCGGATACGTCGATGCTGAGGATCAGTTACTCCGATCCGGACAGGAACCTTGCCCTGGCGGGCGCGCAGTCGGTGCTGAAGGCGTATCAGGAGTTCTGCGCGGAATCGGACCAGTCGTTGTACCCGCAGAAGCTTCAGGAACTACAGAGACTACAGACCAAGTATTCCAACGACCTGGCGTCGTCCGCGCAGTCGCTGCGGGAGCTGCAAAGCCAATACAACACGGACGACCTGGCTTCCTTCCAGGACGAGAACATGCGGCACCAGGGCGAACTCGCCAGCCGCTTGGACGATGCCCAGACGAGGCTGGACATCGATCAGAAGATCATGGGCGGAAATCAGCCGAGCGGGAAGGCTGCCGCCACGACGCAGTTCACTCCGTTGACGGAAGATCAGATCGCGACGTTTGACGGCGGGAAGCTGAATCAGATGCGCTCGCAGCGCGACGCGATCGAAACGGAAATTGAACGGATGAAAGCCAACGGCTACGGCGAGGCCGCTCCGCGCATGCAGAATTTGCGTGCCGACCTGAGAGTGGCGGACCAGGAGATCGCGGCCTACGTGCAGACCTTCAGCCAGGGCTATCGCATCGATCCGGAAAGCGGCCGGCCGGGGCTGACGTCGGTCCAGGCGGAAATCGTGGCGTTGAGGGTGGAAATCGATGATTTGCAGAAACAGCTCGAAAAGCAAAAGGCCCTGTGCGCCGACGTGGGGAAATACTCGCAGTTCATTCGCGACGTGAAGGCCAACATGGCCCACGCGCAGCAGGGCCTGGATGACGCGAATGCGGAATACGAGCGGCTTCAGTCGATGCGCTACCTCAATGGGAACAACCAGATGCGCGTGATCAGCAATCCGATCGCGCCGACCGCGGCATCGTCCGACAAGCGCAGGGTGATGGGAACGCTGGGATTCCTGGGCGGAGCGATGCTTCCGATGCTGGTGGTGATGCTGGTGAGCGTGCTGGACGGTCGCTTCCGCTACAGCGACGAGGCGAACACGGACCTGGGCGGCATCCCGCTGCTGGGGATCCTGCCGAATTTGCCGGACCTGCTGACCGATCCGTCGCAGGCGGCGACGGCGGCGCATTGCGTGCACCAGATTCGGACGATCCTGCAAATCACCGGACACAACACGGAGAAGCGGGTATTTACCATCACCAGCGCATCGCCGGGGGACGGGAAGACCAGCCTGACGCTGGCGCTGGGCCTGAGCTTTGCCGCCAGCGGATCGCGCACGCTGCTGGTGGATGGCGACATGATTGGCGGCGGGCTGACGGCGCGGCTGAACGTCAACGCCGAGCACGGCGTGCTGGAAGCGATGGCGGCGCGCGACATCACGCCGTACATCCGCACGACCGACGTGGCGGATTTGTCGTTCCTGCCGGTCGGCAAGGCCATGGGCGGATACACGGGGACGATTTCGCCGGCGGCGGTCCGGCGGCTGGTGGACGAAGCCCGCAAGCAATTCGACGTGATCCTGATCGACACCGGCCCGATCCTGGGCAGCATCGAGGCGTCTCCGGTGGCGGTGGCTTCCGACGGGGTGGTCCTGTGCGTTTCGCGCGGGCAGCAACGGCAACTGGTGGATCGCGCGCTGGCGCATCTGCACGCGATCGGGGCCCGGCTGGCGGGAGTGGTATTCAACCGGGCGCAGGCGCACGATTTCGAGCGATCGACCAATCGCCTGGGGCTGGGCTCGGTTCCGGCCGGTATGGACGGCCGGCGCAGCGAGGCAATCGGTCCGGTGGCGCGTGCGGTGGCGTCGTCGGTGCGGTCGGCGTCGTCGGGACACGACCATTGACGGGCGGAAGGCAAAGCCTCCGCATTGGCAACTATGACCGCTTTGGACACAGCCAGCGATTCGCTCGCCGCGGCCCAGGAACGGCCGTCGTCGCCAAAGGCGCGCACGATCTGGGGGTTGGACCCGGTCGCCTTGCACCACCGGTTTTGGGCCGCGCACGGCATCCAGGTGGTGCGCCAGGGCGAGCCGTCTGAAATCGTCGATCATGCCGAGTTGTACCTTCTGACCGATCCGCGCTCGCTGGTGCTGTTCCGGATGACCAGCGTCATCGACGTTCTGAACTGGCTGAAGCCGCAGGTGTTGTTTTTGCGGCTGCACGACCGGCGTGAACGGGGATACCGGGAAAAAGTAATCACCGACGGACATAACCGGTTCCTGAGATTTCAGAGACTGTACGACGGTTCGGAGGACCTGCGGCTGGCGCGGGCGGTGCTGACGCCGGAGCGTGAATTGGCCCGGCTGTGGCAATCGTCGCCGGACCCGCTGACGGGCTGGCGTCGGCTGCGGCGTTACACGCCGCGGCACGAGCGGAGCACGCTGTCGATCGACGGAAGCGTGTTCGACCGGAGCGTGGACCGGGAGATCGCGACGTTTTTGCGTGATCTGACGGCGGCGTGGAACCGCCCGGATTCGACGATCGGCCGGGCCCGGCCGTTTGAGCCGCGGGTCTGGAAAGACCCGCAGAGCGTGATCGATCCGGAAGCACGGTTCATCGGCCCGGTCTGGGTGGGCGCCGGACGGAAAATCGACGGGGGAACGACCATCGTGGGTCCGGCAATCATCTGGGACGACCCCGAGTGCCGGCCGCCGACGGAGGAGATTCAGTGGCTGACCATCGAGCCGCACGACATCACGCGCGAGGCGGAGGTCAAAGAACTGAAGGCCGTCAACCGCATGTTCAAGCGGGGGTTCGACATCGCATTCAGCCTGGCCGTGCTGATGGTGACGATCTGGGCGTATCCGATCATCATGCTGGCGATCTGGCTGGACGACGGCGGGCCGTTTTTCTTCACGCATCGGCGTGAATCGGCGGGGGGACGGGAATTCGGTTGCATCAAGTTCCGGTCGATGCGGAAGAACGCCGAGCAGCAGAGGGCCCAGCTTCAGTCGCAGAACCAGGCGGACGGCCCGCAGTTTTACATAGCCAAGGACCCCCGCCTGACGAAAACCGGAAGGTTCCTGAGGAAGTACAACCTCGACGAATTGCCGCAGTTCATCAACGTTCTGGTGGGCCACATGTCGGTGGTGGGACCGCGGCCAAGCCCGCGCGGGGAGAACCAGTATTGCCCGCCGTGGCGTGACGCCCGGCTGAGCGTGCGGCCGGGGATCACCGGATTGTGGCAAATCCATCGCACCCGCCGGAGCGGAACCGACTTCCAGGAGTGGATCAAGTACGATATTGAATACGTGGAAAATCGGTCCTGGAGACTCGATTTCTGGATCATCTGGAAGACGATCATCCTGGTCTTCCGCAAGGTGTCGCGCTCATGACCATTCGTCCGAAAACCAAGCGCCGGGTTTTAATCCTCATCACGGGCCTGGCGATTTTCTCCGGGGCCGTGGCGTGGCTCTACAGCTACCGCATGGGCATCGCCGAGGGCAAGCTGGAACTGGACAAGCAGAAAGGGATGGCGGCGTATCGCAGCGGGGATTACGCGACGGCGGTTGACAAGCTCTCGGAATACATCAATCACGAGCAGAAACGGCCGCACGGCCAGTTGGACCCGGAAGCGCTGCTGGCATTCGCCAACGCGCGGGCCAAGGTGCCGACGAAGAACGAGGACTACATCGTTCTGTCGATCAAGGCGCTGCAATGGTATTGCACGCTGGTGCCGGAGAATGCGCAGGCGAAGGACCAGCTTCTGGAAATGGAAACGACGTATCCCAACTTCGCGACGGACTTGCTGGGACGCGCCAGCGACGTCCTGCGGAGCAATCCGAACGATCAGGTGGCGTTGAAGGCGATCGCCCTGGTGAACGCGTCGCTGAAAAAATACGTGGAAGCCGCCCCCGCCGCCAGGCGGTACGTCGAATTGGCGCCGACGGACCTGGACATGCAGAGAGTCAATTTTGAAATCATGCAGGCGACCGGGGTGTCGGGCGCCGACATGCAGAAGTATGCCGACGCGCTTCGGGCGAAATATCCGGCCGATCCGCGATTCAAGATCGTCAAGGCCTGGGCGTATTGGTTCAGCCGCAGCCGCCTTCAGACGACGGATCAGGCCCAGGCGGATCGCAGGCAATATCGGGCGCTGGTCCTGAGCGCGGCCAAGGACGATCCGCCAAGCAGCCAATTCGTGAGGACGACGACCGGGCTGCTGGACGGGTTGGGCGAGTTCGGGTTGGCGGAGGACTTGCTGCACCGCGCGGCCGCCAAGTTCAACGATCCGCAATTGACGCAGCAACTGATCGTTCGACTTTGGGAATATCGCAAGTTCCCGGAGGTGGTATCGCGGCTGAAGGACCTGGACGCGGCATCGCCGGCGGCCAATCCGACGCTGATCGCGTACAAAGCGATGGCGTTATTTCAACTGGTGCAGGACAAGGATGCCAACGCGCTGGTGGATCAATTGGCGGCGCGGGGCGCGGACGATCCGGCGGCGTACGCGTGGGCGACGACGCTGAAGGCGCAATACGGCGCGCCACCGGAGGATTTGAAGACCCGGGCGGCGCACTACCGGGACGCACAAGCGGCATCGCCGCACAACGGTTACGTCGCATTCCTGCTCGGGGACACCTACCTGAAATGGGGTGAAAACGCGTTGGCGTTGCAGGCGTTCCGACGGTCTTGCCAGGAGATGCCGAGCTGGTCCGATCCGCACGTTCAATTGTCGCTGCTGCTGGTTCGGCAAGGCCGCGGCAACAGCGAAGAGGCGCGGCGGGCGGCGCAACAGGCCTGGGCGGCGGGAACCAGCGCGGCGGGAACGATGGAACCCCAGGCGGTGATCGCCGACATCAACGTGAAATACGCCACCCTGCTGGCATCGCCCGATGCGATCAATACGGCGGCGCTGCTGGATGAAGTGAAGCAGATCCAAAGGCAGCTTCCCAACGAGCCGCAGACGCTGCCGATTTACGTCGCGCTGCTATCCCAGACGGGCCAGCGGGACGCGGCCATCGATGCGATCAAGGCGGCCTGCAACAACCCCGGGGAGGCCGGCGAGGACCTGCTGATAGAACTGGTGCAGACCAGCCAGGTGGCCAAGCTGGGGATGGAACAGCCGCTGTATGCCGCGATCCAGCAGAAGTATGGGCTGACTCCCCGGCTGGCGTATGCCAGGGCGATGGAATTGTTCAATGCCGGTCAGCAGGCCGACGGCCTGAAATTGATGCTGGATGCAAAGAAGAAGAGCAAGAGCACGGCCCTGGAAGGCTCCGCCTCCACAGTGGAAGGCTCCGCCTCCACCGACGACGCGGCTTTTTGGGATCGGGCGATCTGCCAATACCGCGAAGTGACGCACGATCCCGGCGCTGCCGCCGCCTGGGAAAAGCTCGGCAACACCTACGTGAACGACCTCGGCGTGCAATCGACGATCCTGACCGGCGGCAATTCCGCGTGGGCGGACCGCGATTTCATACGCCAGACCATCGACCGCGCCAAATCATTGACGTCAGAAGAGGCCTTGGGATGGAAGACGGCTTATGCGCGCTGGCTGCTGGCCGGTGGCCCAGCCGAGAAGCACGCGACGGAAGCGGTCGTGCTGCTGACCGCGGTGACCAACGACCACCCCGACGAATACGTGCCGCACGTCCTGCTGGCCACGGCGTATGACCAACTGAATAACCTGAGTGGCGGGTTGGATGAGTGGCACAAGGCGGCCGCGCTGGCGCCGCAATCGCCGCAGGCGCAGTTCGCGCTGCTCCAGGCCCTGCACCATGCCGACAAGAAGGACGATGCGCTGGTGGTGTTCGACAAATTACAGGCGATGAGCGACCTTCCGCCGGAATTGGCGCTGGAGGCGGCATCGATCATCGCGGCCGAGGGGGACATGCAACGCGCGGAAAAGATGCTGCTGAAATATCCGACGGCGTCGGACAAGAGTGGAAGCGAAGCCTTCCGCGTCCTGCACGATGGGACGCTGGCCAAGGTGTACCGTCTGGAAAACCGTCCCAACGAGGCGGCGCGAATTTATTTCGATCTGGCCAACGCCAAGAAACTGGACGTGAATACGATTCGCGAGGCGGCGGATTTCTTCGGCGTGCAGGGGGAATTGGCCGAGGCGCACAAGTTCCTGGACCGGCTGGTCGAAACACCGCTGCCCGCCGGGCAACGCCAACTGATCGAGGCGGAGTTCGAGGAGGAACACGGAACGGTCGAGACCGCGGCGAAGCTGTACGATGAGGCCGTCAAATTGGCTGGGGTCGATCCTGTGGCTTCCATCCGGCGGATTGGGTTCCTGATCCGGCGACACAATTGGACCAAGGCGCATAGCGCCATCGACCAGGCGGCCGCACGCTGGCCGGCGAATGAATCCGTCGCCAACCTCGCCAAGGCCGTGGCGGAGTTGGCAAATTACACCCATCTGGATGAAATGGGAACGCTGATCAACGCGCTGACGGCCGATCCGCAAAACGCCGCGGCAAACGATTCGTTGGCGATTGCCACGGATCCGGCATCCACGCCGTCGCAGGTTCGCTCGTTGCTGGAGAAGTATCCGGGTTTTGAGCCGCTGTACGAACTGGCAAGCCGGCGAATGATGTCGGCGGGCGACCCGGCGGAGGCGCTGTCGATTGCCCGCAAGGCGATGGGGCGATTCCCCCGCTCGGAGGATGCGGCGCGAACGATGGCCGAAGTGAGCGCGGCGTCGGGGAACTGGGCCGGCGCGGCGGTGGCGGCGCGGGAATGGCGGCAGCGCATCACGGGCAATCCGCGGCCGGCGGACCAGTTCATCGCAGTCGCCGACCTGGCCATCCAGCAGCCGCTGGATGCGGTGGATCGGCTCTCCCCCTATGTGGCGGATGCCACGGCGCACGCGGACGACAATGAGGCTCTGCTGACGACTTATGCCCAGGCGTTGATTCGCGCGGGCCGCCAGGGCGATGCCGCGGCGCTGCTGCAACCGCTGGCGCAGAATGAATCGCGATGGCGGATGGCGTGGCTCGACCTGGCGCCGGTCTCTTTCACGGATGGCACGGCTTCGGGAAGCTGGATCGCGCAGATCAAGCCGTTGCTCAATCCCGATTCGATCGAAGAGCAGCAGGATCTGGCCGAAGCGTACGTGGCATGTGCCGACAAGCAGGACTATCCGCGGGATTATGGGCTGGCGCGAGATGTGCTGAAGCCGTTCGTGCAGACGCCGAAGATGGGACCGCGACAGTGGTTGACCTACGCCGGCGCCAACGCCGGGGCGGGAGACGGCGCAATCGCCCGACAAGCGTATCGGCAAGTCCTCAAGCTCGATCCCACCAACGCCGTCGCCCAAAACAATCTGGCCGATCTTTTGCGGCAATCCGGCGACGCCGATTCGCTGAAGGAAGCCGAAGGCCTCGTCAACCAGGCGATCGCCGGACATGCAAACGATCCGGATGCGTTCAACTATTTCGACACGCTGGCGAGGATTCTGATGAAGGAAGGGCGCGCCGACGAGGCGATTGCCGCGTTTGAAAAGGGCAACGCGATCAACCCGAAGAATCTGGATATTCTGATCGGGCTGGCCTCGGCGTGCGCGAGCAATAACCGAACGAGCGCGGCGATCCGGTATCTGTCCCAAATCGACGGCCTGCTTCCCCCCGGCACGCAATTGAGCGGCGAATTGGCGGCGGAGTTGGCGACTGCCCGGCAGGCCGTGCACAAGAGTGATTCGCGGAACTCCATGTCGGGAACCGACTACTCGCCGGCCGGAAAATAAAGATCACGTCGATTGAAGACAGTACGGCGGGCAAGGATCGCCGGCTACACGCAATCCCGTTCAATGGCGATAGTTGTCTCTTTCCATTAGGCCCCGGCTTTGCCGGGGTTTCCATTATCGCGCAAACCCCGGCAAAGCCCGGGGGCTAACGGAAAGGAAAACAGAAAATGCCGGATCTCACGGATATGCGATCTATTCCGGATTTGCGGTTTAACGGGGATAAACCGCCCATTCCGGGAAATCGGAGCGCATTTTATGAGCAATCGCCGCTTAACTCATTGCTAACCGCATTTAACGATTGTGGTAAGACGCTGAAGGGGCTATAATTTCCTCGTTCGGCCCTCGCCAGGGGGCTGGACGTGGGTAGCAATTCGTGCCTCTCAAGCTGGGTGGCTTGCGAGCAATGCGAGCGGAATGAGAAAAGTCCCGTCGCTGCCGTCAAATCAAGGCGCCTGACCGCTGTACGTGTTTGGTGTCCTAAAAGAGCTAAAAAGGAGTGCGGAGCATGATCGCTTGGTCCAGGAGAGGCGTGGCAGCTGCGCTATCACTTATCTTGAGCGCGGGAGCCGCCCGTTCCTATGGAACGCAGATCAGCGTAGCGGGTGGGAATTCAAGGATGGCTGGCGGATCGCAATCCTCCCCCGACACCAGAGTTACATTCGAAGGGAACAATTCGACCGATTCCGCGACGTTCCAGGGCGTTTCTGATGTTTTTGCCCCGTCGCTGGACACGGGCGAGGATTACACCCGCGTCGACGCAACCACTGTCAAATTCTCTGCAAGTCAACTCGGGGCTGCCTCGGATTGGGGCAGCGATAACTGGGGCGATGACCTGCCGGCCTCGGTCGATCCGTCAACCGCCGCGGACAACAGTTCTTACGCGGATTTGACGCTTCAGCAATCGCCGCAGGCAGTTGTCAGCGAAGTCGTGAACAGCCCGCTGGCGGCATGGCAGACTCTAACCGGCTTATTGGCCGTTATCGTATTGACGATCAGACCCCCCAAGGCGGCAAAGGCACCGGGATAGAATCTCTCCCGGCATCTATTCTTTTTGAATTGCAGACTTAGCCCGAAATCGCGCCATGCTGTCGCGGTTGGTCAGAATCTCCGTCAGGTTGACGCATCGCTGAGTCGGCCGACGCGTCCGCGTCGACTTGAGGCGCCTGAGGCGATATATCGATCCTGACCGGCTCGATATTGGCCGTGGCGCGATTTTTTCGGCGCTCTGCGGAACGGCGGCCGCCGAGGCGGCCGATTTCGATCATGTGACCGCGGTTGGACGCAACCTGCTGGCCGCCCTTGCGGCCGGCAAAGCGTGCCTCCTCGGCCGTGAACTCGTGGGCCGTTCCCTTGCGATGGGCCGCCATGCCGCCCTTGCGGGCAATTTCACGCTGTTTCCCTCGATCCATCGATGCAAATCCGCCGAGTCGTGTTGTGGGTTCCATGGGTAAATCCCTTTCGATGTCACGTCCCATAAAAAACAAAGCAAGCGACATACCACCGGCCCCAGGAGCAGCCGTGACACTCTCTCCCCCTCCGCCAAGAATTGTAGGCAAGCAAACCGGCGGCCGGCTACCCAATTGTTAATTTGCGGTAGCTGATGCGATGGGGCCGTTCGGCGTCCATGCCCAGGCAGCGCTTGCGGTCGGCCTCGTATTCGCTGTAGTTGCCGTCAAAAAATCGCGCCTGGCTTTGGCCCTCGAAGGCAAGAATGTGCGTGGCGATGCGGTCGAGAAACCAGCGGTCGTGGCTGATGATGACGGCGCAGCCGGCGAAATTTTCCAGCGCTTCTTCCAACGCCCGCATGATGTTGACGTCGAGGTCGTTGGTCGGCTCGTCCAGGAGAAGGACGTTGGCGCCCTGTTTGAGCATGCGCGCCAGATGCACGCGGTTGCGCTCGCCGCCGGAAAGCGTCCCGACGATCCGCTGCTGGTCGGCGCCGCTGAAGCCGAATCGGGAAACGTACGCGCGTGAATTGACCTGCACCGATCCGAGGCGCACGTTGTCCGCCTTTTCCGAGATCGCTTCCCAGACGTTGCAGTTGGGGTCGAGGACGTCGCGGCTCTGCTCGACGTAGGCCAGCTTCACGCTCTGGCCCAGCCGGATTTCGCCGGAATCAGCCTTCTCCTGCCCGGTGATGAGGCGGAAGAGGGTTGTCTTTCCGGCCCCGTTGGCTCCGATCACGCCGATGATGGCGTTGGGCGGAAGAACGAAATCCAGGTCCTGGAAGAGAATGTTGTCGCCATAGGCCTTGGTGAGCTTGACCGCCTCGATGACCTTGGCGCCGAGGCGCGGCCCGGGCGGGATATAAATCTCGATCTCCTGAACGCGTTTTTGCGCGTCCTGGTTGAGCATGGCCTCGTAAGCGGCGAGGCGGGCCTTGGATTTGGCGCGGCGGGCGCTGGGGGACTTTCTCACCCATTCCAATTCGTGGGCCAGGGCGCGCTGCCGGCTGCTCTCGGACTTTTCCTCCTGCGCCAGCCTCGCCCGCTTCTGCTCCAGCCACGACGAGTAATTCCCCTTCCAGGGAATCCCCTGGCCGCGGTCCAATTCGAGAATCCAACCGGCGACGTTGTCCAGAAAATAACGGTCGTGGGTGACGGCGATCACGGTGCCGGCATATCGGGCCAGATGCTGCTCCAGCCAGGCGACGGATTCGGCGTCGAGGTGGTTGGTCGGCTCGTCGAGCAGGAGCACGTCGGGGTTCTTGAGCAGCAGCCGGCACAGCGCCACCCGCCGCCGCTCGCCGCCCGACAGGACTTTCACCGCCGCATCCGCCGGTGGACAACGCAACGCGTTCATCGCCATCTCCAGTTGCGAATCCAAATCCCAGGCGTTGGCGGCGTCTAATTTTTCCTGCACCTGGCCCTGCTTCTCCAGCAGCTTGTTCATCTCCTGGTCGCTCAGCGGATCGGCAAGACGATGGTTGATCCGGTCGTATTCGGCCAGGAGATCGATCGTGGCTTGCAAGCCCTGCTCGACGGTCTGACGAACGGTCAGCGAATCCTCGAGTTGCGGCTCCTGTTCCAGAAACCCGATGGTATAGCCGCTGGCGAGGCTGATTTGCCCCTCGTATTTGGCGTCCACGCCGGCCAGGATGCGAAGCAGCGAGCTTTTCCCCGAGCCGTTGAGGCCCAGAACTCCGATCTTGGCGCCGTAAAAATAGGACAGGTAAATGTCCTTGAGAATGACCTTCTTTTCGTGCGACTTGCTGACGCCGATCATGGAATAGATGATTTTGTTCGGCTCGGGCATTAAAGTTCTCTCCATGGACGCGCGCAAACGGATTCTCACGGGCGACACTCCGACGGGCCGGCTCCATCTGGGCCATTACGTCGGCAGCATCGAAACCCGCCTGGCGCTTCAGGACGAGTATGATTGCTATTTCATCATCGCCAACAAGCACGCGTTCACCACGCGGGCCGACAAACCGGGCGACATCCGGCAATCGGTGATCGACATCGCCACCGATTACCTGGCGGTGGGAATCGATCCGAACAAGAGCACGCTGTTCATCCAGAGCGAAGTCCCGGCGATCGACGAACTGACTTTTTTCTTCGCCATGCTGTTGCCGTTCAACCGCGTGATGCGGAACCCAACGCTGAAGGACGAAATCCGCGACAAGGGGTTGGGGGACGAATATTCCTTCGGTTTTCCGCTCTATGCGGTGGGGCAATGCGCCGACATTCTGGCGTTTCGGCCGGCGCTGGTGCCGGTCGGCGAGGACCAGCTTCCCCATCTGGAGATGACGCGGGAAGTGGCCCGGCGGTTCAACCAGATTTATTGCGGGGTCGATCCGCATACCGAAGACAAGGATTTCGTGGCGCGCGGCGGGGTGTTCCCGATCATCGAGCCGAAGCTGGGCCGGGTTCGCCGGCTGGTCGGCACCGGCGCGCCGGGCCCGGACGGCGAACTGCTGAAGATGAGCAAGTCGCTCAACAACGCCGTCTTCCTGTCGGATGACGCGGATGCCGTGCGGAAAAAGGTGATGGCGATGTACACCGATCCCAAGCGCATCCGCGCGACCGATCCGGGAACGGTGGAGAACAATCCGCTGTGGATTTTTCACGAGACGTTCAACCCCGACAAGGCCTGGGTAGCCGAGCAGGAGCAGGCGTATCGCGCCGGCAAGGTGGGGGACGTGGCGATCAAGCGCAAGCTGGTGGAGGTTCTGGACGCGCTGATCGAGCCGATCCGATCCCGGCGGAAGCAATACGAATCCCGGCCGGACGACGTGATCGATGCGCTGCGAATCGGCACGCGCCGCGCCAACGTGCTGGCGGAAGAAACGCTGACGCTGGCGAAGCGGGCGATGAAGCAGGATTATTTTTCGAGATCGCTGAAAATTGAATAAGAATGCCGATTGCCAATTGGCAATCGGCAATAAATTCTCAAGCCTTGTCACCCGGCGGTGGAGGCGGCGGCGCGACGGGCTGCGGCGGTGGCGGCGGCGGAGGTTGCCCATATCCATAGCCTTGCTGGCCGTATCCCCCGGCGGCCTGCTGTTGTTGCATCATCCAGTAATAGGCCTGCTGCATCGCCTGCAATTGGGCGGGGCCGGCGGATTGGAATGCCGCGACGAGCTTGACGAGGGTGATCACGCACAAGGCGATCAAGCCGGCGAACACCGCCAGCGGAAGTATCGCCACCGGATTGACGGCGGCCTGGCGCAGCCCGGTCACGGAATTCATGAGCAGAAACAATGCGATGAGGCTGTTGAGAATAATCGAGCAAACGGTGGAGAGTTTTCCGCCGCGGCGAACGAAAATAACGAAAATCAGCAGCAGCCCCCCCGCCCCTATCATCATCGCCGAGCCGATCATCGTCAGCATGCGGATTTCCTGGATGGGAGTGAAACCCTCGATCGGAGGAAGCTCGGTTTGCTGTTGGCGAACGGCTTGCAACATAACGTCGTCGGGCAAGAGGCGCGAAAGAGAGCCGACGCAGGTTCCGGAGAGGAAAATGATGGCGCCCAGGACCAACTGCCAGAGCCCGGCGGCGCGGCCGGCGGCGTAGGGCTGGGACATCGCCCAGGCGCGGGGATCGATCATCGGCGGCAAATACGGCGAGGGGGAATAAGGATATTGGCTCAAGAGGATTTCCTTAAATTGTTGCAAGCGATAGTCGCGGCGGGGAGCGTGAGCGTCAAGGCGGACGCGGAGGGCAAAGCCCTCACCGCTTGAATGATCGCCGCGGCGGCGATGGCGGCGGTCTCCACCCGCAGGATGGTTCGCGTCAGACGAACCGGCACGATTTGGGCGGCGCGGAAGGCGTCGGCTTCCTCGGGGCTCCAGCCACCCTCCGGACCCACCAGCACCGTCAACGGCCCAGGCAGCGCGGAGATTAATTGGAAAATGGATATGGCCTCTTCATCGAGCGACAAATGCCAGAGTGTGCTGCCGGCGGATTTGGCCCGCTCGATGACGACGGGCAGTTCCGTCAGAGGTTCGATGCGCATGACGCCGGTGCGGGCGGATTGCTCGGCGGACTCGGCGGCCAGATGCCGCCAGCGGTCTTGTTTTCCCGAACCCCGCGGAAGAACGATGCTTCGCCGGGTGGACAGGGGGACCAGCGCATCCACGCCGAGCTCGCTGAGTTTTTCGATCATCCAATCGGCCCGAGCGGCCTTGGGGACGGCGGCGGCGATCGTCAGGCGCGGTCCGTTGGCGCGGGCGAGGGCGATTTCATCCACTTCGACGCTGACGCCGGCGTGGGTAACGAACACGATCCGTCCACGGCCCCAGGCCCCCGATTCGTCGAAAACATCGACGACCGCGCCGTCGGCCAGACGCAGGACATCGCGAAGATGATGGGCCTGCGGGCCGGTAAGATCGATCCGGCCGACGACCGCCTTGGGCACCAGAATCCGCCGCATGGCCGGGGATTATCGGACGGCTTGGCGCCAACGGCAACGCCAGGCGTTGCTTTGGCGGATCGGCAAGGTTATGCTGGGCAAAGACCTGTCCGAAGTATGCGCAGGGATGCGCGAAAAGAGCCGATTGGCACGGCCAAAGGCTTTTGCTTCGAGGAAGGACTCCCATGGCACAGGCACCCGCAAACAGCGCCGACGAACTGCTCTCCCAATTGGCCTCGAGCGAAATCGACCGTCTTCTATCGGAAGCCGGGGGCAATCCCCCCGCGCCCGCGACTCCGGCGGCCGTGGAGACTGCCGACAGTGCCGAGGTGGTCGCTGAAGGCTCGGAGCGCGCGGCGCTGCTGGAGGCGGCGGGGTTTGAATCGCCGGATCCCGCGCCTGCGGAGCCGGTGAAACCCGCGGCGCCGGACGCCCCCGCCCCACCGGTGGAGGATGAGCGGGCGGCGCTGCTGCAAGCCGCGGGGTTTGAATCGGCCGATGCGCCCCCCGCCAATCCCCCCGCAGCCGATGCCCCAACCGCCGATGCCCAGGCCGTGCAAGACCCGGACTACGTTCCGATTTATCTCAAGCCGCTGGTCTGGATCAACGCCCCGCTCGGCGCCTGCCCGGCGATCGTTCGGCAAATGCTGGGCAACGCCGGCATCGTGACGCTGGTGAATGCCCTGGCAATCTTGACGTACGTTTGCCTTTTCCGACGGCACTGAAGATCGCTAGCTCTGCTCAGAAGATGAACCGCGAAGAAGCGAAGCAGCGAAGTTGCGCGAAGAAATTCAATTTGATTTTTTCGCGCAACTTCGCTGCTTCGCTGCTTCGCGGTAATCTTATTCTGAGGCCAGCGCGGGCGGCTTTACGATAAGGCCCTGCCCCGTCGGCAGGGAGAGGACGGCCACTCCCTTTGATCGGGTGAACTCGTCGGTCGCGTCTTTGTGCGGTTTGTAGCCTTTGTATGCATAGTCGTCCAGAAGAATGAATCCGCCAACGGCCAGCCGGGGCCAGAAATACGCCGCCGCCGCCATTTCCGGCGGGGCGCAGTTCATGTCCAGATGCAGGTATGCGACCTTGGCGGCTTGGACCTGCCCAAGAGTCTCCGGCACCGCGCCCTGGATGATTCGCACGTTTCGCCACTGCGAGAAATTCGCCTTTACGGACTCGACCCCGCTGACGTAAAAGCCCGATTCCAGCCATTTGTTGCGCTGGAGCGCCCCCTCGGCTTTCTCGCGGGGAGATACAAACCGCTCGTCGAGTCCGCTGAACGTATCCAACAAATAAAAAGTCCGGTTCATGCGGTCCCAATCGAGGTACTGCATGATGGCGGAACTGAGGAATCCCTTGTTCACTCCGCATTCGACGAAATCGCCTTCGAGTTTTGCCGCCGCCGCCGCCACCCATAACCCGATGTGCACGCGCCAATGCCAATGGTAATCTTCCTTCGTCGCCTGGACGCCGCGTGCGTAGGCCGCGGCAAAGCGAGGATCGTCCATGAACGAATGGTCGTGCACGCTTCGCAGCCCGTCCTGGTTGTACGCCTTGGGATTGACGTGCTCATATCCCCACGACTTCATGACACGTCTAAACGATCTTTTGAGGCCCATGCTCGGAACTCCCTTTCCGGGATTTCCCGTCTGAACGGAAAACTCCCTTGGCCCACGGCCGCCGTGGATTGGATTTGGCGATTCTACCGTGCCCTCGACGGGGCACAAGCGCGTCTGTCCGATAGGCAGGCTGTTGTATTTCTTGGTGGCAAAACCGCCGGCGATGGGACTAAACTTACAGCAAGCTGGGCGGCGCATTGGATACGTGGCATCCTTTGCCTCAGCCTGGTTCTTCCGCAGAGAGGCGAAAGATGGCTCAGATCTTGGAACCGGGAACGATGGCTCCGGAATTCTCGCTGCACGTCACTCCCGATCAAAAGCTGTCGCTCAGCGAGCTGCGCGGGCGGCCTGTCATTCTCGCGTTCTATCCGGCCGACTGGAGCCCGGTGTGCGGCGACCAGATGTCGCTATACAACGAGATTCTTGCGGAGTTTCAAAAGCACGGCGCGGAACTGCTGGGCATTTCGGTTGACGGAGTCTGGTGTCACGATGCGTTCACAAAAGACCGCCATCTGCATTTCCCGCTGCTGGCCGATTACGAGCCCAAGGGCGACGTCGCCAGGAAATACGGCGCGTACCGGGACGGCGACGGATTTTGCGAACGCGCCCTGTTCGTGATCGATCGGAAGGGAAGGATCTTCTGGAGTTACTGTTCGCCGGTGGCCGTAAATCCCGGGGCCGACGGCATTCTCCAGGCGCTGGAAGAGATGCCTAAATAATGGAGGAGTCATGGCCATTCTGAAAGTACCCGTGACGGCTGACGATCACGTGCAGGGCGACGAAGATGCCCCGGTCACTTTGCTGGAATACGGAGACTACGAATGCCCGCACTGCGGACATGCCTACCCAATTATCAAGCGCATACAAAAACACTTCGGCAAACAAATGAAGTTTGTGTTTCGGAACTTCCCGCTCAGTGAAATGCATCCGAACGCGGAAAGCGCGGCCGAAGCGGCCGAATTCGCCGGCGCAAAGGGGCAATTCTGGGAGATGCACGATGCCATCTTCGAGAACCAGGAAGAGTTGGGCGTGCCTCTGTTGCTGACGCTGGCCCAAACCCTGGGCCTGTCCAGCCCGGACCTTCGCAGTGCGCTGATGGACCGGGAATATGCGCCCCGCGTGAAGAGCGATTTCCTCGGCGGCGTGCGCAGCGGCGTCAACGGCACTCCGACGTTCTTCATAAACGGCCAGCGCCACGACGGTTTGCCGGACTTCGAAGAGCTTGTCGCGGCGATAGATGCGCGGCTATCGAAGGGGCTCAGCTAAGGCAATGTAATTCTTACTTCGCGCCCGGCTCTCCACATTTCGGTGAAACCTGCTCATAGTTCTGCGCAATGGGCATTCGGCGGCCGAAGCCGAAGGCGCGGCTGGTGACTTTCAAGCCCGGCGCGGCCTGGCGGCGCTTGTATTCGCTGCGGTCGATCAGGCGGATCACGCGCACCACCGTCTCGCGGTCGAATCCCTCGGAAATGATCTCGGCAACGCCTTTTTCCTCCTCGACGTATCGGTGGAGAATCGCGTCCAGAACGTCGTACGGCGGCAGGGAATCCTGGTCCGTCTGGTTGGGGCGAAGCTCGGCGCTGGGGATTTTGTCGATGCTGCTTTGGGGAATCAGCGGCTTGGAGGATTGCTGGTTCATCCAGCGGGCGAGTTGCCAGATGGTGGTTTTGGGGACGTCGCTGATAACAGCCAGGCCGCCGCACATGTCGCCGTAGAGAGTGCAGTAGCCGACGGCGATTTCGCTTTTGTTGCCGGTGGTCAGCAGGAGGTGGCCGAACTTGTTGCTGAAGGCCATGAGCAGGGCGCCGCGGATGCGGGCCTGGAGGTTTTCCTCGGTGACGTCGGAGGGTTTGCCGGCGAAGGCGGGGGCGAGGGTTTCTTCGTAGGCATCGTGAAGGAGCTTGATGGGGACGACGTGGAATTCGATGCCGAGGTTTGCGGCCAGCGCCCGGGCATCGGCGAGGGAATGATCGGAACTGAAGCGGCTTGGCATGGCGACGCCGACGACCTTGTCGTTGCCGAGCGCGGCGACGGCAAGGGCGGCGGTGAGGGCGGAGTCGATTCCACCGGACAATCCGACGACGACGCTCTTGAATCCGCATTTGCGCACGTAATCGCGCAGGCCGAGAATCAGGGCGCGATAGATGGATTCGATTCCTTCGCTGGCGTGATTCATGGGTCCGGAGGTCGCGGCGCGCACCCCGCCGCCGATCGGCACGTCAACCACGATCAGGTCTTCCTCAAAATCCTTGGCCTGGGCGATGACGTTGCCGGTCCCGTCGAAGACCGCGCTGTTGCCGTCGAAGATCAGCTCGTCGTTGCCGCCGACCTGGTTGACGTAGATCAGCGGCTGGCCGTATTGGCGGACCTGGGAGGAAAATAGTTTTAGGCGGAATTCATGCTTGCCGACCACGAACGGGCTGGCGCTGGTGTTGATCATGATCTGAGCGCCGGCATCGTGAAGATCGGCGATGGGGTTGCGATGGTAGAGGCGATGGGGAATCAATCGTTCGTCGTTCCACAGATCTTCACAGATGGAAAGCCCCCCCACCACGTCGCCGAGCTTCACGAGGTTTTGTTCTTCATTGTCCGGGCCGGGCTCGAAATACCGGCTCTCGTCAAAGACGTCGTAGGTGGGAAGGAGGGTCTTGAAGTGCCGGCTGACAATCCGGCCGTCGCGCAGCAGCGCGACCGCGTTGTGAAGAGGCCGGCCGACGGGATCGGCATTTCGCTCGGCATACCCGACGATGGCATCGACGTCCCGCACCCGTTCGGCGATGGATTGAAGACCGCGCAGGTTGTCTTCGATGAACTGCGGCTTGAGGAGCAAATCCTTCGGGGGATAGCCGATGACGGACAACTCGGGAAAGACGACAACCTCGGCGGCCCGCGCCTTGGCGCGGTCGAGAAACTCGATGGCCTTGCGGCAATTGCCGGCGATGTCGCCGACGGTCGGATTCATCTGGGCCAGGGCGATGCGCATGTCACGCAATTCTATGCGATGGCGTTCAGTCCGCGAACTGGGCCCACAAGAATTCGCCGCCGGCGCAGGTCAAGAAAGTTGACTTTCCAGCCGATCTATACCAAAATGAGATAATGCGGCTGATCGGGCAGGACGTGCTGTCGAAGGCGATTCGCAAGCACGCCGACGCCAAGAAGTGGCTGCAAGCCTGGAGCGCAACCGTCGAGGACGCGACATGGCAAAACCTTGGTGACGTGCGAACAGACTATCCCTCGGCGGACGGCGTCAATCTGAAAAACCAGATCGTCGTGACCGTCTTTAACGTCAAGGGAAACGAATATCGGCTGCTGACGAACGTAAATTACAGAGCTCAGATCGTGCTGGTCCTGGAGTTTCTGACGCATGGAGAATACGACAAGGATCGCTGGAAAGGACGGTACTGATATGCCCACGGCTGCCAAGTCAAACGTGGCCGACTCGTACATGCAGTTGATCGGCCAGTTTCCTCTTCGACGGATCAAGACCGCCGCCGATCACGCCAAGGCCAAACGGCTGGTTCTTCGCCTTTCCAGCCAAAACACCGACCGCGGGACTATGGAATATCTGGACGTGCTTGTCGATTTGA
Source organism: Tepidisphaeraceae bacterium (assembly GCA_050010915.1). Classification (GTDB taxonomy): domain Bacteria; phylum Planctomycetota; class Phycisphaerae; order Tepidisphaerales; family Tepidisphaeraceae; genus PALSA-1353. Next base: position 3,829 of record JBEKKC010000039.1, on the reverse strand, counting down.
TTGCCAAATATGAGGAGCAGGAAGGGCAGCGGGTCGATAGTTCCGATCTGTCCGCTGCCGAGTTGGTGAGCCATCGTATCGAGCAGCGGGGAATGTCCATTAGCGCTCTCGCCCGCGAGATCGGCGTTGCTCAATCCAATCTGTCGGAAATGCTGAGCGGCAAACGTGCATGGAGCAAGACAGCCATTGGCGGTATTGCCAGGACGCTCAACATCCGCGCAGAGCGATTCTTTGGATGATCGAGCGTTCCCACAAATTCCCGCCAATTCTCATTTTTTCATAAGGTTTTCATGCGAGGCGATTATAAGGAGCGACCATTTTAGAGGGAGTCCAACATGAAGCTGGTGTTTGCACTGCTTGCCGCGTTTTCGCTGTTCGCGCCGACGGCGATGGCGGATGATGCCGGGGGGCCGTACAAGCTGCTGAAAAGCGTGACCGTCGGCGGGGACGGGCGATGGGATTTAATAACGGTCGATTCCGACAACCGGCGCCTCTACGTTCCGCGGTCCAGCCGCGTGGACGTTTACGATGCCGATTCGCTGGACAAGGTCGGGGAGGTCGCCGGCACCAACGGCGTTCACGGGGTCGCAATCGACCCCAGCTCCGGGCACGGATTTACCAGCAACGGCAGCGATCCATCGGTCACGATGTTCGACATCAAGACGTTGCAGGTGATTAAGAAGATCACGGTAACAGGCAGGCCTGACAGCATCTTTCTGGATCCGACGACAAAACACGTCTTTCTGGAAAGCCATGCCGCTCCCCACGTGACTGTGATCGACCCGGCTGACGGGACGGTGCTGGGCACGATCGATCTGGGCGGTGGTCCGGAATGGGGCGTCGGCGACGGCAACGGACACGTGTACATCAACGTGGAAGACACCAGCGAAGTGGTGGTGGTCGATCCGGTGGCGATGAAGGTCACGGCACGCTACAAGCTGGGAGATGGGGAAGGGCCGTCCGGTATGGGGCTGGACGTCAAGAATCGCCGCATTTTTGCCTGCTGCGGGAACGAGAAAATGGTGGTGCTGGATGCGGACAACGGCAACATTCTGGCGACGCTTCCGACGGGCCGAGGGACGGATGGCGGAACATTCGATCCCGACACCATGGAGGCGTTCTCCTCCAACGGGAATTCGACGTTAACGGTTGTAAAGGAAAACAGCCCCACCAGTTTTGAGGTCGAACAGAACGTGACGACCAAAGCCGGCGCCAGGACGTGCGCCCTCGATGCCAAGACACACAACATTTATTTGGTAACGGCGCAGTTCGAGGCTCCGGCCACGCAGCCGGGGGCAGCGACCCAGCCCGCGTCGGGCGGCCAACGCCGGCCGCGCCCGCGGATGATTCCGGGGTCGTTTATGCTCCTGGTGGTCGGTAAATCGTAAAGATCGCAGAAGTACAAGTTGCAAGTACAAGTTGCAAGTTAGGAAACCCACCCGTTTCTTTACTTGCAACTTGCCACTTCTTAAAAAAGGGGCCGGCCCTCGGGTCGGAAAGGTTTAAGAACCCGGGGGCCGGTGGGGTTGTTTCAATGGCGTGATAGCCGTTGCGCGGCTTCAGGCGGCCAGCGGCTGCGTGGAGAGATAGAGGCCGAGCATGCCGCGGTCTATCTCGTCCATGTCAACGAGCCGGCCGGCCACGTCGTATTCGTCCTTGTTGATCTTGGCGACGCGGCTGACGGTCATCCAGCCAACCCATTCATTCTTGGGGCACAAAGCCTTGCCCTGGGAAGCGATGAAGGGGCTGATGCCGGCGTAGGCCGGAAGTTCGAGCCGGACGCGGATTTGGTTATCGGTTTTGACGTTGGGCTGTACGGTGCGGATTCGGACGCCGCCGGCGGATAGATCGACGATTTTGCCGAAACTTTTTTCCGCCCGCTTGCCGCCATCCCACCGATCTACGCTGATATCCTGGGTTTCCAGGTCGTGCCTACGGTGTTCCCGCCGGTCGGCGGCCGTTTGCGACTCGATGGCTGTTTTGGGCTCACGCTTTGATATGGTAATCCGACTCATAGAAGTGCGCTCCTCGGTTACTTGTTTGGCATGGGAAGCATCGGACATATCGACGGGAGACTTTGTTAAAATGGGTATTTTACTTAAGACAGATAATAATTTTTATTGATGGCTGGCGCTACCCAATCATCCAGACGTGTAATTTGGTTTGACAATATCTGTTTAGACAAATAAAATGGCGTTTGAAATGGCTGGAAAGCTGCAAAGGGAGATCGCCAAGACCGGGCCGTTCGCCTCGCTGGAGGAAGAGGTGATGCTGAATCTTCTGCGGACGGCGGATCGGCTGATGGGGAGGCTGGAGGGGGCCTTGAAGCCTTCGGGTCTGACGCCGACGCAATACAACGTGCTGCGGATTCTTCGGGGCGTGTCACCCCAAGGCATTGCATGCCAGGAGATTGCGCGGCGAATGATCACGCGCGATGCCGATTTGACCCGTTTGCTGGACCGCTTGGAATCGCACGGCTTGGTCCATCGGCAGAGACAGCAGGACGACCGCAGAGTCGTGCATGCCACGATCACCGAGGCCGGGCTTTCATTGCTGGCGGAACTGGATGGAGTCGCCCTGGCGACGAACAAAGAAACTCTGGGCCATTTGGGAACTGATCGGTTGAGTTTGCTTTTGGAATTGCTTGAAGAGGCGCGCGATCGGGCGGAATCGTAGGTTCGATTCGTGCGCTCGTGGGCAATAAATCAAACGGCGGCCGTGGACTTCATCCGCCGAAGCGAACCGAAGCCCAATAGGCCCAAAGCCAACGACATGAATGACGCCGGCTCCGGCACGACGTCCGCGGGAAGGTCCGCAGGGGTGAATGCGGGTCCGTTGGTCCCGCCTGAAAGCGGATCGTCGGCGAAATTCAGATCGTCAAGCGGAATCAAGGTGTTGCTGAGTTGGATTTCATGGTTGGTGAAATGAATCGGATCGAGCGGATCCGCCCAACCGCCGTAGGTGAAAGTGGATTGGTTTCCGGGAACGTAAGGAAATTCCGCCCATTCGCTGCCGTCGATGCCGTTCTGCGTGAATTGAACGAAATCGACGATGTAGTCGAAACTGGTTCCGATGGGAGCCGCGGCCGGCGGCGCGGGATTGGGGATGATGCTGACAACGGGAACTCCGCGCAAATAGTTGTCCTTTCCTCCCAGAAAGTCGGTGTAGGAACCGCCCCAATGCTGGGCGAGAATCCGCAGCGGAGCATTGTCGGTCGGACCGACCAGGCCGAATTGCACCTGGTCGGTTGGATTGGAAAGACCCTGATTGGGAATATTGGCCTGATTGATCGCAACGGTGCCGGTGAAGTGGACGCGGGTCTGCCCGGGTAGCGTGACCAGGCCCGGGCCAACCGGAATGCCGGCATCCGTGGCAACTGGCGTGTATGGACCGGTGGTGATCGTGGACGTTCCATTGACGGCGAATGGATCGGTATTGGGATTGGAGGCGTTTTGGGCCGGCAACCCGGGATCCTCGGAAAGTAGGATGTTAAATCCATTCCAACCGGTGACCGGGTTGCCGTCGTATAGCGATGTCAAAGGGGGAACGTAAACCGATTCGCTGAAGAACTCGCTGGCGCGGACAGCTTGGCTCGCAAGCGCCAGGATCAACGCGCCCAATATGCTCAGAACCCTCGGCCCAAGCCACCTTGGAGAAAACCCTGCGGTCATAACGCCTCCCTTCCGCGGAACAATTATAGAATGCCTTTTATCAGGTGCCAATCGCATCACCTTCATACCGGCCCAGCGGGTGCGTGACACATTCTGCACGCCCTGTTCTTCCCCTCCCCATGTACTCAGGGGGAGGGCTAGCGTGGGGGTTTCGTAAG
>JBEKKC010000038.1:0-29183 GCA_050010915.1 Tepidisphaeraceae bacterium | reverse complement strand
CCATTTCACCGTCGGTTGAAGCCGGGGAACCACCACCTCCGTGCGGTTCGCCTGCGCCAATTCCACCAGTTGATCCAGAACCCCCACCGCCGCCGTGTATTTCGCATCGCTGCGGTTCATCAGCCGCGGCGTAATCGCCTCGAACTCATCCGGATAAAGCTGCTCCAGTCGATCCCAATCGATCTCGCCGACCATCAGCAGATGCCGCTCTTCCGGGATCGCGAAATCGTAAACGTGCAGCGTGCCCCGCACCGACGCCGCCACGCCGCCGACACCCACAACGTCGCACCGAATCGCATAATCCCCCGCCGCCGCGTTCGCCGGAACGTGAAGATCGATCCAGACAATCGCCGGCTCGCCGCCGCCGGCATGACCTTGCGGGTCCAACGGATGCGCCGGATCACGCAGCCCCGAAAGATCCACCGCACCCCGCGCGATGCTCATCGGCAACAACGCCCGGGGCAATTGCCGCTCGCCCGACGACAACCCCGTTTGCCGAACGTACCCGGCGCGGTTGGTGTCCACCGGCATCGGCAATACCTGGTAGGCCGAAATGTTCTGGGGCGGGATCGCCGGGGAAAAACCGACCCGAAGTTCCAGCTTCGGCCCCGGCGGCGGTAGGTTTCCGATCCGTAACGCCAGGCTTGTCCATTCGTTCTTCGCCGCCGATAGCGCAATCGCCCTCCCAACGCTCGCGGGCAGCCGCGAATCGTTCGTATCCACCGCTTCCAACGTGGTTCCGAAGCCCGCCGTGATCGCCGGCGGGGGTGCGGCAACCTTATTCGAATGGCATCCGGGAATTAACGCAATCCCCACGAGCATCGTGCAAAGAGCAATGGTGCTTATAGTTAAGCCCGGGTGCCGGTGCGTAGTTGATGTGCAGCCAAAAGGCGTTTGCCGCATCTTTCGCCGATCTCGCATCGACATCCCTCTATTCATTGAAGCATTTCCAAAACGAAATTATTGCCCCCAAATCAGCGATTTCCGCTGGAAAACACTCGGCGAGCGGCGTCGATTCTCTCCAAAATCGGAGTGTGGCACAACTTTTGTAATACTCTCCCCATGTAAAGACGTGGGTGTGAAAGAAGTACGGGATGTCAGGACGGTTGACAATACAACGGCGGGGTCTTGCAAGACCTGGAGATCTCGCCTCATAAGCCTCGTTTCCTCCTCCGCCAGGCCGCACGGCATTAACCCTCCGCCGTGCGGCCTATTTTATTTATTTTTTCCCATCTAGTTCTCTCCGACTTGAGCCCCCCGCGGCTTGCCCAGCGGATTGGCCAAAAACTCCGGCTGACACTTCGGGCAAATCTTCATCTCAAACCGCCGATGGACCTGATCCTGAATTTCCTCGGCCGACATGTCCTTCATTTCTTCCAGCAACTGATCGATGACCGCGTCGAAATCCACCGTTTCCAATTCCGCCGAGCTAACGTCCGGCATTGACGGATCAGCGAAAACGTCGATCCGCACGACGTAATAATTGTGCGCCTCCAACTTCCGTCCGCAAAGATCGCAAACGTGTTCTGCCATGTCGCATGATTATAATTCGCGTCGGTGGCACTCTCCGTCCCGCCCGTACGTACGGTGCGTGACTCCATTGCACACATTGCACACTTTTCAAAGCTCGATTAATAACCGCCCGCATTTATATCTGCTGTAACTCTTTTTGCCATAATATCTTATCGTCGAACGGCAATTCGACGTGCCGCATCGCACGGATGAGTGCGCCATATTTATCTATATATTGTCAATAAATGCCCTGGAACTGTCGCTGCGGATCACGCTATAGGTGAGCAGAAATGGATGGATGCCGCGGTGCAGACTTGTGCGCCATCTTTGAGGCATTAGTTCGCTTCACGTTTTCGCAGCCAAGGCGTCGTAGGCTTCCAGAATTTCACCGGCGGCAGAATTGGCAACCAGCTTGGGGCCATCGTCGTCGGTCATGCCAGTGAACGTGGAGAGGATGTATTGGGCGTCGTCGCGGGAGATGCCGTAGAGGTGGAAGTAAGCCGCGTCGAGTTCGGCGCGGAGTTCGGCCCGCTCGGGCTCTTTCCATTTGTGGACCTTCTCCTTGAAGCCGGCTGCCTCGGCCAGTGGGATCATATCGTTGGCCGTGCAGGTTAATTTCAAGACGCGCTCACTGATCCACTTTTCCAGGGTCTGCTTTTTGTCCCAGGGGCATTTGTCGTTGTAGGCGTCGGGAGGGAGGATCGGGAGTTGTTCCACGATGAAAAAGTTCATGTGCATGTGGGGCACCTTCCTCTTAGCGAAGAAGTCCAGCGCCATTGAATTGAGATTCGCGAGAAGACAACACTGTTTTCTGGCCCCAATGCTGGGATTGAAGAGGATATACGGAGCAGTATTCGTAACCGCCACCACCGGGATAAATGCCGCAATCATTGTGCGATCATCGGTCGATCGCGTTACATCTCGGAATGCCAAGAGGGCTGAGGGTTTTGCATTTCCCAAAGTCTTTGCGACCGCTTCGGCCGGAACCCACCACCTGGGTTGGACAAGAAATTCCGGATTCTGGTGCTCGACCAGGGTCGTCTCGTCCGTTTGGCCCTGATTCACCCAATTTTCCTTTCGAATGAAGACGCTGCCAAAGCGGTGGTCGTAAGGACGGAACATCTTTGCCTCATAGAGCGGCAATAGAACTTGCTTACCTTTGGCCCACTGATTACCCCGAAGATTAAAGCCTTCTCTTCGAATGCTCTCCGGCCTTTGGAAAAGCTCTGCGTCGTTGGTTTGGTCGAACATGCGGACGAACTTCACGCCCCAAGGATTTCCGCCATCCTTGCGATTGTGGTCGATCAAAACGGGTACTCTGCGATAGATTGCTTTGGTTAGTTCGGCGTCTCTTCGATTCTCAAAGATCGGGCAGGTTTTGGTATTTGGGTTAAGAAGTGCAAGATCCTTCCGAGACAACGAGATGTGGCGGCGCTTTTCGCTAAGGTCCCTCAAATCATGGGCGAAGAATACAAAATCAGCGTGTGGCGTCCTACGGTCCTTGCCGCCGAAAAGCAGAATTGAGAATTTGAATGAGCGGTGGACGTCCTCAAAGATGCCTTTCTTGTTCTCGAAATCGTAAAGCCCGACTAGCGTTTCGTCCTCCGTAAGAGCGTTAAAGTAGTCCTTGCTGGTATCCTCGGTTGCAATCCCAGATGGAACAAGAATGCCAACCATCCCCGACGCGCGAACGATGCGCCGGGCAAGCTCGGCGAAGAGCATGTACAAATTCACATCCCCTCTGCCGGTCAGAGGGAAGTCTCCGCTGTCGCGCACGTGGGCCAGCGCCTTCTCCGCGTTCCCCTTGGCCGAAATGTAGGTCAAGTAGAGTGGCGGGTTCTGCGCCTCCAGTTTCTCGATCATCTTGCGGCGGTCGGCGGCGTTAACCGCATTGGCAATTTCCGGCGCGGAGAAGGCGAAGAACTCGCGCTCCTGCAATTTTATCCGCTCCCACGGCGGGTTGCCGATCACTACGTCGAAACCCGGGTCCTTCCGAGCGAAAACATTGGGAAATTCCTCTTTCCAGTCCATCGCGCGCTCGTCCACCGCCTTGTCCCCGACGAGGCTGTTGTGGCAAATGATGTTATGGGTCAGGTCGTCGAGCCGCCGGCCCTTGCGGGCCGAGCGAATCCATAGGGCAAGTTGTGTGATCTCCACGGCCTGTGGGGACAGGTCCACGCCGTGCAGGTTCTCGGCGAGGATCATTTCTGGAATGGCCGACGACCAGACGCTGGTGGGCTGGTTTTTGTGATATGCGAGGTGATCGACGATTGCCTCGTACCGCTCTTCGAGAAGTTCATACGCCTGGATCAAAAACGCGCCGCTGCCGCAAGCGGGATCGACGATTGCGATCTGCCGCACGGCGTCCAGCGCGGCCTGCCAGTATGCGGCGAAAATCTGCGAACGCGGGACTTTGAGCGATTGATCGGGGTCGACGTTATGGGCTTTGGCGAGCTCCGCAAGCTGCTCTTCGATCAGAGTGCCAAGGGTGTGGCGGACGATGAAAGTGGTGAATGCAGGCGGCGTGTAATAGATGCCAAAGCGTTTGCGCTCCGCGCTCTTTGGCATTGCGGGGGCGGCGGCGTTGGCCGTCTGCGCGGCGAAATAGCCGGTGGTGCGGAGTTTCTCCAATTCGGTGATCGATTTTTCGAAGATGTGGCCGAGAACGTCGACGTTGACGTCTTCGGCGAAATCGAACTCGCCGATGTTCTTAAAGATGTCGGTCCAGCGGTCGGAGAGGTCGAGGTTGTCGATTTCGTCGTCGGGAGCGAAGAGCCCGCCGTTGTAGCCGGTGGTCAGATCGAGTTTTTCGTGCCCCTTGTCCACAAAATGGAAGAGGTCGCGGAAATTTTGCCAGCGCACGCCGGCCCGGGGCAGGGGCGGGACGCTCTTCCAGGTATCTTCCAACAGCCTTGGGAGCAGCAGACCCCGGTCCTCGCAAAAGGCAATGAAGACAATGCGGTCCAGCAGCTTTTGGGCGATGCGGATGGCCTGATCCTGTGTGCGCCGATGCTCCTGGATGAGTTCCTCGATGAGAAGCAGGCGCTGCTCGCTGTAATAGTCGTAAAGTTTGTCGCCGACCTCGCGCTGCTTATTGGCGCTTCGCTGCATCAGGTCCATGGCACGGGGCACCCTGACGATGTGGTTGGCGAGTAGCCCGCCGCGCTCGAAGAGGACGTAAAACCGGCGGAATTCGTCGAGGCTGCGCAGCTTCTGAAGCTCGAAATGCTCAAAAGCCTGCGGCGTCCTATCGCGGTGATAGAGCCGGAAGGAGACGAAGTTGCTGACAATGCCCCAGGGGCAGTCCGGCAGGCTGTTGAGGTAGTCCCAGCATTGCTGGACGGGGGTGCGGCCCTTGATCTTGTCGTGGTCCAGATCCGTCGCGGCATCCTTGAGTTCGATCACCGCGCGCGCGTTGGCGGGGCTGTCTGGAGGAAATGGTCCGAGCGCGGCGTCCGCGATGCCGACATCTGGGACGGAAAACTTGTGCTCAAGTTGGTATCCGTCAGGCTTCTTGGCGGACGGCAGATAATGCAAGGCATCGCCGAAGACTTCATCGAGGAACTGGGAATCGAGCGAGATCTCCTTCTTCGCGAGATGTCCGTTGCTTTCAAGGTCAGCCCATCTAATCAAAATTTTGTGAGCGTCTTCCAGTGCCCGGTCTTGAAGGAACGGTTTTTCGGCTTCGTCATTAAGATATTTAGGCAGAATCAACCGACGATGCCGCGCCAGCACCGTGGACCGAAAGAGATGTTCCGCATCGTGAGTCCCCGCGATTCCCGGCTTGGCCTTTTTCATCGTGCGATCTCGCTCGCCGTTATGCATTACCCGTTGTGGCCGTATTGTCCCATCATACGCGTTCGCCATGCAGAACCAAATTTTCCGACGACGTTTGCTTGATTCCAACCCGCGTCCCGGCCATTTCACCTTCTCTTTCTTGCTTAAAAACCCAACCTTGGGTAAATGACTGCCACGCATGAAACGGTTTTGGCGGTTGCTGCTTTTCCTGCTGTTCTTTTTGTCGGGGTTCTCCGGGCTGGTTTATCAGGTGGTGTGGACGCGAATGGGATTCGCGTCGTTCGGCATCATTACGCCTGTTCTATCGGTGGTGCTATCGGTGTTCATGTTGGGACTTGCACTAGGATCGTGGTGGGGCGGGCAGTCCATAGGCTGGCTGGTGGGGCAATCCGGCATGTCGGCGGCGTTCTTTTATGGCGGAGCGGAATTCCTCATCGGAATCGGGGCGTTCGCGGCGCCGATGCTCTTCCACCTTAGCGAACGCATATTGCTACCCGCCGGGCAGATGAATTCGTTTGGGTATCTGCTGCTTTCGGCGCTGGCGATCGCGGTTTCGATTTTTCCATGGTGCCTGTGCATGGGGACCACGTTTCCGTTCATGATGGCCTATGTGCGCGAACGGGCCCAAGACACCGGCAGCTTCAGTTTCCTTTATCTGGCCAATGTCCTGGGCGCGATGTGCGGCACCGCCACAACCGCCATCGTGCTGGTGGAAATCCTTGGGTTTCAGCACACGTTATGGGTGGCGGCGGCGGGGAATTTCACCATTGCGGTGGTCAGTATTTGCCTGGCGGTGCGGTCGCGGCCAATGCTTAAGACGCTGCCGCAAGTCGCAATGGCGGCTCAAGGCCCGAGATCGGCCGGAGGGGCTTCGGACCGCGTCATTCGGACGATTCTGTTTTCCACGGGATTTGCCGCCATGGCGATGGAGGTCGTGTGGTCGCGCGCTTTCACGCCGGTGCTGAGAACGCAGGTGTATTCCTTCGCCCTGATCATCTTCGCCTATCTGGGGGCCACGTTTTTGGGATCGTTGATTTATCGCCGGGATTTGGCCCGCGGGCGTCTGCGGTCGGCCGGGGCGGTGTTTGCCGTGCTGGCGTTCAGCGCTTTTCTTCCCGTGCTGGTGAATGATCCGAGAATTGTGGTTATGACGACGATGACTGCCGACATCCCACTGTCGAGCGCAACCATGGTGCTGGCCAGCATCTGTCCCTTTTGCGCGGCGTTGGGATATCTGACTCCGAGCCTGATCGACCGCTACGCCGCGGGACAACCGCGGCGCGCGGGGCAGGCATACGCGATCAACGTCCTGGGCTGCATTCTCGGTCCGCTGGTGGGCGGGTACGTGCTGTTGCCGTTCATCAGCGAACGCGAGGCCTTGATTCTGCTGGGGCTGCCGTTCGTCGTGTATTGGCTGAGCCATCCCGGTTCAAGCTCGCGGCCCATTCGTCTGGGATTCGGCATCGTGTTGGCGGCCGAGCTGGGATGGGCGGTATTCTCCCAAGATTACGAAGACATGTACCATGAGATGGCTCCGAATTCGGTGGTCCGGCGGGATTACGCCGCCTCCGTTATTTCCTATGGAGCGGACCGGGGGGGGAAAACACTGCTGGTCAACGGGATGGGGATGACCTCGCTGACGCCGATCACGAAATTCATCGCGCATCTGCCGCTGGGGCTTCACCAGGGCCCGCCCAAATCCGCGCTGGTGATCTGCTTTGGAATGGGGACGACGTATCGTTCGGCATTGTCGTGGAACATCGACACGACGGCGGTCGAGCTTGTCCCCAGCGTCGTCGACGCCTTTGGGTTCTATTTCCCCGACGCCTACCAATGCCTGAACAATCCCAACGGCCACGTCATCGTGGACGACGGCCGGCGGTATCTGAGGCGATGCGGGAGGAGCTTTGACGTGATCGTGACCGATCCACCGCCGCCCGTGGAAGCGGCCGGATCGAGCCTGCTGTATTCCACCGAGTTCTACGCGTTGGCCAAGCAGCATTTGAACCGCTACGGCATCGTGCAGACGTGGTTTCCAGGTCCACAGTATTCCACCTCTCAGGCGGTCATGCGATCGATGGCTCTATCCTTTCCGTACGTTCGCTGCTTTCGGTCCGTCGAGGGTTGGGGCATACACCTTCTGGGATCCATGGAGCCCATTGTAATCCTCGACTCCCGGCAAATGGCGGCGCGAATGCCCCCGTCCGCGAAAAAGGACCTTCTGGAATGGGCGGATACCCGCGACGCCGCCAGCTATCTTGACCGCGTCCTGAGCGGTGAGATCCAGATTAACATACGTCTCAATCACGACCCGCGAGTCATTATCACGGACGATCACCCATTCAACGAGTATTTCCTGCTTCGGCAAATGTCGCCGTAACGCGGTTTTCCGCCCGGGATAGGGCATAGGGAATGTCCCTTAGGTTGGAAACGGGGGTTGCCCGATGGCGGGGCGGGCCGATTTGGCCGATGCTATCGGAGTCAAGTTTTATCGAGGAGCCGTATATGCCCGCGGTTGTGGACGCCGAAAAATGTGATGGATGCGGAACGTGCCAGGACAAGTGCCCGAGCGACGCGATTCACGTGGAGGAGAAAGTCGCGGTCGTGAAGCCGGAGAACTGCATCGACTGCAACGTCTGCGCAGACGATTGCCCGCAAAAGGCGATCGAGATGAAAGTGTGACCCCGGGGAGCAAGCTCCCGGGGCTTTGAATCTTGAAGGCGAGCAACTGGTTCCCCGGTTTGCTTTCTCTTGATTTCGAACGGCTTGCTGCCGATAATCCATTTCATGAACCACCGTTTGCCCCGATTGATGGCCATGCGATTGGGATAGCCCGCTCCGATTTGGTTCGGAGCCGTCTATCCCTTTGCGCGTTGCCGTCAGCCGAGACAAACGGTGGTTCTTTTTTTGCGTTTCGATTGAGAGATTTCTGCTATGAACAAGACTTTTTACATCACGACGCCGATTTATTATCCCAATGGCGAGCCGCATCTGGGGCATACGTATACGACGGTCGCCGCCGATGCGCTGGCCCGGTATCACCGGCTGGCGGGCCAAGAGACGTTCTTCCTGACCGGGACCGACGAGCATGGGATCAAAATGGTCAAGACCGCGGCGGCCCAGAACGTCGAGCCGCGCGTGCTGGCGGACCAGATGGTGGCGGCGTTCCAGAATTTCTGGAAAGAAATCGGGATCACCCACGACGACTTCATCCGCACGACGCAAGAGCGGCACAAATCCGCCGTTCAGGAGATCGTCCGCCGATTGCTCGCCAACGACGACATCTATCTCGGCAGCTACGAAGGCTGGTACGACGAGGGGCAGGAGGAATTCGTCACCGAAACCGAGGCGAAATCGCGGGAATACAAATCGGCCATCAGCGGCCGGCCGCTGACGCGATATTCGGAAAAGAGTTATTTCTTCCGGCTGAAGAAATACGCCCCGCGCGTTCAGCAATACGTCGAATACAACCCCGATTTCATCCAGCCGCCGGCGCGGCGCAACGAAGTGCTCAGCAAATTGAAGCGGGGGGTGGACGATCTGTCCATCAGCCGGGCCACGCTCAAGTGGGGCATCCCTCTGCCGCACGATCCGGACCACGTGGTTTACGTTTGGATCGACGCGCTGAGCAATTACATCACCGCGCTGGGCTACACGTCGGCGGATGAATCGCTGTTCAAGAAATTCTGGCCGGCCGACGTGCAAATCATCGGCAAGGAAATCCTCTGGTTCCACACGGTTTACTGGCCGGCCATGCTGCTTTCGCTGGGCGTACCGCTGCCGAAGAAAGTCTTCGCGCACGGCTGGTGGACCAGCGCGGGCAAGAAAATGAGCAAATCGCTCGGCAATTTCATCGACCTGACGAAACTTCGCCAGGTGATCGGCACGTATTCGCTGGATGCGCTGCGATTTTATTTGCTGCGGGCCGCGCCGTTCGGCAGCGACCTCGATTGGACGGACGTGGATTTCCTGAAATCGTTCAACGAACTGAAAAACGTCGTCGGCAACTGCCTGAACCGCACGGTGAAGATGATCGACCGCTACCGCGCCGGCGTGCTGCCGGCCGCCGGCGAGTTGGAGAAGATCGACCGCGACCTGCTGGCCCACGGCCAGCAGCTTCCGTCGCAACTGGCCGCCGCGTACGAGCGCATCGACCTCCAACAATGCGCCGAATTGCCCGTGCAACTGGCCCGGCTCACGAACGGATACATCGATGCCACGGAACCGTTCAAGCTGGCCAAGGACGCGTCGCAAGCGACCCGGCTCAACACGGTTCTGAACGTCGCGGCGCTGTCGATTCACCGCTGTTTGGTCGGCCTGCTGCCGATCCTGCCGCAAAAGGCGGCCGAGGGATTGTCGCAGCTCAAGATCGACGTCGCCGGCAAAACCCTGGATTGGCTCTATGCCAATCCGCCGGCGGCCGGCGCCAAGCTCGGCGAAGCGCAGCCGCTGTTTCCGAATGTGGAAAGGGCCCATTCATGAGTTTTACCGGATGCGGCAGGGGCGCTATGACGCCATTTCATAGAGTTTATTGACGGTATTCCAATTCCGCGTGGTTGCGATTACACCGAGCAGGTTCTGTATCGCGTTGTTCGACAGCTTGGTTTCGCCGTAGCCATTCGGGCAATGGACATAAATCTCTTTGCCGATGGAGCGGAAGCGATCCACGCCGGAGTTGATCGCGGCCAGTTGGTTCAACGCAACCTTCCCCGCGGGCTTGGCCAGGAATGTTACGTGCAGTGTTGAGCGATCAATCTCCTTTTCCTTCAGGAATGGATTGTTGGAGAGGATTTGTTTCAGTTCCGCCGGGGTTCGCTTAATTACGGAAACCGGAAGGCGTGTTTCGCCGGCAAGGCGCCTTTCGATCAGGGAACACAAGACGGATGCGGGGCGATCGGAGTCAAAAACCAGATTGCCGCTTTGAACGTAAGTTTTGGTGTTTTTGAATTGAAGCTCATCGCAAAGCTCTCGCAGCCGGTCCATCTTGAGGATGTTTCCGCCGACGTTGACTCCGCGCAGCATCGCGATAAATCGGGGCATGTCGTGCAGTTTACAGAGATACGGGCCTCATGTCCCCGCCCTCTCCCCGGCTCAACGGGGAGAGGGCGACAGGGTGGTGTGCGTTGACTCCTTCAGAATCCTAAACCGACGCGCACCCATCGCCGAAGTTGGCGACTAACTGCGCGAATGTCAGCGTGGCGTAGCCCTGGCTGTTTTCCAGCGAATCGCCGGAGTCGCCCCAGGGGTTGCGGACGACGTAGTGGGTCACGCCGTTGGAATCTTTATAGGCGCTGATGAGCGTGTACGCGTGATCGCTGACAAGGTTCGGCGCGGAATTGTCGGTGCCCAGGGTAATTTCCTTGCCTTCGGACAGGTCGGCGGACAGCAGGTTGTACAGCGTGGCGGCCGTGTAATTGCTCGGGAAGAAGGCCGTGGAGCTCACGCCGAAGTCGCCGTAGGCCTCGCCCATCCAGCCGCTGTTGGTGGAGGCGTAGGTATTGGCGCCGGTTCGGAAGTAGGCGAAGGCCTTTTCCATGACCATGGCCCAGATCGAGCCGTCGGCGCCCGGATGGGCGTAGAGCAATCCATCGCTGAACGGCCCGGCTGAGAACTGGTTGGAGACGCGCACGAACGTGGGTTTGCCGTTGGAGATGAACTGCACGGTGTAGGTCCCGTCGCCCATGTCCACCGCCGATTGCACCAGCACGTTGGGATTCTGCCCCGCGAAGGCGGCCAGGGACGACAGGAAATAGCAGTCGCCTATCTCGCCCTGGTTGACGTCCGCGGCCACGGGGCCGGTCCCGAATAGAGAGGCGTTCACCGTCACCGTTTTTCCCGCGTCCTTGGGATTGGCCAGGGCCGCGCCGGTGGCCTTGCTCACGCCGCCGGCGAAGCTGGCGACGGCGTGCACCGTGCCCGTGCCGGAATATTTGTCGGTCGAGTCGATCCAGGCGATGACGTCCGAGCCGGCGCTGGTGATCGTCGTCAACGCGCCGTCGATGGTTTCCAGCGTCGTCTCGGATTTCACGGACTTATCCACGTCGATCGTGTCCGTCCCGCCGCGCGTATAAACGAACAACCCCGCCGCGGTGGCGGCGTCGGTGTAGGTTTGCCCGTCGGCGTCGATGGTGAACTTCGATCCGCTTTCGAAGATGGAGACCGAATCGTCGGCGCCGGCGGCGGTCACCACCAGTTCGTCGCCATACCGCGTCGTGACGGTGACGCCCGAACGCGGCGTGGTGACGCTCGCCGCGGCCGAAGCCGCGGAACTCGTCACCGCGTTGAACGACTCGATCTGGTAGTAATACTTCGTTCCCCAAGTCGTCGTGGAGTCGGTATAGCTGCGGGTCGAACTACTGGTGATCGTGGCAATTGGGCTGAAGTGTACGCCGTCGGTCGAGCGAAGGACATCATATCCCGTCACCGAGGAATCGTTGTCCGTCCAGGTCAGCTTGATTGAGAGTCCGGAGAGGCTGGTCGTCAGGCCCGTCGGCGTCACCAGGGGCGTCTTGGCCGCGGCGACGTTCGACGCGGCGGAAGTCGCCGAGCCGCTGAACGCCTGAACTTCGTAATCATAAACGTGCCCGGAGGCCGCGGTGGCATCGGTGAAACTGGAGGCGCCGCCGGACGTGAGTCGGGCCAATTCCGTGTAATGAACGCCGTCCGTCGAACGCAGAACGTTGTACCCCGTCGCGGTGCCGGCGTTGTCCCTCCACTGAAGCTTGATGGAGGTGGGGGCGGTGGCCGTCGCCGTCAGGGCCGATGGGGCGGCAAGCACGCTCGCCGACATCAGCGTCCGGCCCTCGAGGGCCTCAAATCGGCAGGCGTTGGCCAGGTCGCGTTGAACCCGCGACCGGGCCCGGCTTGTCGCATCGTCGAATTGGCTGATCCATCCCTTCATGGCTCACGTCCTCCAAGGGAAGGAAATCCAATTTAATTCAGCGCAAGTCAAATCATTTTCTTATGGCTCCAAAACCCTCAAAAGCAGCGTCATTATGGGTGTCTTATTCGACCGCAGAAAGGGCGCGGAATGGTGATTCGGGGCTTGTTGCACTAACCGCACTGGTCCAATAACGCCGCTCTTGCCGGGTCTGGGCGGCGTGTACCGGGCGCGTCCCACCCAAGATTTGCCAATGCCGCGTTTGGGGTACGGTCAATAAACCTTGCCGAAATCCGCTTCGAATGCTTCGGTGAGCTTGCGGCCCCAGCTGTTAAGGGCGGCGAGTCGGCCAAAGAAAAAGCGAAGAACCGGCGGCTCTTCGACAAACTTCAACCCCGCGACGAGCTTGCGATGTGCGTAGAGCCACTTGAGGCGGTCCACGACGTAATCAATGTGGGCCATGGAGTAGACGCGGCGTGGCAGGGCCAGGCGGGCCAATTCAACGTCCGAGAAAACGTCCTTGCCGTCCTTGTCGCGGTCCATCGAGACGGTGCCGCGTTCCATCGGACGAGCGCCGGAGGCCAGGTAAATCGCCGCGGCCAGGCAGCCGGCGGGATACTCGCTCTGGGGAATGTGAGGCAGGAACTTCATGGCATCGACGTGACCGGCCAGTCCGCCGGGCGGAGTGACGGCGGGAATCCCCGCGGCGACCATCTGGGTCACGAAGTATTCGATCAAATCGGCCGATGAACTGGCGACGTTGTAGTCGAGCATCTCGCGCAGGCCGACGGCCATCGCCTCGATTTCCTTGCTCGACATGCCGCCATAGGTCAGGAAGCCTTCGTACACCGGCAGCCATGGTTTGATGGCTTCGAAATGCTTGCGGGAGTTCGTCGCGATCATGCCGCCGCGCACGCACGTGCTCTTGCGGCCCGACATGTAGGTGATGTCGGTGTAGCTCATCATCTCTTTGACGATGTCGGCGATGGTCTTGTCCTGGTAGCCCTGTTCCCGGCGTTTAATGAAGTACGCGTTTTCCGAGACGAGCGAGGTATCCACCACCACCGCGATGCCGTGCCTGGCGGCGATCTGCTTGACGCCGCGAAGATTCGCCATGGAGAACGGCTGTCCGCCGATCAGGTTCGTCGTGCATTCCATGCGGACGAAGGAAATGTGATTGGCGCCGTATTTCTCGATCAACGACTCGAATTTCCCCAGGTCCATATTGCCCTTGAAGGGGTTTTTCGATTCGGTCTGTAGGGCGTCGGCGACGTAGATCTCGTGGACCGTGCCGCCGAGAAGTTGGAAGTGTGCCTTGGTGGTGGTGAAGTGATAATTCATCGGGATGACATCGCCGGGTTTGACGAAGACCTTGGCCAGCAGGTGTTCGGCGGCGCGGCCCTGGTGGGCGGGCAGCACGTATTCCATGCCGAAGACCTCGCGCACCGCATCGAGCAGCTTGTAATAGGATTCGCCGCCCGCGTAGGCGTCGTCGGAGACCATCATGGCGGCAAGCTGGTTGTCGCTCATGGCATTGGTGCCCGAGTCGGTGAGCATGTCGATGAAGACGTCGCGCGTGCGCAAAAGGAAAGTGTTATAGCCGGCGCCTTCGATGGCCTGTAGCCGCTGCGCCGCCGGGGGCAGGTTCATTTTTTGAACGATCTTGACCTTGTACATCTCGATGGGAAGAACGCGCCCGCTGGACAGTTTGACCTGCATGGTGACTCCAAAAAAAATGTCTGAAGGAAGAACATCCGATTTCCCGCTCCGTTGCTCCGTAAAGTACCCGCTGTCGGCAAGACGTTCCAGTGAATGTCGTCAGGAAATGCGATATATGCGAATTCTTCGATTCATAGGAAATCCGCCTCATCCACCGGCGAAATCGTCACGGGAATTTCCTCCGCCGCCTCGGTTATCTGGGCCCCCTGGAACAGCGGCTGCTGCACCGCCTGCGGGCGCCTTGTGCCATCGCCGGCCAGTTCCACCCGTCCCTGGCCATTGAGCACGAATTCCAATTCCTGCTTCAATTCCGGCGTCGCGCGAATCGACCATTGCTTGTCCAGCACGATCAGGGCCCGCTTTTCTCCAGGGGCCGGGACGCTCAGGAACGTCTGGCAGTTGCCGTTGTGCTTGGCCAGAACCGACTTCAGTTGCTTAAGCGTTTCGATCGCCCCCTCGACCCGGTCGATTTCCACTTTCACGCAGCGGGTGAAGCGCGACATCGCCTCGGCGATCGGCACGAGTTCGTTGACGATCACGCCCGGCGTTTCACGCCGCTTGTCCACTTTCCCGCGGATGAAGACGATCTGCTCGGCCGCGATCGCGTGGGGGTATTTCCTGGTGATCTCGGCCAGGCTCTCGGCAAAGATCGTCGCCTCGATCTGGCCGTCGAGGTCTTCCAGCGTCAGGATACACATCGGCTGTCCCGCGGACCGCCCGGTTTTGGTCACGGCGCGCTTGATCCGGTTGATCAATCCGCCCAACGTCACCTCCGAGCCTTCCGGCATGGTTTTGATTCCCCGCGTCGTGGCGGTCGAATAGTTTCCCAACGCCGCCGCATGTTCCGTCAGCGGGTGATTGGTGACGTAAAATCCCAGAAACTCCTTCTCGAATTTCAGCAGTTCGGCGCCGGGAAGCTCCGCGAAATCCGGAAGCACGTCCGCGGCCGGCGAATCGCTCCTGGCCGCGCTGGAGCCGAACATGCTCATCTGCCCCATCCGCTTGTCCTGCTGCGATTGCTGTCCCATCTCCACGGCCCGGTCCAGGATCGCCAGCAACTGGGACCGCCGGGCCTTCAGCGAGGAAAACGCGCCGCATTTCACCAGCGCGTCGATCGTGCCCCGCGTCACCTGCCGCTGATCCACCCGCTCGCAGAAATCGTACAGGCTGGTGAACGGGCAGGATTTCTTTCTCTCGGCGATGATCGCCTCCACCGCCTTCTCCCCCACCCCGCGCACCGCCATCAGCCCGAAGCGGATGTTGCCGGTCTGGTTCAGGTAGATCGGCGTGAAATCCTTGTCCGAGACGTTGATGTCCGGCGCCTGCACCGGGATGCCGCGCGAGCCGTCCGGCTGCGTCATCCGCCGGCATTCTTCAATGTATTCAACCACCTTCTCCGTGGACCCCATTTCAAACGTCAGCAACGCCGCCATGTATTCAACCGGGTGATACGTCTTCATGTACGCCGTCTGAAACGCGATGATGGCATAGCGGGTCGAGTGGCTTTTGTTGAAACCGTATCCGCCGAATTTCAGGATCGAATCGAACAGTTCCTGCGCCTTGCCCGGCGCGACGCCGTTGGCCTGGGCGCCTTCCAGAAAATCCGGCTTGAATTTGGCGATCACGTCCGCTTGCTTTTTGCTGATCGCCTTGACCAGCTTGTACGCCGCGCTCAGCTCGATGCCCCCGAGTTGGTTGAAAATCTGCATCACCTGTTCCTGATAGACCATGATCCCGTAGGTCTCCGCCAGGATGCGGTCCATGATCGGATGCGCCTGCGGCGGTTTTTCCGTGCCGTGCTTGCGGTTGCAATACAACGGGATCAATTCCATCGGCCCCGGGCGGTAGAGCGCGTTGGCGGCGATCAAATCCTCCAGCCGGTCCGGCCGCATCTTCATCAGTAAATCCCGCATGCCTCCCGATTCAAACTGGAAGACGCCCTTGGTTTCGCCCCGGCAAAACAGATCGAGCACTTTCCGGTCGGCGTAGTCGATCTTCTCAATGTCGACGTCGATGCCCTTGATCTGCCTCACCAGCTTGATCGACCGCTCCAGCGTCGTCAGCGTCCGCAGGCCCAGGAAATCCATCTTCAGCAGGCCGACCTTTTCCACGATCGGCCCTTCAAACTGCGTGAGCAAATCGTCCCCGCTTTTGCACAGCGGCAGAACGTTTTCCAGCGGCTGATCGGCGATCACCACGCCCGCCGCGTGCGTCCCGGCGTTGCGGCACAGGCCCTCCAGCCGCTTGCCGACGTCGATGATCTGCCTGACCTGCGCGTCGTCCCGATACAGATCTTTCAGCTCGGGCACCTGCTCCAAGGCCCTGTCCAGCGTCATCCCCACGGCGCCGGGAATGAGCTTGGTCATTTTGTCGGTCAGCGCCAGTGGCACGCCCATCACGCGCCCCACGTCCTTGCACACCGCCCGCGCCGCCAGCGTCCCGAACGTGATGATCTGCGCCACGTGCCCGTATTTATTCCGCACGTATTCGATGATTTTCGCCCGCCCCTCCTGGCAGATGTCGATGTCGATGTCCGGCATCTCGTCCCGGCTCGGGTCCATGAACCGCTCGAACAGCAGGCCGTATTTGATCGGATCGACGTTGCACAGCCCCAGCAGATATCCCACCATCGTCCCCACGCCCGAACCCCTGGCGCCCACGGGAATCCCCTGCTGTCTGGCGAAATTGCAGAAGTCCCAGACGATCAGAAAATACGAGCAGAAATTCTTGCTCGTGATGATCTTCAATTCATGATCCAGGCGCTTGCGAACCTCCGGCTCAACCTGGCGCGTGCCGTAGCGCCATTCCAGCCCCTCCTCGCAAAGCTGCCGAAGATATCGCGCATCCTCGGCCAAGTCCGATGAAACCGGCCCCTTCATCGCCTCGGCTGGCACGTGATACACCGGCGCGTGCCGCTTCCCGAAATCCAGCGTCACGTCGCACATCGCGGCGATCCGCGCCGTGTTTTCGATCGCCTGATCGAAATCCCCCAGCGCCTCGGTCATTTCCTGTGGGCTTTTGAGGTACAGGCCCGTCGGATACTTCAACCGGCTGTCGTCGGTAATCAGCTTCCCCATGCTGATGCAGCACAAAATGTCATGCGCGTGATGATCGTCCTTGTTCAAAAAGTGCACGTCATTGGTCGCCACCAGCCCCACGCCCAGCTTTTTCGCCAGTTCGGCCAGTTCCGGATTCACGCGGTCCTGCTCGGCCACGTGCTTCTGTACTTCGATGAAGAACCGGTCCGGGCCGAAAATCTCCAGGTAGGTTTCGGCGATCTTCTTGGCGGCCTTGGCGTCGCGGCGGGAAAGGCACGACGGAATCTCCCCGCCCAGGCACGCGCTGGTCGCGATCAGCCCGCCGCCAAATTCCTTCAGGATTTCCTTGTCGATCCGCGGCTTATAGTAAAACCCCTCGCGATAGGAAATGCTCGATAGCTTGATCAGGTTCTGATACCCCTGAAGGTTCTGGCACAGCAAGAGCAAGTGGTAAGCCGCGTCGCTTCCGGTGCCCGTCACGGTCGATCTTTCGCGGCGATCCCCGGGGGCCATGTACGCTTCCATGCCCAGAATCGGCTTGATCCCCGCCTTGGTGCATTCGGTGAAAAACTCCACGACCCCGAACAAGCACCCGTGATCGGTGATGGCCAGGCTGTTCATCCCCAATTCCTTGGCACGAGCAACGAGATCGGGGATCCGGCAAGCGCCGTCCAGCAGCGAATAATGGGTATGGCAGTGAAGATGAACGAAGGACCCGCTCGCCATGGGGCGATTGTGGAGCGTGTCGGGCCGCGTGTAAAGCGCCCCCTCGCTCGACGAACGCCCACGCCGCCGGCGTGGGGAATTCTTGTGGGGGAATCCCCCATTTTCCGCTATATTCTCAAGTCTCCCATGGCAAAGGCTGATAAATCTTCAGAAGCCTCCGAGGGCTCGAACGCGGAAGAACGCATGGGAGGAAAGTTGCAACTCGCCGGCCGAATGCGCGGCGCCTTGCGCGCCTTGATCCCCGCCGCCCTGAATATCGCCGGCGGCCACGGTGATTTCGATCCCGTGGAACGCGATGGCGTGTGCGCCCGCTGTCTCCGCGATTGGCCCGACGAGCCCGATTTCCTGGCGCGCTGGAACGAACTGCTCGCCCGCAATCCGTGGGCCACCGTCTTTCTCGGTCCCGCCTGGCAATCCGCCGTCGTCAACGAATTCGTCCCCGCAGGCCAGTTCCGGCTCATCACCGTATCCCGCCAACGGCAGCTCCTGGCCGTTCTTCCGCTGGGCCTGAATACCTCCTCCATGCTCGAAACGCCGGGGAGTTGGGTCACCGACTATCTCGATCCGCTGATCGATTCCGAGGCCGCCGCCGAATGTTGGGAGATCATCCTCCGCTTGCTCGATGAATTGTGGGATTGGTCCATGGGCGGCGTTTTGCTTCATCAGGTGCGTGCCGATTCGCCGCTTCGGCAGATTCTTCCGGGCCTGTCGCCCCAATTCGGATTCGAATACAAGGAAACTCTCGACGTCAAGGCGCCGTACATCATGCTGCCCAAATCCTGGGACGACTATCTCGCCTCGCTCGACGGCCACGAACGAAAGGAAATCAAGCGCAAAATCCGCAATGCCCAGACCAAGGCGAACCTTCAATGGCTCACGATCCAGCGCGAGGAGGAATTGGTTCCCGCCCTGGATCGCGCTCTGGCAGCCATGTGCCAGGCTGAATCCGACAAGGCCGACTTCACCGATGAAGTCCTGGTCGGATTCCTGCGCCGGCTGTGCCCCATCCTGGCCCGGCAGGGCGACTTCTTTCTCGACGAACTGTGGCTGGATGGCAAGCCATCCGCCTGGCTGCTGCGCCTGCGCAGCAACCGCGGCCCGATGATCTACAACACCACCTACGAATTCGCCCAACGCCAATGGAGTCCCGGCATCGTCGGTTTCAGCCTGGCGATTCGAGACGCCATCGCCGCCGGGGCCCCGGTGTTCAACCTTCTCCGCGGCGCCGAGGAATACAAGGCGCGGCTGGGCGCCAAGGACCTGGATCTGTTCCGCGTTACATTGACGCCAAGCTAAACTCCCGCCGATTTCATCCATTGCCGAACCCCTGGCAAGCAGTTACTTTTACCCCGGTTAAATTGGGTATATGACGAGGTTATCAGACTGTTCGGCCCCCAAAATTGGCCGAACGGCGCGTCTTGGTGTATATCCTTACAGGGGCGTCAAGCCCAGGCGAATCAGGTAGGATTCGCCTCAAAGATAGACTCGTGGGGTCATCTGCTCTAAGCGGCCGCCTTCACCAGGAAGGTTCACGCAGCCGCACCGTAGGCGAAGCCTGACCAAAGGCGCAGCCCGCGGAGGGATTGAAGGATTTTGACAACCTGAGGTTCGACGACCGCTATGCTCGAGCGGACGCTTCACATTTCGCCGGAGCCATCCTCGCCGGAGGATCGCTTCGACCGGTTCCGCCTCATCGGATGGTGGGACCAGGCCAAACTCTCCAACGCCAAGGTGTTGGTGGTCGGCGCCGGCGCGCTCGGCAACGAGATCGTCAAAAACCTCGCACTGCTTGGAATCGGAAATATCCTGATCGCCGACATGGACCGCGTGGAGAACTCGAATCTCTCCCGGTCCGTTCTCTATCGCGAATCCGACAATGGCCGGTTCAAGGCCGACGTCGCCGCCGAGGCCGCCAAGGCGATCTATCCGGAAATTCGCGTTCACGCGTTCAATGGAAACGTGGTTCACGACCTGGGCATGGGCGCCTTCCGCTGGGCCGACGTGATCATCGCCGGCCTCGACAACCGCGAGGCGCGGCTCACGATCAACCGCCATTGCCACAAAATCAACCGTCCCTGGATCGACGGCGCCATCGAGGCCATCTCCGGAACGGCGCGGGTTTTCCTCCCCGGCGACGGACCGTGCTACGAATGCACCATGTCCCAGACCGATTGGAAGCTCCTTCAGGCCCGGCGGTCGTGCAATCTTCTCAGCCGCTCCGAGATGGAGCAGGGAAAAACGCCTACGACGCCCACCATCGCCTCGATCATCGCCGCCGTCCAGTGCCAGGAAGCCGTCAAGCTGCTTCACGGATTGCCCACCATCGCCGGGCACGGCTGGGTCTTCCAGGGTTTGTCCGCCGATTCCTATCTCGTCGATTATCAGCGCAAGGACGATTGCCTCAGCCACGAAACCCTGGGCCAGATTCATTCGCTGGACGCCGGCGTGGACGACATGCCCATCGGGGATTTGCTTTGCGAAGCCCGGCGTTTGGTGCCGGGGGCGCGACTGGAACTTTGCCGCGACGTGTTGCAATCCCTGGATTGCCCGCGTTGCGGCCAATCGGAAGAGTTGTTTGTTTCGCTCGGAAAAGTGCGTGCGGAAAAGGCGTTTTGCCCCAATTGCCCCGGCGTTCGCCGGGCCGTCAAAACCTTTTTCCAGATCGCGGACGAGCCAGGATTGCTGGATAAGACGTTGGGCCAGATCGGCGTGCCGCCGCTGGACCTCATCATTGCCCGCAACGGCGCCCAAGCCGTCGGGCTGGAATTGGCCGCCGACCGGCAACGGGTCCTCGGGCCGCTTTGTTTAGAAACGGAGGCTTTGTCATGGGAGTAATGCAAACCGTCGAAAGCGAAAGCGATCTCTCCGGTGGGGTTGATTTTGCACGCTTGCCGCGCCGCGAGCTGATCAAGCTCGGCGGCCCGCGCACCGCGTCGTTTCAGGTGGTCATCCGCCAATCGGCGCTCAACCGGATTCACCTCCACGGAGATTCCTCGCCCCGCGCCGAGGTCTGCGGCATCCTGGTCGGCGACGTCTACCGCGACGACACCGGCCCGTTCCTGCTGGTCGAGCACGTCATCGAGGGCCAGTCGGCCGCCAGCAGCGCCGGTCAGGTCACCTTCACCGCCGACACCTGGCAGCACATTCAGGTTCTCATGGACAAGCGGTACCCCGATCTGCGCATCGTCGGTTGGTATCACACCCATCCCGGGCACGGGGTTTTCCTGTCGGAGATGGACGTCTTCGTGCACGAGAGCTTTTTCGGGCTGCCCTGGCAGGCCGCGCTGGTGTACGATCCGCGCAGCGGCGAAGAGGGAATCTTCAACGCTCGCCACGGCCGCCCCGAACGTCTGGACCCCATTATCGAGGCGGACGAGCCGGCCACGGCGGCGGCGCCGTCGCCCGTTCTGTCTCCCGCGACGGCCGAGTCGCTGGCGCCGGAATCCCCGCTGCCTCGAACTCCCGCCATGTACACCCGAAAACCGCGCCGCAGGACCATCCCCATCGGCCGGTGCGTCCTGGGAGTCATCGGCATCGCGTTGTTCGTCATTATGGGCGGTTTGCTGGGTTTGCTGATCCGCATGCAGCATATCCAAATCCCCTACTGGATTCAGAACATGGCGCACAAATGAGGCTTGCTGTCCCAAAGGGCTGGCGCTAGCGTAAAATCAGCCGTCAAAAGGGCCGTCGGGATCGAGGGCCATGCAGGGCGGTCTTTTTTGGCAATCGCATGGCGAGCCTCGTCATCCATTCCGAAGAACCCATTCAGGCGGCCGCGTTTTCCAAGCGCGTCCTGATCGGGAGGAAGCCGTTCAATGGCGTGCAGTTCGGCCAGCGCATCGTCTCGCGCATTCACGCCTGGATAGACAAGGACGGCGATTCGTTCTACATCCGCGACGCCCGCAGCCGCGGCGGAACTTTCCTCAATGGAAAGCGCGCCGAAGGCAAAATCATCCTCCAGGACGGCGACGAGATTCAAATCGGCACGTCGAAAATGACCTTTCACGAAACCGACGCCATCCCCGATCGCGCGGTCACCTTTCACATCGCCGACAACGGCACCAATCCCGAGTTCGAGGATCCCGGGATCCTCATCGCCTGCGCCGCGTGCGGCGCGCCGATGTGGGTGCCGGCCGGCATGGCCGGCGCGTTCGGCCGGTGCGCCATCTGCGGCGGGGACATCTCCGTTCCGGGCGAACCGGCATCCGGCATTCGCCGGCCGCTGACGCCCAACGATTCCATCGTCGATATGCCCGCGATTTCACAGCCCGTCGAGCTGGGAGATTTCGCCCGGCCGTTCGATCCGCTGGCGGCGGATTTCCCGCAGCCCCGGCCCGCCGCCTCCGCCGCAAGGACCTGCGCCGTATGCCAAAGCCCCATCCTCCCCGAAGACGCCAGCACCCAATGCTCCAGTTGCTCCCAGCTCTATCACACCGAATGCTGGCGCGAAAATCACGGCTGCGCCGCCTACGGCTGCCCGCAAGTCGGAGTGCTGGACGTCCCGGCAACGCCCCCGGTCCCGGACCTGGCGATCGCCGCCAAATCCGAATCCCCGCCCAACCCTGAAAACCAACCGCGGCCGTTCCCCTGGGATTTTGCCCTCCTCGGCGGCAGCGTCCTGGGCAGCATCTTCGGAGCGTTCACCTTCGGACTGCCCGCCCTCGTGGTGGGGGCCCTGTCCGTCATCTATGCCATGCGAAGCCGCGATGGAAACCACCGTGTGGCAACCCTGTCCGCCGTCATTTGCCTCTTCGGCGTCGCCGGCGGCGTCATCACCAGCAGCTTCCTCTTCAACGTTTCGCTCTGGAGGAGCCGATGATCCGCTTCGCTTGCCCAGGCTGCGGGCGGGAATTCAACGTTCCCAACCATTACGCGGGAAAACACGCGGTCTGCAAAACCTGCGATCATGCCGTC
Organism: Tepidisphaeraceae bacterium; assembly: GCA_050010915.1. GTDB lineage: Bacteria > Planctomycetota > Phycisphaerae > Tepidisphaerales > Tepidisphaeraceae > PALSA-1353. Next base: position 6,596 of record JBEKKC010000038.1, on the reverse strand, counting down.
GTCGTGCCCCAGTCCAGTGACTTGCCCCCCATCCGGAACCCCGCGCCATCCTCCGCCAAACTCCCCGTCCGCATGCGCCGCCTCATCGCCGATCTTCGCCAGATGAACGAGGCCTTCGGCAATGGATCCATCCTGCGCGTGCTGGAGGTGGCCGGCGATCCGGCGGAGATTTACAAAATCGAATTCAACGTTCGCGGCATAGAAACCCTGAAATCCAAACGGCCGGTTTTTCGCGACCGCCACGTCGCCGAAATCCGCCTCACCAGCGGCTATCCGCGCCTCGCCCCCGCATGCCGCATGCTCACCCCCATCTTCCATCCCAACATCGACGAATCGGCGATTTGCGTGGGCGATCACTGGGTGGCCGGCGAACGCCTGATCGACTTGGTCGTGCGGATCGGACAGATGATCGCCTATCAGGAGTACAACATTAAAAGCCCGCTGAACGGCGAGGCGGCGATGTGGGCGGATTTGCATCCCGAGGCGCTGCCGGTCGACCCCCGCGATCTGTTCCAATAGTGGCATGGGCGATCCCGCCCATGCCACGATATGCCGCTCACGCCGCCTGGGTTGCCGCCAAGCGGCCGGATATCCACGCGGTCGCGGTCTCGACGTTGCACGGCGGCGAGAACAGATATCCCTGCCCTTCGTCGCATTGCACCGATTGCAACATCGCGGCCTCTTCCATCGTCTCGATGCCTTCGGCCACCGCGCGCATCTGCAGATTGTGGGCCAGGTCCACGATCCCCTTCAGCACGGCGACCGCGTCCCGGTACGAGCCCTGGCCGCTGACAAACGACCGGTCGATTTTCAGCACGTCCAGCGGATAGTCCCGCAGGCAAGTCAACGATGAATACCCCGTCCCAAAGTCGTCCATCGCAAGATGCACGCCCATTTCCTTGAGCCGCGGCAGCATCACCCGCGCCGATTCCTCGTTCCAAATGGCGCTTTCGGTCAGTTCCAGTTGCAGGCTCTGCGCCTCCAGCCCCGTTTCGCGCAGAGTCTGTGAGACGTGCGACATCAATTCGCGGTCGGCAAACTGACGCCGCGAAAGATTGATGCTCATCGTCAGCGGCAGCGCGGCGAAGGCGCGCCGCCATTCGGCCAGTTGCCGGCAGGCTTCGGCGATGATCCATCGGCCGATCGGCACGATCAATCCCGTCTCCTCCGCGACGGGCACGAAATCTTCCGGGCGGATCAGTTCCGGGCCGTATTGCCAGCGCAGCAGCGCTTCAAATCCCGTGAGCTTGAGGTTCTGGAGCGAAACAATCGGCTGATACTCGAGCACCAATTGCCCGCGCTCGATGGCATGGCGAAGGTCGTTCTCCCGTTGCATCCGATTCGTCACCGAAGCGTGCATCGCCGGATCGAAGACCGCGAAGCGGTTTCCCCCCGCGGCCTTGGCGCGATACATGGCAACGTCGGCGTCGCGCAGCAATTGGGCCGCCGATGCCGCGTTGCCCGATTCCGCGACCACGCCCATGCTGGCCGTGACCACGATTTCCTGGCCGTTGAGCGGCAGCGGCTTGGCCAGTTCCGTCAGGAGCCGCCTCGCCACGCCGGCCGCGTCGGCGGGCGCCCGCAGGTTCTCCAGCACCACCGTGAATTCATCCCCGCCAAGACGCGCCACCGTTTCCAGGTCGTCCTCCGCCCGGCCCACCGTGTCCCCGCCCCGCACGCTTTGCGTCAAGCGCTGCGACACCGCCACCAGCAACTTGTCGCCGACCGAGTGATCCATGCTGTCGTTGATCACCTTGAACCGGTCCAGATCCAAATACATCACCGCGAAATGGTAGTCGCCCCGAGACCGCGAGCGGGCGATGCACTGCTCGATGCGATCCATGAGCAGCACCCGATTCGGCAGCCCCGTCAACGCATCGTGCAGCGCGGCCTGCACCAGCCGCCGCTGCGCTTGCCGCAACTCGATCTGGTTGATCACCTGTCTGGCGAGCACGTGAAGCGCCTCGGCCTGCCGCGTTGAAAGCGGACGCGCCACCGTGTCCATCACGCACAACGCGCCGATGGCCTGGCCGTCGGTCGTCACCAGCGGCGCCCCCGCGTAGAACCGAACGTGCGGAGCGTTCAGGACCAGCGGGTTGTCGTGAAATCTCTCGTCCTTCAAAGCGTCCGGAACCACCAGCAGATCGGGCTGCAAGATCGCGTGCGCACAAAACGCCACCTCCCGCGGCGTCTGGCGAACCCCCAACCCCACCTGCGATTTGAACCACTGCCGGTGTTCGTCGACCAGGCTGATCGCCGACATCGGCGCCTCGCATACCCGCGACGCCAAAAGCACCAGGTCGTCAAACGCGATTTCCGGCGCCGTGTCCAGCGCCTCGCAACGACGCAACGCCGCCAGACGCTCGGATTCATTCACTGGCACGATGGCTGGGATCATTCGCCTTCCCTGAAATCAACGCCGGTTTCCACGTTTGCGGCAACCTACAAAGTCCGCCACACCACTACACTTCGACAGTAAACGCAGACTACTTTGTCCGAAACGCGGCCCTGGCCTTATCGGGCGTGAATCAAGGCAAACCGCTCTGAAAAAGGGTTGGATTCCTCACCGATCAGTTCATCCAGTCCTTGGCGGCCAGCATCGTCCAGGCCCCGAACGCCAACAGGCTGATCAGGAGCGTCAGATACAAACGGCGCATGAACCGGTCGAAATCCGCCGTTCGCCGGGAATCGCGGCTGAGGAATTCCAGGAACCGGATGCGCTTGGCGATGCTGCCGTGGCACCAGCTTCGCGCGGCGATGGGAATGTTGTTCACCGCCGCCACGCGCTCCAGCGCCGAACAGAAAACCGCGGCGCCGTGCCGGCCCACGTGGTCCGGCGAACCGAAGAGGATGCGATCCTTAATATCGAGGGTCGTATCCACTTGAGTTTCGCCTTCAGTTTCGCCCTGGATCGTCCGAGCGGCGAAAACGTCGGCCTGTCTCTCGAATTTGCGGCTCACGAAGCCGAAGACCAGCGCGAACAACCCGAGCGCCGCCCCCAGCGTCAGCGCCATCTGCACCGATTCCGCCAGCCAGGCGTGCCCCGCATGCCCCGAGCCCAGCGCGTCCGCCAGCATCTGCCCCGGCCCGGCCATCACCAGCATCATCGTCGCCATCGCCGCCATCAGCCATGGAAGATGCCGGTGCGTCACGTGCCCGATCTCGTGTGCGAAGATGGCCTCGATCTGCTCATCGTGCATCGTTTCCAGAAGCAGATCGCTCAGAAGGACGTAGCGGAAACGAGATACAAAACCCATGACCGCCGCGTTGCCCATCTGGTTTTGCGTCTTCCACAGCAGCACGCCGCGAATCCCCACCCCGTGCCGCCGCGCCGTCTCCACCAGCCGCCGGCGCAACGGGCAATCCGGCATCGGCTCCGTCTGCAAGACCCGGCGCAGAATCTCCGGACTGAAAACCAGGAAAATCGCCAACGCCGGCAGCGTGATTAACGCCTCGCCCACGTCCTGCCGGTTGGCCAATATCGGAATCCGACGAAAGATCGGCGGCAAAACCATCGACAGCCCATCGTGCAAAATCAGCAGCAGCAGCGCCGGCGCGATTGTGAACAAAAGCTGTAATCGAAGGTTCACAAAAAAATAGTCTCGAAAGGACGGCGGCGGCTGCAACGGCAGGTTCTCGTTGAGTTGAATCAGGATATTCTGCTCGCGCAGCGCCCTTTCCGCCGGGAACTGCGCCCACCACAACCCCATCCACGCCAAAAACGACGGCAGGCATCCCAACACCAGGCCGGGTGAGTCCAGCCCCAATCGTCCGACAGCCGTCCGATCCAGGGCGCCGCAAATCAACGCCTTCCATCCCAGCGCGAAAACCCCCGCCGCCAGCCAAAGCGGAATCATGATCCGGCTGGCATAGATCACCGCGTTGAACGTCCGCAGCCGCCGCTGAACGTGGTTCAAATGCGCCGAGCGCGCCACATATCGGCTCCAGACCGCCAGCACCGCGATCACGGCGACGTGGACGGCCAGAAAAATCGCGCACCCCACCCACGGATTGATCCCGTCCGCGGCGGGAAGCGCGGGACTGGACAACCAGATCACAAAGATAACCAGAGGCAAGAAACGCGACATCTTCTCTCTCGATCAAACTATCGGAGTTCTTTGGGGTTGTCGAGAAATTTTAGGCCCGCGCCCAAAACCGGGGGATGGCCGTCCCCCGGCTTCCTATTCATCCTGCATCGCCCCGGCAGTCTGTTCCACCCGGACGTAATCCCGCACCGTCGCGGCACAAACCGCCCCCAGAACGATCAGCGCCGGCGCGAGCCTCGCCGCCAGCCGCCATGCCGGCCGTTGCCGCCGCAAAACGGCGATCTCCCCGATGAACGCCAGCAGCGGCGATGCAATCAACAGCCCAATCCAAAGCTGTTGCCGCCCCGTCAACGCATCGTCCGTATAAAAATAGCCGTGGACGAGGATCAGTTGCAAAATCAGCGCGATGGTTTGGCCAAACCCGCGTGAAAAGGATATTCGCGAGCTGCATGCTCCCAGCACGGCGCCGGCGATGCACATCACCGCCAGCGCTCCGGCCAATGCTCCGGAGGTTATGATGTGCCACCCCAAGGTCAGAACTATCGCGCTCGCCGCCGACATCGCACCCAGTAGCAGGGGAACCGTCACCCCCGGCCAGCGCTGGGCCATCCCTTCAATCGCCAGCCACCAGATCAGCGTGAGCAGCGTCGAAACGTCGATCCACGTCTCCATGGCGGAGGGGGAGATCAGATTCGGCACCTGCCGGACGAGCAGCAGCCGAACCGCCAGCCGCCACAGAATCACCAGCACCACGATCCGCAACCAGAACGGCGGTCGAAACAGCGCATCCGCCTTTGTCAAAATTCCCACGGCCAGCGCGAAGTAGAACAGCAGGTAAAGGACGTTGGCGTTCGGCGGCCAGCCGATCTTCGGCTCCAGGTTCCAATAAGCGATGCCGAACCCAACGGCCACCAGAGGCCCAAAAACCCAGCGCGCATCGGCAAACAGCCGCCACGCCAGGGCCGCGACCAGTCCCACCAGCGCCGCCGGCAGAAACAGGCCGCAGACCATTTGCATCGGAGTAGACGGCATGTCCGGTTCGCGTTATTGCTGGACCGCTTCAATCGCCACGATGATGTGAACCTCGTTGCCGATCATCGGTTCGGGATGGATCACCATTCCGTAATCGCGGCGATCGATCTTGAAATCCGCCCGGAATCCCGTGCGCGTCTTGCCCATCATCGTGGCCGTGCCCGTGATCTCGATCGGCACCGTGATCGACTTGGTCACTCCGCGCACCGTCAGGTCGCCGGTGACCGCCATCGTCTGATCTCCCGTTTTCGTCACGCTCGTGCTCTTGAACGTCATCGTCGGGAACTGTTTGACGTCGAAATAATCCGGACCTTTGAGGTCCTTGTCGCGGTTCTCGTTGCGCGTCTCGATGCTGGCGGTGTCCACGCTCAGATCGAAGCTCGTCTTGGTCAAATCGGTGCTGTCATACCCGACCGTTCCGGTCGGCCCACCGAACGTCCCGTAAACGTACCCGGCGCCAAAATGATGGATGTCGAACACGACGAACGAGTGGACGGGGTCGGCCTTCAAGTCGTCCGCCAATGCCGCGGTAGATAACAGGAATGCCAACGCCAGGGAGAATCCGCCCCAAAGGGCCAATGAACGGTTCATGAGAGCTCCTTGTAAAATTTCGAGTTTCGGATTTCGGCCTTTACGGCAAGTCCAACAGTATCAACTCCGCGTCATTCTTGGCAACGACGTTTAATCGCGTTTCGTGGTCGATCCGGGCCTGATCGCCGGTAGCCAGCGGCCTGCCGTTCAACTCGATCTTCCCATCCACCACAAACAAATACCCCTTGCGTCCCGCGGCCAGCTCGTGCTGCACCTGATTGCCCGCTGCCAACGTCGAGAGATAAATCGCCGCGTTCTGGTCGATCCGCAACGTCCCGGGGATCTGGCCGGCGGAAACGACCGGCAAGAGCTTTCCAACCCTGTCCGCCGGGTCGAACTGCTTTTGCTCCCAACGCGGAGTGTTCCCCTTGTGCCGGGGGATAATCCATATCTGAAGCAGCCGCACCGGCTCGGTGGGGGAGTTGTTGTGCTCCGCGTGCGTGATTCCCCGCCCGGCCGACATCACCTGCACCTCGCCCGGATGAACCACGCCGGCATTTCCCAGGTCGTCCTGATGGCGAAGCTCGCCCTTGTAGACCACGGTGACGATTTCCATGTCCTGATGGGGATGGAAATCAAACCCGCCGCCGCCTTGGATAATGTCATCATTGAACACGCGCAGGGCGCCCCAGTGCACGTTGCCCGGGTCGTGATAATCCCCAAAGGAGAAATGCCAGTGAGTGTCCAGCCAGCCAAACTGGCCATGATGCCTCTCGTTTGAACGAATCATGCCGATCATAAAACCTCCGAATCAATTGTTGGCACATTATATGTTGTAACAAATAAATGGTCAAGCTGGATTCATCAGCGGTGTATCAAAGGCTTGCCCCTGTCACAGCTTGAGCTGCTGGGCCGGGGTGCGTGACACTTGCTGCAGAGAATTTCCCCCTCCCCATGTACTCAGGGGGAGGGTTGGGGTGGGGGTCG
>JBEKKC010000037.1:0-29905 GCA_050010915.1 Tepidisphaeraceae bacterium | reverse complement strand
CATCATGGAGTGAGGCGCCTCAAAGATGACGACGGGCAGGCGAGCGCCGGCGGATTGCGGATCGTCGTCCTCGTGCGGAACCATGCCGAGAAGGTTCAACGATCCCACGCGGCTGATGTCGCGCGGCGAGCGGATGGTGGTATCCAGCAGTTCGCGCAGGAAGGCGATCCCCAGCGCCAGGAGAAGCCCCAGCGCAATCGAGACCGGCATGGTCACGGCAAGCTTGGGGAAACTGGGAATCTCCGGAAGCTCCGGTTGCGATTCCCATTCCACGCCGCCGATGTCGTGCCTGGCGTTGTAGCTGGTGATCATCTCCAGGCGATTCTCGATTCCCTTCAGCTTATCCTCGTCCAGGGCGCGTTCCGCCTGCTTCTGAATCAACTGTTGCATGCGCTCGGTGAGCTGGGTCATCTGGCCGTTGATGGTTTTGATGTTGGCATCCATCATGTCGGCGCGGTCCTGGGCCTCCCGCACTTTTTGCTTGAGATCTTCTTCGACCTGGCTCCGGTAGCGCACTCGCGCCTTTTCTTCTTCGGTCTTCTCCCTGCGGTCGATCATGTCCCTCTGCCGCTTGATGTTTTGAAGCATTGGACTGTCGGAGCCCATATTGCCGCCGAGAGCCTGGCCGAGACTCAACTCGTAGTTGGTCTGCATTTGCCTGAGGTTCATGATTTGGGGGTCCTTGTTGACCTGCTCCTCGACCTGCGGAACGTTGTTCGGATCGTTGGCGATCTGCATCTCCAGCGCGTTGTATTGCTCCTTGGCATTCTGCGCGTCGAGCGTGGCGATCTGGCGATTTTGCAGCAGCGCCTGTAGCGCCATGTCCTTCTCGCTGATTTTGGTGACGGTGCCGGATACTCCGTCGGAACTCAGTTCCACCAGAAGGTCGGAAATGTCGCCGTCGTCCAGTTTGACCTGGCCCTCGGCGGCGATTCGTTGCTGTGCCAGGTCCTGGTTAAAGCTGTACTGGCGATCGCGGCTTTTTTCCTGCTGGTCCTTGATGTACTGATCGATGAAGGATTGGACGATGACCTGGCAGGATTTGGGATCGCTGTCAGTCATGCTGACAACGATCAAGGGCGAATCGGGCGAGGAGGTGACCTGCAATTCTCCGTCGGCCAGATCGGCCTTGGCCTCTTGAATAGTCGAATATCGCTTAAACCACTGAGTCGTGCGGATTTCGTCGTTGGGATTTGACAGCACCTTGGTGATCAGCGCCGGGTCCTTCATCATGGTCGTATGCAAACCGATTTGCAGTGGAAGCGAGCTGACGTTGAATTCGTTGGACGCTTGAAGCACGCCCTCCTCGTTGGCCTCGAACATGCCGGGGATAACCACCTTCCCTTCGGCGGTGTAGTGCGGATGGTACTTGTTCAACCAGTAATTGGCGCCGTATCCGGCGCCGGCGCTGACGACCAAAAACAGGATAATGAGCCAAAGATTGGAACGAATCACGCGCCAGGCGTCGGAGCCGGACATGCTGAAAGATGGCTGGGCCGGGGCGTGTCCAGCGGCGCCCGCGGGAACGCTGGCGGTAACGGGCAAAGAAGAAAAACCGGGCCGCGGCAATCGTACTGCCGCCGTCTGCGGTAACGTAGTCATGACAACACATCTCCTGGGGACCCGCGCACACTGGTCTCAATCCGAGCCATTGCGCCGCGCCCGCTCTCCACAACACATGGGAAAACACACCCCTGCAAATTCGCGATGATGCCGGATATTCTCATTTTAAATCGACCCATTCAAGCCTCTGTTTATGGGACCGACGCTTGCGGCTTGCCGAGCTTCATTGCCTCTGATCGGTTGACCAAGTCCTGTAGCTTAGCGCGAAGAATGTCATCCTGGGCGCCGGCGTTCCGCTTGTTAACCATTTGCAGGCCAAGCTTTGCCTGCATTTCGGCCTGAACCGGATCGGGCGTATCCATCCGCAGATAGCCTTCGCCAAGATGTAAATACTCATCGGGGAACGGCGCAAAGCTATTCATTGCGGTGTTCAGGATATGTACGCCATCGGCCACCGAGCCGTTCAAAATCAGCAGCCATGCCTGCGTGTCCAGCAGCCGCGGTTCCGTCCGGCCCAGCCGCGACATCTTGCTGATGGCGATATTGACGTATTGCAAACCCTCCTGGGCACGCGGGGGTGAATAATCGTCGGCCAGCAGGCAGGCAAGATTGTTCAGTGACTCCAGGTTGTCCGGCTCAAGCTGTAGCCAGCGCTGATATGCCGCATAGGCCTTGTCCACCAGGGGCGTGGGTTTGGCCAATTGATACATGACCGCGGCGCCCGACAAGACGATGATCTGATCTCGTTTGCTGAGCTTGTCGAAATTGCTCATGATTCCGTCGACCGTCGCCAGCGCGGCCGAATCGTTTCCATGCGCTTGATAGAGCTGCATGAGCGTGATCTTGGCCGATACATTGTCCTTGGCCAGGTCCGAAACGTCCTTGACGGCCTCGTCGTAACCAAATTCCTGATTCAGGCTTTGTGCGATATTGTTCAGTTCAAAAGGCTGGTCTTCCGCCTCCGAGGCCAAAAGGGCCCTTTTGAAGTCCGGCAGCGCCTGCTCGTTGCCAAGGCGCTTTTCCGCCACAGCCAGGTCCCACAGGGCCCACGAGGTTGTCTTGAGCTTGTTGCTCATCGTGGCGCAGTGGTCAACGATGGCCTGGAAATCCCTGCGGCTCTGTAGAAGCTGCATATTGGTCCGCACGACCCTCGGATCGTCGGGCGCAAGCCGCAGCGCTATTTCGCTTTTGGCCAGAGCGTCGTCGTTGTTGCCCAGTTCGCTTTCGATGATCGACTCGTTCTGGAAGATGTCCGGGTCTTGGTTGAAAGGGGCGAAGGTTTCGACGTCTTGCAGCAGCTTCAACGCCTCGGGAAGCCGGGGATGCGGGCCGCCGATAAACATGCCCACGAGCCTCATCCGCACGTCCTTGTTCTTCGGCTCGATCCGGAGTGCTGCCAGCAACTCGCTGGCGGCGTCATCCGGCTGGTTGAGCATGACGTGGGCGTCGGACAGACACAGCCGGACGTCCATCTTGTTGGGATTGGACTGCCGAACCACTTCCAAATCTTCCAACGCCCCGCGGGCGTCCGGCGGCCGCAGAAGCAACCGCGCTCGCCCCCGGCAGAATAGCGCCGTCAGTTCCCTGGGATTCATCGCCAGCGCCTGCGTCGCGCGGTCCACGGCATCCTGATACTGGTGGCGTTCGAACAACGCCAGCGACCAGATGGTGAGCAGTTGCACGGCGTTTACCGGATTCCGGCTCAGATCGGCCTTCAGTTTGTTCTGCGCCTCGTCGAATTTTCCCTCGACGATCAGGATTTGAACCGTCTTCTCCTGAACATCGGGATTGTCCGTATTCACGTCTTGCAACAAGTGAAGGGCGTCGTCGAATTTGCGATGCATCGCCAGCAGGCTCGCCATGCGGATTTGCATGTCGGGCCGATAGCCCGATCGCGCCATCGCGTCGTGCATTTCATCCTCGGCCTTGTCCGGTATTCCCGCTCGTTCATAGAAATCGGATAGCGCCAGGTATGGTTCGGGCTGTGTTTTCCAGGCCGGCTGCGACGCCCATGTTTCCAGTGTCTTCAAGGCTGCGTCCGGCTGCTTAGCCGCCAATTGGCATCGTGACAACGCGACGTACAACTCCGATTCGTTGGGCCATAGCACCACCTTGTCTTGCAAGGCCTTGACGGCCTCCATGGCTTGTTTGACGGCGTCGTCGGGTTGGTTGTTCTTGATGAGCATCTCCACGTAACGAAGCGCCACGTCGGCCATGGCGGCATAGAGTTCCGGCTGATTGGGCCGGGCACGCAGCTCGTCCTGGATGTCCCTCAAGGCGACGTCGGGATTGCCGTAATTCAGTTCATGCGTCACCCTCAATCCGTCAAGGGTCGTGTCGTTCGGAAGATACTTGAGTCCGTCTTCGATCGTGTGCAACGCGTCATCGGGCCTGTTCAGAGCATAATAACAGCGCGTCAGCCCGACGTAGGCATCCAACAGATTGGTCTCCTTCTGCAAGGAAACGAGGTACTGGGGAGCGGCCTGATCGAACAGTCCTTCGGCCTCCAACACGCTGCCCAACGAAAGCCAGGAACGCGCAAACTCGGGTTTGTCCTGGGTCAATTTCCGCGCTATCGCCTCGGCGGTCGCGTAATCCTTCTGAGCCACGGCCAGCGCCAAGCGGTACATTTCCCCCCCCGCCTGATCGGCGTTCGCCTTAGCCAGCACGGGAATGCACGCGCTCGCCTCCGGGTACTGATTGGTCTGGAGATAATGATTGAAAAGCAACTCTTGAACGTGAGCGGAATCGGGCGCCAGCGTTTGGGCGTTCTTGAGATCGGCTGCCTCTTCGGCCTGATCGCCGCGGCGCGCGGCCATTGCCGCCAGCATCAATTGTCCCTGGACCTTGTCGGGGTTCTCCGCGGCAATGTCCTTCTCCAAAGCCTCGATTTTTTTGGGGTCCTCGCCCTGGATCACCGGGACCAGCACGCGAAGCCGGGAGTTTTTCGGATTGGCCGCCAGCCCTTGAGTGGCGACAGCCAGAGCCTGGACCTTATTGCCCTGGTGATACAGAAGCTCCGCGAGCATGACCCAATCGCTGACGTTGTCGGGCTTCTGGGCCGTGCTTAGCCGCAAAAGCCGGGCTGCTTCGTCATAATCCTTGATCACCAGAGCCACTCTCGCTTTGGCGCTGATCATTCTGGCATTCTTTTCACCGAGCTGCGAGTAGAGTTCTTTGATCTTGTCGTGGTTTTTGTCCGGGTTGCTCAGCAGGAGTTGAATCCGGAAAACGTTCAGGTCGGGATCCTTTGGGCTGAGGCGCTGCAGTTCGTCAACGTGGGCGGGAACCTGGTCCGGTTGCCCAACCATCAGCAAACGAATCAGGTGCTTGCGCGCCTGAATGTCTCGCGGGAATTGCTGGACCACGTCCTTCAGAATCGCCAGGGCGTTGGCGGACTGGTTCGTGTCCTCGTATCCCTGCGCCAGCAGCGTCTGGAAAACGAACCAATAGTAGCTCTTCGCCGCCGGAGGGTTGTCCGTCATCATCTTGCTGAGGCTCTGAACGGCGAGCATCTCCTCGTTGGAGCCTGAGCCGATCTGGAATCGGGCTTCCACCTCCTTCAGCGGCAGAACCATTCTGACTCCGGCCGCCTGGTCAAGTTTGTCCAGCGAAGCGCGGATTTCATCGTGGAGTTTGGTCTTTTCGGGCGAGACCGGCATCGAAAGGTAGCGAAAAACCTGGACCTTGGCGATCTCCATCATCACCCTGAACCGCACACCGCCCAACGCGATGTGATTCGGATCGTCCGTCAGAGACCCCAGCGTGGATTTGAGCATTTGCAACGCCTGCTCCTGCGTGTCGGGCGAGCGGCCCATCAGTTCCGCCCGCGCCAGGCGAGAGTCGGCGGTATCGGGCATTTTTTCATATATCTTCATCGCGCCGGCGGGATCGCCCCGTCGCATGGCCATCTCCGCCCCAGTCTCGTAGATCTCCAGGTAGATCGGGTCGCCCTCCTTCACCAATGCAACCGCCTTGGCAATTTCCGACGCCGACCGGTCCTGGTCCTTCTGCATCGCGTCGGGACTTGATTGATCCACTCCCGACAAGTGTTCCAGCACCCGGGCGAAGTAATAATGCATCGCGGCGTTTTGGTCCTGCGATCCCCCGTGCGGGCCCGTCAGCACCGTCTCAAACGTCGCCACCGCGTTGTGGAAGTGTTCGGTCACCTCCTTCAACTGAAACGGCGAGGGGTTTTGCCCCGCCAAATTCATTCCCAACTGGATCTCGGCGCTGGCAATGGCGTAGGGCAGATCGCCGTTAGCAGGGTATTTCTTCCAGAGTTCCTTCATTTCTTTGGTCGCGCCATCCACCTCTTTCTGGTCGGCTTCGAGTCCGTTGGTCCAGGCTTCAATGACCAGCTTGTCCGCCAAGGCTTCCATCTGCTCGTCATTCGGGTCGGCCTGATGGGTCCGTCGGCTGTAGAGGATGGCGTTGCGGTAAAGATCGGATCTGGGCATTTGCTCGGCATGGGTTGTATACCAATTGCTCAGCGCCTTAAGCGCCGGCAGGTAGGCGGGATCGATTTCCAGCGCCTGGGTATATGCGGCAACTTCGAGGGGGGCGACGCGCGGATCTTCCTCGGCCATTTTTGCCAGGGCCGCGCCGAGCATCATCGGCGTCTGGGGGTCGTGCGGATCCAGCTTGGCCGCCTTGGCGAAGTCGTTCGCCGCATCCTGCCAGCTGCGATCTTTCATCGCCTGGCGGCCTAGAGCGATATACCGGTCGGGCTGCTCGTGGATCAGGAATCGCTGCGCCAGGAGCGCCGCCGCCACCGTCCCCACCAAAATGAGGAGCAGGATTGTTAAAAATCTCGTGTTAAGCCGTCTTGCCATGAGTAGCCTTCAATCTCCGCCGGAACACAAAAAGGGAGTTGGGTATCTCCAATATGCCTCTGGGCGGTCGAAAGTTGCATCTTTCGACGGCGCCATTCCAGCGGATCGCCCCAAAAAGCCTCCTAGGGATGGGAATGCTTCACCTTAGTCCAGTCAGGGAAGCAAGTTTCGATCTGCGGCCGCGCCGCCGTGAGAAAGTCCGCCATTGCCGCACTGGCATTAGAAATATCGGTATCTTCAATGTTCGGCACAAGCGTCATCAGCTCGATTTTGGCGTAATAGCCGTAACGTTCGGTCAAATCTTCCAAAGTTTGCCGCACCCCCAGGGGATCGCTTTCATAGTGGCCATTGGTGTGGAAGAGGTAGGCCACGCATTTGGACACCCGGTTAAGTCCCGTCGAGTCCTGGAAGCTGATAAATCGAACCGACTGGGAAAGGGGTTTGCCGGAAGCATCGGCGCCAAGCTGCCAAACGGGCACCGTGTACGATGACGGCTCGTATCCGTCGGCGATGTAGCAGCGGTCGGGAATGTGCGCCACCGTATCCACCAGGCCGGTGTAATACGTCAACCCAAGGTGAATCACGTCGCCCGAATGGTTCTTCATCTCCAGCGCCGACACGATCGACTTGCGCTCGCCGGGCGTCTTGCCTTGCAGCGCGTCGTTGATCATCCGCACCTGCTGAGCGAAGGAGGCCGAATTGAATTTCGTCCTGGCGGCCTCGGCCGCCTTCTCGGCGGCCGCATCCGGCACCGCCGGCTGCGTCGCCGCGGAAGCCGGGTCCGTCTTTTCCGCCAACACCGCCACCAGATCCGCGCCGGCGCGGTCCACCTCAATGTAATCGCGATAAATGTAACTTTCCGTGCCCAGAACGTCTTCGGTCTCCTTGTCCAACTTGTCGTCCTGCGACACTTGCAGCCAACGGCCCATGACCGGCGGCAGATCGCGGAACTCGCGCGGCTGGGCAACCGGGTCCTTTTTGAAATGCAGCTTGAGGTTCCACACAAATCCGTTGAACGCGATCGCCGACACCAGCAGGATGCCCGAGACGATCACAAACGCCGGATGCACCACGCCCAGCGGCCGACCCCGTAAAAATGTGGGACGATTCCAACTCATCCGGCCTCCGTTTGGGAATTCGAGTCCCCATTATTGTTGTCGCGGCGCTTGCGCGGTGACGGCGAGCGCAACGCCAGACGAATCGAGGGAGGCGGCGGCACGATGGAACTCATATCCCCGGCCGCTCTGCGCGGCCCCACCGCGGACTTGGGCGATGAAGGCCCCAGCTTCGCCGGCTTCACCGGTGCGGTCGCGGGTTTCGCCGGTGCGGCCGCGGCCTTGGGGGGTTGCGCAACCGGTTGCGGCGGCGTGCTGGCCCCGCGGATCGACGCCAAGCTCCTTGGCGCTGCCCGTGGCGGCAGCGCCGACGCCACCGGCGCCGTCGAACGCGTGATTACCTTCGGCGCTATCGCCACAAAGCGGCGGTCGATCTGCTCCACGAATATCTGGTCCAGAATCCAGCCCACGAGCAATATCATCAGAAACGCCGGAACCAGCATGATCAGCCCCACGAATTGGTGGGCGAAGTTCTCGGAAAGGGAATGGCTGACATAGCGGTCCAAAAGTCCCTGGCCGGAGACTCTCATCACGTTGCAGGAGATCGCGATTGGAACCGCGAACAGCACCACGATGATTTTCTGCCAGAGCGGCCTGTTCGACAAAAACGCCACCGCCGCCGCGACGGATATGAACGTCATGAGCGAGCGCATTCCCGCGCAGGCCTCGGCGACGTTCAGGGTCCGCCAGTTGCCATCGCCGCCGACCATCGAGATCTTCGTCCCGCCGACGGACGCCTCGACGCCGGTCAATTGCAACGTCCAGACGGCGACGTTGGCGGCGAGCTGCTGAAGGGGTTCGGCGACCCTGCTGTAGACCAGTCCAGGCCATGGCAGCCCGCAAACCAAAAACGCGATCGGAAACCACGCCACCTTCATGACGCTCCACCCGCTCAGCGCCAGGACCACGCCGAACAACGTGATCACCATTCCCAAGTCCTTCAGAAAATCGTTTTGCCCCGGGAAAATGGCGTACTGGAACACGGCGATGCCGAATAGCACGACGAAGCCGCCGAACCAACCGGCGGAGCGTTCGTCGGCGCGTTGCACGAGCGAATCCGAATTTCGCAAAAGGTTCCACACCAGCGGCGCGGCGACGATCGCGGCGCCGACCATGGCGGCGGGCCCGATCACCCTGCGGGCCTCCTCGTAGATCAAGGCCAGCGGCAATGCCACCGCCAACGCCAGCATCCCCCAAACCCTCAGCCCCATTTGCCGGCGCGTGGGTTGCCCCGACGAGTTTCCATGCAGCAGCTTTTCACGGTTCACGTAAAGATAATAAAGCCCAATCAGCGGGATGCAGATTGCGTGTCCCCAATTCGCTTCCCCGTAGAAGGGATTGGTCTTGTCCCACAGCCGGCGGAGATTCGGCCAGAACAAGGCGCTGAACAGCGCGGTGATCACGGCGATTTGAATCCAGACCGAACGCTTGAGGCCGCAAACAACCGGGTCGGCCACGGAACCCGGCGCATCACCGGGCACCTCGCCCGTCAGGACGGTATCACCGTTATCCACGTCGTTGATTTGCGTCTGGCTCATGGGACAAGATTGCCAAGGCGCCACGCTGGCGCATTCAAAACAACGCCTGCCGGACTTTACGCCCGGCTTGGGCGGCAAGTTCGATCCGCCATCCCCAAGTCCAACTATTGCGGCATCGGAACTTTATGCTACACGATTGAGGTTTACATTAAACCTGCCGCAATATCGGACCAACCGCCATCCGTCCCTAGAAGGCATTCGGACCATTGTAAAAGTTTCGATCGTAAGACCAGCTTGCTCCATAACCTATGCGAAACGAGGTGCGCACCGCCGCGAGAAACGGAGAAATAAAATGGGTGCCGACGAAAACAACGTCGTTGGGCTTCAAATAAATATCCGGCTCCTCAAGCGCCAGAATGTTATTCAAACGCACCCGAACGCAGACTTCGCGATTGCTGCCGATCCGGCGAACGACCTCGGTTCTATACGGGAAGGTGAAACCGTCCGGTCCGCCAGCCGCCACCCACGCCTGTTTAAGCGTAACGCCCACGCCCGTCAGGCCGAAAACACCGGGACGGGCAACGTGGCCTCCCACGTAATAAACGCCCGTGATCGGGTCCGGGACAATGATCATGTCGCCGGGACGGATCACGACGTTGTATTTCAACTCGCCGTATTGTCTCAATTGATCGATCGGCACGCGGATGATCCGCATGTCGGTCGGGGCTTCCACGTCATCGAACCTGAACACGTGTGACGACTGTGGAGGCGCAGCCTTCCACTGCGAAGGCGGGGCCTTCCACCCCGGCGACGAAACATTGTCCATCGCGATCGTCCGTTGCGTCGGCGCGGAGGGATTGGCCCGGCCCTGCGGGCCGGCGGGATTCGTCGGCGGCGGGACAAGCAGGTTCCCGGGCGCCGTCGTCGGCGCCCCGGGATTCGTCGGCGCCTCGGGATTCGTCGGCGGTGGAGCAAACATGTCCCCGGGCGCCGTTGTCGGCGCATTGGGCTGCGGCGCCGGCGGCGAAATGACGCCCGGCTGCGCACCCGGCTCCGCCGCCTTCCGAATGACGTATGCATACGGCACGCCAATCGACACCTGCGGAGCGTGCGAAGTCACCATCGCATCCAACATCCTGAAATCGGGCTTGGTGATCTGATACTCCCCCGCCAGGCCAACGTTGCCCTGAATGCTGAACGTCCTTGCCCGCGCCTCGGACACGGTCACCGAAACCCGCGCTTTGCGAATCAGGTTCGCGTCTTCGTACGCCTTGGAAACCGCCTCCTCCAACTCCCGCTCGGTCAATCCAGACGCCTTGACCGGCGGGATGAACGGGAGGCTGACCATCCCGGTCTCCGTCACCCGCACCGTCTTGACCTGCTCGCCCGTGCCCTCGCCCAGCAAGTCAAAAATCGACACGCTCACCAAGTCGTTGGGACCAAGCTTGTAATCCGAAATGTCGGGAACCAGATCGGCCGGCTCGATGTCCGTCGCCGACGAGTAAGCCGTGTCCGGCTCTTCGATGCCGCTGGCCAACGTGTCCAGAACCGGAACGAGCAATGGATTCGTTTTGTCGTTACCGGGATAGACTATGTGAGGTTCGCCGGGATCGAGAAAATCGTTCATAAACGGCCCGTCGCAGGCGGTTAACAACCCGCTGAGCACCACCCACGCCACGACCATTAACGCCCGGCCCATGATTCTGCTGCCCGAGGTTGAAGACCAACGCAAGATGCGCTCCTTTCCAACTGTTCCCAATCTTTGCCGTTCCCGCCCTCTTTGGCGCTTCTCACCATCCATCCGAGGCGGAGTCATCCAAAGAGGTGCAGAGAATCTTGCAAGAAAAAAGGGCTTTTGGCAAGCATCCCGACCGGCGTAGCGGCGTCTCTTTTCCCGCACCATGCCCACTTTCGTGTCATGCCAGCCGTCGAAACTGCCGTTTGACCGCGGGGGGGACGGCCCTCCGGTGTACTTTCACGGCATCGGAAGGCAAATGTTTCAGCAAAAATCGCGGCCGATCGCTGCGTCCGCCGCGTTGATAATCCCGCCAGACCGCCTCCGCCACCCCCCTGTCGTCCTGCCCCAATTCGCCCGTGAGAAATTCAAAAAGCAACTCCGCCAGACGGTGCAGGGAAATCCCATGATTCTTCCCGGCCCGGGAAAAAATCCAATCACTGAAGCGCAAAAATCCCGCGAACGGCGAGGCGCCGCGCCAGATCAGCGGCGATGATTCCAGAAAATTTCCGCTGTTGGACACCAAGTCCCAATACCGCGCCAGCCGCCGCAGCCGCTGCATGGTCGCGAAGTCGATCGCCCCGGTCTGCAACACCTCATACGGAGGCAAGGGGCTGTAAACCATTTTCCATTCCCGGTCGTGCCGGGCGATCGGCGTGCCCCGCAGCCGCTTCAGCAGGCCGACCTGAATCTCCTGCGGACCCAATCCAACCAGCCGGTCAAATCCCGCCGCGAAACTTTCCAAATCCTCGCCCGGCAAACCGACGATCAAGTCGGCATGAACGTGTACGCCGGTTTGATCTTTCAGGAACTTCAGGTTCTCCTCGGCCCGCCGGGCGTCCTGCCGGCGGCTGATCCGCCGGCAAACGTCGGGATTGAAACTCTGGATCCCCACCTCGAACTGCAATGCCCCCGGCGGAAAAAGCCGGATCGGTTCCCGCAGACCCTCCGGCAGCCGATCCGGAATCATCTCGAAATGTAAAAATAGCCCCGGCTCATACCGCTTCCAAAAAAAATCCAGAATCGCCCGGCCGATTTGAACGTTGAGATTGAACATCCGATCGACGAACTTGAATCGCCGCAGCCCGCGATCCAGCAATCGGCCCATCGCTGGCAGAAAATCCTCCAGCGGCACGTTGCGCACCGGCACGTCCAGCGACGACAGGCAAAATTCGCACGAGAACGGACAGCCGCGCGACGCCTCGACGTACACCACGCGATGCGCCAAATCACGGTCGTCGTAAAGATCATAAGGCAATTTCAGGCGCGAGAAATCCGGCAACTCCGCGGGTATCACCCGCGTCGGCGGCCGCCCGCCGGAGAAAATCTCCTCGCATAATCGGGCGAACTCCAGATCGGCTTCGCCCGTGATGACGTAATCCGCCAATCGGCAAATCTCCTGCTCGTCCACCTCGTGACTCACCTCGGGCCCGCCGAGGACGACGACAACGTCCGGCCGCAGGCGCTTCAGTTCCGCGACGACCTGCGTGGCCGGGGTGACGTTCCAGATATAAATCCCCATCCCCACGATCCGCGGATTCTCCGCCAGGATCGCCTCGACCAAATCGGTCGGCTTTTGATTGATCTCGAACTCCAGAATCGATGCCCGCTCCCGCAACGATCCAAGGTTGGCCAAGAGATACCGCAACCCGAACGCCGCGTGGGCGTATTTGGCGTTGAGAGTTGTGAGGACAATATCTGGCATTCGGAAACCTTCCGTCGGCCTGGAAGTATAAGCGATGGAAGCTGGATGATTGCTGATTTTTTGTTGGGTAATGGAGACACAGAGCCGGGGCGTCCCGCCCCGTTCCGGGCCGAGACGGCCCGGCTCTGTTGGAAAGCTCAATCTCTACCTTTATGTGGCGGCGGGCCGACCAACCAGAGCTTGTCGCCGCCGACCAGGGCGCGGCCGTCGGGCAGCGGACAGACGGTCCGAACGCCGGGAGCGGCGAAATGTCCGATCAGGCGCAGAGGATGCGGCCCGCGCGTGTCGAAGACGTCGATGTGCGGATTCTCTGTATTGCCGGGATATTGGCTGACGTACAACAAGCCGTTCTGTAACTCCATGTTGAGACGATTTGATGCGCCAAAGATCTCTTCAAGCAAAGTCGGCTTGTATTGTCCAATTGTCTTGAAGACGGCCTTGGTGTCTGTCAGTTGCGTGAGCCGATAGGCGATCGCAGTGTTGCCGCGCCATGGCCACTCGCAAAGAATGTCCCCCTCGAAACAGAAGGGCTTGATGACCGCCTGAAGCCTCTGTCTCTGCGACAGGTTCGGCACGGGAGGAAGAATTTCGGTGAACGTGTCATTGCCAAAGGCGAAACCACGGTCGTCGTAAGAATAACCAAACGGCACATTTGAAATCACGTGCGGCGTAAGGGGCTTGGAGATATCCAGCGTCATCAGGCGAGCGCCAATGACGTATAATCGGTCTCCCGACGCATAGAGATGCGGCCAGGAAGCGTTGGGGGAATATTGCTCGTATTCCCCAAGCCGTATGGCCGGCTTGTCGGTTCCTTTATCGAGCTGAGCCACATTCAGCCATAAGGTGCCGGTTTCATCTTTGTCCGTCTCTGTGACGCGGTAGACTGTATTGGGGTGTCCAGGCGCGTGTTCCAGATACCAACCCCATAAAAGTTGCGGAGATACTCTGACCGGACTTCCCAGTTCGATGCCCGACTCAGTGAGCTTGATCGTCCGAAGGTTAAACGTGCTTTCGAGGTAGGTGGAGTCGGGCCGCGGGGATATCACATAGCCATCGTTACCATTGCAGCGTATCCACCATATCGGTTCGCCCTTGGGCATGTCGATTTGTCGGAGGATGGGCATGTTCGTGCCCAATTGGAAGGCCGCGGAGGCGAAGAGGATGAGGATGGCGGCGGAGATTGAAGCGTACATCATTTTCCGGCCTGAGCCGATTCGCCAGTCGAAATGGACGGCCAGCAGGGCCAATGCCAGAACCGTAATCGCCAGGCCGAGCATTCCCGCGGCAAACGCCAGTTGAGCCGGCCCCAGCACCCTGGGCCATTGACCGAGCAAGATCGAAAAATCCGTGACTGCGCCGACGTTCAGCCATTGCAATGGCGGAATCACGACCGGCAGGAAATACACCAACAACATCGCGGCCAGGGCCAGCATGGCGGCGTGCGACGTGCGTCGGACCAGGCAACCGGCGAGGAACCCGATGCCGTACAGCGCGGCCCAAAGGAATGGGAACCAGGCGATCAGGAGGATAGCACTCTTGTCGCGGTCGATCGAAACTTCGATGGCCAGGGGAAGGACGCAAGCCACGAGCACGATGGCCAGCCCGACCAGATATTTCGCCAGGAGCCATCGCGTAATTCCGACGGGTTGGGACCTCCAGAAATCCTCGAGATGACCGCTGAAATCGCGGCAGGTGGCGCCGACAGCGACGAAGACCGCCAGCACGCCGCCGAATCCCAGAACCCACGGGGACGCGGAAATCTCGAATCGATAGGAATACTGCACGATCTCTTCCAAGCCTCCGACAATCGGCAAACCGACGAATACACCCAGGGCGATCCATAGAAAAGCGCGATCTTCGCGCCATTCCTTCCAGACAAGGGCGGTGAGTTGTTTCACGTCTGGCCCTCCAAATTGCTGAGCCGTTTCGAAGCCCAAATCCAGAGCGCCAAGGCAATCCCCACCTGGACGGCGAGTACGAGAGGCACGGGCAGGGGCGCGGATTGGCCTTCAACAGCCTGTTGTGCAGTCCCATAGACCAACGCAAACGGAGATATGGCCAGTGCCAGCCTTGGAACCGATGGAGGAAAGGCCAGTGCCGCCGTCGCCAACATCCAAAAGACCAGCAAGCCGACTCCTAATAGAGCGGACCGAGCCTCGCTCGGGAGCTGAATGGTCAGAGCCAGCATCCATATAAACAGCGAAAGCGTCGCGACGGTCGAACTGGCGTAAAACGCAATTATCGCGCTATCGGGCTTTTCCCTGCCTCCGGCGGCAAGCAGGCTCACGACCGCGGCGACCAGCATCGGCCCGACGCACAGGGCAATGCCCATCGCCGTCTTGGCTGCCAGAATTCGAGACGGCTTCACCGGCAGGGCCAGCAGCGATTCGAGGCTTCCCTCACCGCGCTCGGCGGGCACAAGGCCGGTGCTCGACAGAACGGGCAGCATGGTCAGGCCGAGAAAGCTGACCCACATCATCATCGTTTCATCCGCGACGATGCGCGAGTGCAATCCGATCAATGCCAGGGCGCCCAGCACTACGCAGCCAAAGCCGAGCTTCCAGCTTTGTTCATGCCACTCTTTCCAAAGCAGGTTCGGCATCCGCGCCCTCCTTTCGACCGATCACGTAAGCCTCGAATATTTCGTCGAGATTCAGTTCGATTTCCTGAGCCGTCACATTTGCCGCCGCCAGAATCGGGCGCGCCGCGGCGATGTCTTCCACCACGACGATTGCCTGCCGGCCAAGCCGGGCGAAATCGAGCACGCCCGGCAAGGTGCGCAATACCGTCTGGGCCTCCAGCGGCGTCACCAGCCGCCTGACGGCGGAGCGCAATTCATCCGTCGCCGCCTGGCGCACCACCCGGCCGTGGTCCAGAATCACCACCGAATCGGCCACCGGCTCGATCTCGTAGAGCAGATGGGAACTGAAAAAAACGCTGACGCGCTCGCCTTGCAGGTGGGTAACGAGATCGCGCAGAAATTCCTTGCGCATGATCGGGTCCAGGCCGAGCGTCGGATCGTCCAGAATGACCAACTCCGGCCGGTGCGCCAGCGCCAACAGCAGCGCCACCCGAACGCTCTGGCCCTTGGAGAGATGTCGAACCCGGGTCTTGAGCGGCAATTCAAACCGATCGCTCAATTGCCTGGCCCACTCGCGGTCCCAGGTCGGATAAAACGGCGCGATGAACGAGAGAAGCTGCCCCACCCGCATCCATCCGAACATGGTCTGGTCCTCGGCGACGTAGCCGACTCGACGGCGGACTTCCATTGGATTCTTTTGAGGATCCAATCCCAGCACGCGCACCTCTCCGGCGTCCGATTTCAACAAGCCAAGCAGCATGCGAATGGTGGTCGTCTTGCCCGCGCCGTTCCGACCGAGGAACGCAACCGTCTGGCCGGGCGGGACGCTCAGATCGAGTCCCTTCAGCACTTCGTTGCGGCCGAAGGATTTTCGCACGCCTTGCAACTGAATGACCGGCGTTTCGCTCATGAGGCACGACCTTTCCCGGCATTCGCCCGCTCCTTTTGGACGCGGGCGAAGGATTCATCGATCAGACCATGGACCTCGTCCGAAGTGATCCCCAGATCGAAAGCACGATGTCCAAGGCGATCGATCTCCTGGATCAGCAGTTCGCGCTGGGCCTTGGCCCGGCCCGGCGGCAACTTTTGGGAGACATAAGTTCCATCCCCCTGCCGGCGTTCCAGCAATCCCTCGGCCGTCAAACGCTCGTAAACGTGAAGAATGGTGTTTGGGTTGACGGCCAATTCCTTGGCAAGCTGGCGCACGCTGGGCAGACGATCCCCCGGCATCAGCCCTCCGCTGGCGGCGTGGGAGCGAATCTGATCCGTGATCTGCCGGGTAATCGGCATTCCCGAGGATGTTTCGATGCGGATGAACACGCCAAGTCCCCAAGTGACTATAGATATATAACACTAATCATTCGTGGCGTCAAGGGATGAAATGGCGGACCAACAATTTCGGCGGTTCGATTTGGAGTTTTGCACAAGGAGTGGAACCCGCGGATGAACATCCGCGGGCTTTCGGGGATGCTGAATGCCGCAATGCAACTGGAAGCGGTCTACGCTCGCCAGAGCGAGGTTGCGCCGGCGGTGGCGGCGGCGCGGCGATTGGGAAGCTCCACCGGGTCCAGCGTGATCCAGCCGTGATAGCCGGCGGCGTCCAGATCGGATAGCAATCGCGGCCAGTTCACGGAGCCGGTTCCAATCACGGCGGGCTTGGTACGGTGGTCGGGGCCGGCGAGGGCGTCGCGGGCTCGGACGTGGCGGATTTGTCCGCCGAGACGAGAGAAGATTTCGTCCATGCTCCAATCGTCCTTGAGGATGGCGACGGGGTCGAGATCGAGGCCGAACCAGGGACAGGCGGCGGTTTTTAACGCGCGGTCGAGGGCGGCGAAGGCGGCCAATTCGCCGCGGAAAGCGATCGTCACGCCGTGGCGATCGGCGCGGCGGCCGAGTTCGGACAGGGCGGCATCGACAACTTGATCGGTGGGAATCGGGCCCGGATCGAGGCAGAGGAGCGGGGATTGCAATCCGGCGGCGGCGGCCAGGAGCTTTTCGATGCGGTCCAGGGCGGCGTCGACATCGGCGGTCAAACCTTTGCCGCCGAGGTCCAGACGCAATCCAACCAGGTCGAGTTCGTTGGATCGCAGGATGGATTGCAATTCACGTTTTCCGCTTTGGGAGAGGGACAGGACGTCCAGATCGCCCAGGCGGGAATCGAGTTGAAGTGCGGCGAAACCGGCGGCGCGGGCGATTTTTGCGGCGGAGCGAAAATCCTCGTCGAAACATGCGGCGACCACGGCCAGCCGACGGCGCACGATCGCGGGTGTGTGACACATTCTGCACGCCCTGTTCTTCCCCTCCCCATGTACTCAGGGGGAGGGCTAGGGTGGGGGTTTCGTGGGCCAATCGACGTTCGACCCCCACCCCAACCCTCCCCCTGAGTACATGGGGAGGGGGAAATTCTCCGCAGCAAGTGTCACGCACCCCACGATCGCTTGCCCGCTCACTTCGCCGCCGCCAACTGCGATCGCTTTTGGTCGATCAGTTTCAGCAGCGCCTTGTGCGGATCGGCGAACTTGGCGGCGCCCTCTTCCATCAGCTTGTCTTCCATCTTCTGTTGATCCACCTTGGCATCGATTTCGTCGAGCACGGCCTTGGGCGGCATCTGGTCCACCGTTCGGGTATAGGTTTTGTTCAGCTTCTCGACCGCGTCGTTGGTGGCGGGTGGATTGGTCTGGATGTCGCTGCCGGCCAGGGCCTCGACGTATTTATCCGGCGGATCGGTGGGCTTCTTGGTGCCGGTGCTGGCGAAAATGATCTCCTGCTGCAACGGCAGGTTCTTGTCTTTCCAAAACTGCTGGTTGAGTTGCCAGAGCCGCTTGGCGTTGACGATTCCGACCATTCCCTGCGCCGCGGGTGAAAGGGTTGGGACGTATTTTTCGGTGTAAACGTCCACGCGGCTGACGAAGATGCTGTAAACACTCTTGAAAGCGCCGGTGCCGTTTTTGCGGCGTTGCGCGCCGCGCCAGACGTTGTCGCGAGCGATCTTGTATTGGCGCTCGGAAAAGATCAGGGTGACGTTCAGGGTGATCCCGGCGGCGGCCAAGTCCTCGATCGCGCCCAGTCCCGCGGGGGTGGCCGGGACCTTGATCATCCGGTTTTTGTGTCCCGCGGCCCATTTCTTGCCCAGTTCGACGTAGCGGCGGGTACGTTCGGGGATGGACTTGGGAGCCAACTGCAAATCCTCCAGCAGCGGATCGAGCTCGAAGCTGACGTACCCGTTGTTGCCGCGGGTCTGCTCCCAAACCGGGAGAAAGACGGATTGGGCCGCGGAGACGAGTTTGTCGGTCATGGCCCAGGCGACGGACTCATCGTTGCCGCCGCCTTCCATCAGGGCGGTCATCGCATCGTCCTGCGAGCCGGACTCGAGAATGCCGGAGACGATGATGGGATTGGAAGTTGCCCCGGTAGCGCCCAGGGCGCGGTTTTTGCGCACGAGCTGGGGCTCGATGGAATCGAGCCAGAGCTTGGTTCCGGTTGCGATGAGTGATTGAAGCGACATGGGCGACTCCTCTATCTATGCGAGTTAATTCCGACCGGGGCCGATCCCGTGATTCTAGTCCATCAGCGCTGGCTGGGAAAAGGGGAAATGTCTAAAGCGATGGCCCGGATTACATCCCATTGTTGTCAGCCGGGGGCGGGGCGGCTGGGCCCGGGGCGGCCGGGCCTGGCCCGGCGCGTTGCATCGAGCGCACCATGATCGGGCCGATGACGTTGTCGATGGTGTCCTGATCGACCGCGATCACCACCTGATCGCCAGTCACGGTCGGCTTCACCGCGGAGATCAGTTTATCGTAGTCTTCGGGGCTGATGTTGCCTCGCTTGGCGGGATCGGCCTTGCCATCCTGCATTTTCTGATTGATCAGGTCGGCGAGGGCACTGGCGGAAGGGGCGTCCTTGCACTGGATGGTGCAGGAAGCGGATTCCTTTGGCGGAAGATTGAGGGACGCGCTCATCCAGGTGACGGCGTCCCACTGCGGCTCACTGAACGGGATCTGAGGCCCGCCCGGCTGGTTGGGGCCGGCCCCGCGCCTGCCGGCGTTCATCATCATGGCGAAAAACGGATTGTTCTTCAGCGTGCCGGGCGTCAGTGCGATCCGCACGGGCGAGGCGCCCCCGGCCGTCAACGCATCGGTCAAATCGGGGCGCGGCTCGGTCGATGGGGTCTGGAGCTTCTCAACTCCGGCTCCGGTGGAATAAACCATGGCGGTCCCGACCACCGCGGTCTTCGGCTGCATGCGGGTGATCTGCGCGGCGTTCGGATTGTTCGGATCGGGGGGTGGAGCATTGCTCTGCGGAAAAACCTTCGCCAGGACCTCGGGGTCGGCCCCGTTGAGCGGGATCACCAATCCCCCCGGCGCTCCCTGCATCATCCCGGCCAGCGAGACCACGACGTACAAATCCTTCCCCCCGGCCGTCTTGAAATCGGAAATCCATTTTTTCGCGCGGGTGATTCCTTTCTGCGCGTCCACCTGCTGTCTGGCGCGATCCGCCGGATCGGGAATCGCCGCAATCACCTTCTGCTGCCAGGCGTCGACCGTATCCATGTCGATCGAGGAAAAGTCGAGATAAATCACGGCATTGGTTTGCGAGTCGACGAACGGGCTGACGACGCTATCGGCCCGAACCGCCGCCCGACCCAAAACCATCGCCAGCGCCGCCAGAAAACAAGTCGGCCAGCAAATCTTCTTCAAGACAGCCTCCTGATGGAAACAGACGAATCCCTCGCATACCGCAACGACGGCATTGTGCCGACAACGGGTGGTTTGGCAAGTCGAAGGGTGGGAATAGTGGAATCAACCCGGCGTTGGAGGCCCGGGGGATGGCTATCCCGCGGCTTGGGAGAGGAGTTGGAAATCCTTCACGGCCAGTTCGACGTTGCGGCGGCCGTTGAATTCGTTGATCGAGGGCTCGACCGCCAGGCGCAGGGCGGTATCGGGCGTCAGCCGATCGATCTGGTCGCCGGCCCCGAAGGCGATGCAGCGCATGGTGCGGCGGTTCTGCTTGACCGTCAGTTGCAGATGATCGCCGGTCTTGCCCACGCGCCGGGCCGGGCCGGCGACGGTCGCGTTCTCGATGCAGAGCAGCGGGCGGCGGTTTCCGTGCCCGAAGGGGCCCAGGCGCTGCATATCGTTGATCAGCCCCTCGGTCACCTGCGAAAGATCGGCCACGCATTCCACGCGAAGCCGCGGAACGAGCATCTCATCGGTCACGAGGGAATCGGCGATGCGGCAAAACGCCTGGCGGAAATCATCGAGATGGGCCGCTTCGATTTTCAGCCCCGCCGCCATCTCGTGTCCACCGTAGGCAACCAGATGATCCGCGCACGATTCCAGGGCCCGGGCCAGATGGAATCCCGGAATCGAACGGGCGCTGCCCTGACCGGGGCCGTTGCCCAGGGCGACCATGACGGTCGGCCTGCAAAAGCGATCGACGATGCGCGAAGCGACAATCCCGATGACCCCCGCGTGCCAGCCTTCGGCGGCCAGCACCAGCGCCCGATGTCCATCCGCGGCCCATCCGTTGGATTCGATCTGGGCCAGGGCCTGGTCGAGGATTTGTTTTTCCACGGCCTGGCGGGCGCGGTTCTGGGCTTCGAGATAACCCGCAATCTCGCGGGCGCGCGATTCACCGGCGGAGGTGAGCATTTCCACGGCCAGCGCGGCATGGCCGAGCCGGCCGCAGGCGTTCAATCGCGGGGCAAGCAGAAACCCCACGTCGTAGGTGTCCAGATTTTTGCCGGTGAGGGCGGCCGATTCGATCAGGGCGCGGATGCCGGTCAACTTGCTCTGCTGAAGTCCGCTCAGGCCGAAATGGGCCAGCGCGCGGTTCTCGCCGACGAGGGGCACGACGTCGGCGATGGTTCCCAGCGCCGCCAGGGCGGTGGCTTCAATGAGAAACTCGCGGAAGGATTCGCTGACGCGGGAAGCGCCGAGCATCGCCCGCCCGATTCCCCACGCCAGCTTGAACGCCACCCCGGCGCCGCAGAGGTTCGGATTGGGATACGCCGCCGCCGCCGTCGCCGGCAACCGCGGATGCACGATCGCGTAACAATCCGGCAACGCCGGCGGATCGCCGTGCCAATGATGGTGATCGGTGATGATCAAATCGACGCCGCGCTGGCGGGCCACGCCGGCCGGCTCCAGCGCGGTGATCCCGCAATCCACGGTGACGATCAGCTTGGCCCCGTTGTCGATGATCTGCCCCAACGCCTCGGAATTCAGCCCGTACCCTTCGTCAATGCGATGCGGAATATACGCATCCACCTTCCCGCCCAATAGCGTGATCGCATGCCAGAGAATGCTCGTGGCCGTGATGCCATCCACGTCATAGTCGCCGTAGATGACAATCTTTTCCCCGTCCCGAATGGCCCTGGCGATGCGCTGGGCCGCGGCGGTCAAACCGGGCAACAATTCCGGCTCGGCCAGCGTTTTCAGGCTCGGATGCAAAAACGCCTGCGCCTGGTCCAAACCAGAGATTCCACGATTGAGCAGCATCTGCCCGATCAGCGGCGAAACCTTCAGCCTTCCGGCCAATTCCGCCGCCCCGGCGTTCGGCGAATCGATTTGCCAATGTTTGGGTCGGTACATCCTCGATTTCCGATCGGAGGCTAAACAGAATGCGATTGCTTGGCGGCGGCCTTGACGTTTTCCCAGCTCTGACGATACGCCTTCATGTCGGCGGATGGATACTTCTTTCCGCTGGTCGGCACGAGCGTTTTCGCGGGGAGCTTGGGGAGCAGATCGCCGTGGGCGGCGATCAGTTCGTCGCACATCTGGACGATCTTGTCCAACGGCAATACCGCGGCGGTCAACGGATCGAACATGGCGGCCTGATAAACGTGATCGCGGCGGCCCTCCAGGGCGGCGCGGATGAAAAGCTCGTGCTGGGTGAGGTGCGGCTGGAGGTAGCCGGCCAGTTGCGGGGGCAACTCGCCGACGGTGGTGAACTGCGGGCCGTTGCCGTCCACGAGGGTGGGGACCTCGGTGATGGCGGAGGCGGGCAGATTGGAAATCGCTCCGCGATTGGGCATGTTGCCGTAGACCACGCTCGGCGCGCCGGTGGCGACCGAGTGGATGATCGTGCTTCCGTATTCCTGGCTGCGATGGACTTCCATCTTCTCGGCGCTTTTGCCGATGGTTTTCATGCGCTCGAATTCGTCGATGATGGCGTCGCAGCGGCGGGGATATTCGTCGAGCGGCACGGCGAAGCGCTGGACGACGTCCGAGCCATGAGGGATGAAATGGGCGTTGTACTCGGCGTTGTGCTCGGAACTTTCGGTGACGAAATATCCCAGCCGTTTCATCAGCTCGAACCGGACGGCGTTGCCTTTGAAGATTTCGGGCTTCTCCATCGCCTCGAAAAGCCGGGGATATAAATCCACTCCATTTTTTTCCAGCTTGAGATAGAACGCCATGTGATTGATGCCGGCGCAGAGAAAGGAGACCTGGTCGGGCTTTTCGCCGAGGTAGTCCATCAGTTGCAGAAAGGTTCCCTGAACGCTGTGGCACAGCCCGACGGCGCGGACGGCGCTGGTGCGATAGATCGTCTGCATGTTCATGGACATGGGATTGGAATAATTCAGGAGCAGGGCGTGGGGGCAAAGCTCGGTCATGTCGCGGCAAAGGCCGGTGAGCATGGGAAAGGTGCGCAGCGCTCGGAAGAGTCCGCCGGGGCCGGTGGTGTCGGCGATGGTGAAGCGCAGGCCGTATTTGCGGGGGATTTCAAAGTCCACGAGGGTGGAATCAAATCCGCCGATCTGGACCATGTTGATGACGAAATCCGCGTCGCGGAGGGCCTGGCGGCGGTCCAGGGTTCCCTCGATCTTTGGGGAAGCGCCCAGGGCTTGGGCCACCTTCCGGCAAAGGTTCATGCCGACGTCCAGGCGGTCGGAGTCGATGTCCATGTAGCTGAGGGCGGCATCGCGGAACTCGGGATAGGACAGAATATCGCCGGTGAGATTCTTGGAAAAGACGACGCTTCCCGCGCCGATCATGGCAATTTTGATCATAAGAGGCTCCTGGCGAAACGATAGCGATTCGGCGGGATTTGGCAAAGCGGGCGGGAGAAGGGCAAGAGCTGCGCCGCGGAAACGTCCGGGACGTTTTGGGGGAAGGATGCGGGCGCTTACAATGGCCGCACCCCAAAATACGCCTGGGGACGTGACATCGCATGGTTTTCACCTATCAATGTCCACAATGCGGGAAGATCCTGTGGTTTGCCAGCAACCTGGCAGGGAAGCTGACGATCTGCCCGGCGTGCGGGGCGGTGAATCGGCTGACGCCGCCGCCGGAGGTCCCACCGGATGTTCCGGCGACTGGACCGGATGCGCTGGCCGCGGCGGCGGAGGATACGGCGATTGCATCGGCGACCGAAACGCCGGCCGCGGCGCCGGCTGACGCGGCGCCGCCGCCGATTTCGCCATTCGAGCAAATTCAACCGGAGGACGTGGAACAGGCCCCCGAGGCGGTGGAGCAGACGTACCTGACCCACCAGGCGGCAGCGGCGGCGGCGGGGGAAGTGCACGTGGAGATGGACGAATCGGACCTGGTGCAGTGGACGGCGCATCAGGAATCGCCCCCGCAGCCGGCCCCGCCGCCCGCGACGCCGCCGGATTGGTCGCCGACGCCGCTTTCCGAACAGATGCTCCCGCCGCAATCCGCAAGCCGGGATTTGGTTTGGATCCCCCCGCCGATGGGGTCACGAATCGATTCGCTGATGCGCCGCTCGCCGGGTCTGACCGTCGAGCAAGAGGAAATTCGCCGGCGAACGATCATCTGGGGAGTCGGGGCGACGCTGGTGGTGGCGATGATCATCGGCGTGCTATGGCTGCTTCGGGGCCAGCCGGCGGCCGTCACCTGGGAACAGGTGCATCGAGACGAGATCCTGACGCTGAAGGACGCGGCGGAGCAACTGGCCGTCGCCGGCGACAACCGGCTGGCCTATAACAAATACCAGGAACTGGAGCATCTGGTTGCCGGGCAGACGATCAGCGATCCGTTTTTGCAACAGGAATTGGCCCGATCGTGGCTGCGGCGGGATGCGCTGTTCGAGCAGTTGACGGCGGGGCGCCGAGCAAGCCCAGGGGAGGCTTCGCCTTCGCCCGGCGGGAACGTGGCCCAAGCTCCGGCCACCGCGCCGTCAACGCAGCCCGCACCCGAAACGGACGTCCCGGCAGCGACCGAGCCGAGCCAGAGTCTGTGGATGCTTCCAACGCCGGCGCCTGCGCAGACGCCGATTCCCGCGCCGCCGGCTGCTCCGAGGCGGGTGGTGAACCGGCACCCGCCGATCCGGCCGGACATCCCGCCGGCGAGCGGGCTGGCGGATGCCCAGATCGGCGGGGCAATCTCCAAAGGCGTGGATTACCTTCTCGGCCGATTCAGCGGCCCGGAGCTTTCCGGAACTTACGAACATTACGAGGGGTTGGACACGCTGGCGGTCTACGCACTGATGCAGGCGGAGTTGGCGACGCGAGACAAGCGTCTGGACATCCACAACGCGTTCATGATCAACGCGATCGACGCGATGAAGAAGTTTCCCATGTCCACCGACTACGTGACGTACGCCCGCGCGCTGCGGGCGACGGCGCTGGCGCTGAACGACCGGCCGCAGGACCATGCGATGATCCGGGAAGACGCGGAATGGCTCTTGAAGTCGCAGCAGGGCGGGGAATTCACTTATAACAACGACTTTCCGCGCGGAACGAACTTTTCGTTCTGGGACAATTCAAATTCGCAATATGGCCTGCTGGGAGTATGGTCGGGGGCGGAAGTGGGAATCCAGATTCCCTCGGAATTCTGGCGCGACGTGCGGGCCCATTGGACCAAATATCAGCTTGCCGACGGCGAATGGTGCTATCGCGCGGACCAGACCGATCCGAGCCGGTCCATGACGTTGGCGGGGATCGCATCGCTGTTCGTGGCGCAGGACTATCTGGACGGGCAGGAGTTTGGAGACAGGGTGGGCCGCGCGCCGTTCAGCCCGGCGCTGGCCAAAGCCCTGAAATGGCTGGAATCGGGGGACAACAGCGTGATCGCGCTGCCGCAGTCGGCGGACTTTTATACCTATTACGCGCTGTACGGCCTGGAGCGGACGGGGCTGGCGTCGGGATTCAAATATTACGGCTCGAACGATTGGTATCGTCAGGGTGCGGCGGACATCATCGCGGCGCAGAGCGCCGACGGCTCGTGGGGAAGATCCGGCGATCCGTTCGACACCGTCGTCGATACGTCGTTCGCCCTGCTGTTCCTGGCTCGCGGGCGGCATCCGATCCTGATGAACAAGCTGCGATACGACGGCCATTGGGCCAATCGCCCCCGCGACGTCGCCAACCTGGCTCGCTTCGCCAGCGCGGAACTGGAGCGGCCGTTGAACTGGCAGGTCGTGCCGCTCGATCACGACTGGCTCGACTGGACGGACAGCCCGATCCTTTACCTGGCCGGCGACACGCCGCCAAATCTCAGCGACGACGACAAGGCGAAAATCAAGCAGTACGTCGAAAACGGCGGAATGCTGCTGACCCAGGCGGATGGAGGAGATGACCGGTTTTCGCGGTTCGTGGAGAAGCTGGGAAAGGAGCTTTTTCCGCAATACTCGTGGATCGACCTGCCGGCGGATCACGTGCTGTTCTCGGTGTCGTACCGTCTCTCGGACCAGCCCAAAATCCGCGCGATCACCAACGGGTCGCGCATCCTGATGATGCATTGGCCGACGGACGTAACGATATTCTGGCAGCTTCGGCAGAATCGCGTGGCGCGAGCGGCGTTCGAGCTGGGGGTGAACCTTTCGCTGTATGCGGCGGGAAAAAGCGAGCTGAAAAACCGGTTGGAGTCGGATTACGTCGCGATGCCCGCGGACGAGCCGGCGGCATCCATTACGCTGGCGCGCATCGGCTATAACGGGAACTGGGACCCGGAACCGGCGGCGTGGCCGCGGGCGCGAAGATGGTTCCGGCAACAGACCAGCCTCGATATCGATCCGCAGCCCGTCGCCATGGAAAACCTCGGCGATTGTAAAGCCCCGATCGCCCATCTGGTCGGAACCCAAAAGCTGAATCTCGACGAGCCGCAGATTCAATCGGTGAAGAAATACGTGGAAGGCGGCGGCGTGCTGGTGATCGAGCCGTGCGGGATGCCGGATGAATTCCTCCAAAGCGTGCACGACGATCTTCTGCTGCGAATGTTCCCCGCCGCGCGGATCGAGCCGGTGGGCCAATCGAATCCGCTGGTCACCGCCAGCGCAAACGGAATGACCGACGTGTCGCAACCGGAGGTTCGGCAGTTTGTCCGCTCCTACACGGACGTGACGGACTGGCGGCCGATGATGGTGAAGGCGGGCCAGGGCCGGATCATCATTTTGCCGCTGGACATGACCAGCGGATTGCTGGGAACCGATGCCTGGGGGATCGCCGGGTATCAGTCGGATTATGCCTTGCAATTGATGAAGAACATCGTGCTGTGGGCCTGGGATGGGGCGCCAGACGCATCTTAACGCAAGAATAATCAAGTTATTTTACGCCTGCGTCCGATGCTTTGTTAACTTGTTTACTGAGTTAACTTGTTTACAGATGGAATCCAAATGTCTGATGCAGCAAAACTTATCGTAGAACTGGCGCGGCACGTCGAGCGGGGAGAGGAGCTGGATTCCAGCGAGCTTGTGGAGATTTATGCCCGGATCGAGCGCCTGAAAGCGGAATTCGGCGAGAAGGGGCAAAGGGCGGCCAAGGATGCCGGCTCGCTACTCGAGAAACTCACGCTGCAATGCGTGGGCAACATGTCGGCGGCACTTGGGGATCTCGGACATGTCCTGGCGACGACGGATAAATCGCCGACCCAGAGATAACACATCGGGAATTCGAAGACCGCGGGATGGCAATCCCGCGGCTTGAGGAGTTCATTGTCCCATCGCCTGTTTGTACATCGGATCCAGCGGCTCTTCGTTGATGGTGCCGTCGCCGTCGGAGCGGAGGGTGATCGTGTAGACGTGGCCGGGGTTGAATTGGCCGTAGAGTCCTTCGCCGTTCATTCCGCGGATACCACGGGCGTCGCGGGCATCGCGGTCGTTGTAGAGCTTCCAGAAATTGTTCCACAAATCCTGCTGGAAATTTGAGACCTGCGGGTCCAATCCGCGATAAACGTCGGGGATGGAACCGGGCGGGTCGATGGGGAATCCGGCGTCGGGGGCCTGGTCGGCGCCGTACACGCGGAGGAAGAGCAAGATGGCCTGCCCGCGGAAGGGGTCGCCGGCCTCGACGTACTGATCCTTGAACTTGATGACCTGGGCGTCGAAGTGGGCTTCGTTGCCGTTGATGGTGAATTTCTTGGCCGGGAAGGCCGTGCCGTCGGGGGCGTTTTCCTGGAACAGCAGCGTCGTCTGCATTTGATCGCCGACGGTTTTCTGCTCGGTGACCAGGATCCTGGCGATGCGGCGGTCGGTTTCCAGGCGTTGGCGAATCTGCTGAAGCTGCTGATTCTTCTGCTGGAGTTGCTCGATCTGCCGCTGGGCGGCGGTGTGGGTGTAATAGTAAAACAGACCGCCCGATCCGACGAGGACCAGAAGCGTCAAAACCAGGGTTTTGGCCAGTGCGCGCACCATGAGCCTTCCGTAAGAGATTATCGGTCCAAAACGGGGTGCGGGAAGAAGAAATTTTCGGACGGCTATGGCGGGGAATGGGGCAAAGGGTTGTCCGTGTCCGCCGGCGGCTCGTTCGGGGCAGACAGATCGGGGCGGTTCCAGATGTGGCCCAGGGTCTGGACGTCGGTGGGAACGACTTCAAGCGTCGTGGTCAGGTCTCCCGCCGGGATTGACGCGGTGCTGCCGAGGAATTTGCCGTCGATGCTCAGGTAAAACGTGGTCACCGGGCCATCGAGGGTGATTTTGTCGGTGATGGGGACGGCGTCGAACTCCTGGCCGCGGAATTTGACGTGGCGAATCGGCAAAACCTCCACGTAGCGCGCCATGACGTTTCCAATGGCGGCGGCGGGGGAACTGTCCGGAGTATTGGGGACAAAGGTGGCGAACATGTAGCTCTTGGGCTTGAGCGGGAGAATTTCCGGAAGGAGATAACTGAAGGCCTGGGGGACGTAAAACACGGGGACGTCGAGATGGAAGGGATTGAGCTGGGTGGCCTGGTGAGTGGTGTTGACCTCGAGGGTTCGGCGGCTCTCGATGTCGACGTTCCCCTGCCCCAGCGGCCCGGTTCGCATGGTGTTGTTTTCACCCTCTTGGGGAAGAAGCGATCCGTCGGGGGCTGGCCGCGGTTCGATGGCGAAGGCCTTGGTCTGCTCGTCACTGACCCCGACCTGCGAGAAACTGTCGATCAACCGCCCGCGATCGTCGGTGCAGCGGGCGGCGGTCTTCCAGTGCTCGTGTTTGTGGTCGGCGGAACTGAACATCCAGGTCTCGGTGTCCCAAAAAAGGGTTTGCCGTGACGACTGTTGCGATCGCGCCGACGACAGGTGCGAGCGCACGCCGATCTTCAGGATAGAGCTTTCCGGGGATTTCGTATTCGGTTCAAATTCCTCGACGACGTGCTGGTAGCCGACGTCCTGGCCGTCCTTGATGATCCGCTGATACTGCTCGGGGAGGAGGGCGGACCGGACCATGGCGGAATTGTCCGCGTTCCAGAGCACGAACAGGCCCATGGTGCCGTAGAGCGACTGTCGCTGGAAATCCACCAGGTTGGTCCGGTCGAGCAAAACGATCGAATCGACGACTTGGCCGAAGGTGTCGTAGGCAAGCTTTTCAGCGGGGTTGACGACGTCGTTGGCCTCGAGCCGCGGCTTGCCGGGGCCGGTCAAGTCCAGGAAGTAATAGAGCCTGTCGTCGGCATCGGGGGCCTCGACGATGGCCTGCTGGGTGAATCGGCGGTCGTGGGCGGCGGTTTCATACCGGACGGCGATGATCCCGACCCGGACGCGCCCGACGCTGATGAGTTCATCGCGAAGCACCTCGACGTCGGGCGATTGCCGCTTGATGTTGGCCAGCGTGATCTCCATCACGCCATCCCGCTCGGTCCCGAACTGGTCCTTGTGCACCGACAGGGACAAGGATCGTTCGAGACGGACGCTCCAGACCTTGAGTTGCCAGTCGTAATCGTCGCGGTCGAATTCGACGATGGAATCCGGCGCGGTCTTGTCGATGCGGGTGCAATTCAGAGGCGGTTGGAATTCGATGCCGTGAAGGTGGCTGGTGAATTTCGGGCCGAGGAGGTCCGTTTTATGAATCGACGGCTCGGTGGAAGGGGTCGGACCGGCCGGCGCCGTCTGCGCCCGGGCGATCAGCGGAACGGCGAAAACCAGAAGGAAAATCCCTGCCAACCAGCGCGTGCCAAGCATTCATCCATGGTCGGCTACCGTGGCTGGATCGTCAAGCGTCGATCGCCGGCGAAGGCGGCCTCAACCTCGGCCTCGCTGCTGGGGCGAAGGTGCAAATCGCCCGCGAAATCCGCGTGGTCCAGCGCCGCGTTGGCCTGGAAATACCATCGGCTCAGCCAGCCGGCGCCGTTGACCTGGGCTTCAACGCACCGAAGTCCATGCCCCTCGTCAACGCGGCGGGCCAGGAGGAGCAACGGGGAGGGGAACAACTCGGCCTCGACGGCCGGAAAGCGGTCGGTCCAGAATGCGGTCGGCCTGGCGCTCACGCGCGCCAGCAGGCCGGGCAGATACCGGCTGAGGACAAACGCGTCGGGATTGAAACGGATGTTGGTGGGCGCCTCGCTACCGCCGCGGTCGCGGACGATGGTGGTGATCCAGTCGGAGACGTTCGTGGACTGCTCGAACAAAGGAAGCAGGGGATCGTCAAGATTGGATTCGGCATCCGAGCGTTTCATGCTGGCCCAAGGCCCGGAGTCGCCGCTGGTCCCCCATTGCTGGAGAACGGCGGTGGCGGT